>NZ_JAFKPJ010000001.1:0-408700 GCF_019633765.1 Bacteroides sp. 11BF
GTTATTTCCGTTGTTTTTGCCACTTCGCTATAAACTGCTGATTCATAGTTGTTTTAATTGTCTTGAATTTTTCGATAAACGCACCTTATGGTGTAGTTCCTATTCACTATTAAATCATTGTCTAATCATCATCCAAACAATCCAGCGGATTGGGGATTTTTGCTTTATAGGCGTTCGATACGTGCAGATAAATTGCCGTTGTTTTTATATCGGTATGTCCCATAAGTTCCTGTATGGTTCTTAGGTCTGTCCCTTGTTCCAGCAGGTGGGTGGCGAACGTGTGCCGGAGCATGTGCAGGTGTACCCGATGCTTTATTCCGGCTTTCCTTGCCGCTTCTTTCAATATCTTAACCAATGCGCTGGGCGAGTATTGTTCGCCTGCCTGTTCGCCCTCAAAAAGCCATTTTTGCGGTCTGTATTCCCGGTAGTAAGCCCTTAGTTCGTTGAGCAGCTTTTCCGACAGTAGGGAATACCTGCACTTCTTGCCTTTTCCGGCAATCCTGATTAGCATCCGTTCGCTGATGATGTCTTGGGGTGTCAGGTTCAGAAGTTCGCTTCGGCGTAGTCCGGCAGAGTAAATAAGAGAAATCATGCACCTGTGTTTCCGATTGGATAACTGTGCAAAGATGCTTTTCATTTCTTCCCGGCTTAATACTTCGGGCAATGCCTTGTACTCTTTTGCACGGGCTATCCCGCCATAATATTGCCGCTTGCCTTTCCGGACTTTCTCGTAATAGAACTTGATAGCGTTGATGCGCATGTTCTGCTGGGTGGCGGATATGTGCTTTTCCTTTACCATGTGGAGCATATAGCTGTTTATGTCCTCGACCGTCAGCAGGTCAAGGTCTTGCCCCTTGTGGTATTCCATGAAGTCGCTGAAATAGATTTTATAGGCTTTTATGGTGGAAAGGCTGTACCGCTTCTGTTCCAGCAGTTCGAGGTAGCCTCTCGGCAGTATGTATTCCCTTTTAGGTTTGGGATGCCGCACGTAAACCCGGCTGTAATCAATATAGGCGTGGGGCGAATAGCGGTCATAGAAATCCGGCAGTTTAAAAGCGGTGGCAGGTATGTAGGCAGAACTATTGCCTGTCTTTTCCACGTCCGTATCTTGGGCGAGCAGCAGGGCGACAGCCTGACTGTTTACATACTCTATCCGTATGTAGTCCGCACCGTTTCTTTCTTCCTTGTACAGAACGATGCTTCCTCTCTGTTTCTGAACCTTATCCATGTCGCTGAATTTTGCTTCGCTCCAAAGATAAGATAAAAATATCACTTTTTGAACATCTGTTCAAAAATAATAGAGGTTAAAAAAACAAAAGAGTATCAGGCTTTAAGCAGCGAATAGATATGGCGAAAATTTTCTGCCAGTTCGTCCACGTTCAGACCGTTCAGAAATGCTTGTTCGTATGACAGTCCTAAAAACATTTGCCGGAACAAGATAGCCGTTTTCTTCACGTCCGTGTTGCTCCTGATTTCCCCGCTTTCTTTTGCCTTCTGTATGACTTTCTCCCATAGGTCATAGTCTTGTCGGTAGATTTTCTCAATTTTCTGCCTGATACCCGGATAGTACATGCGCACTTGTGACAGGAAATGAAAGTAGTAGAAGTTAGGACTACAATCATGCGGGCTGCTATTATCGCCAATCAGTTCAACAATCCTTTTCATGGAAGCGGCTACTCCCGCCACGTATTGCCCGATGAACTCCGTCAACGTATCGGCAGGAGCGGCAAACTTGTTTTCCGGTTCGTGCATTTGCAACACGTATTTGTCCGCCACAGCCATGAATAAATCCAACTTGTGCGGAAAATAATAAACGATACCCGTTTTTGTCACCCCGCAGGCTTTGGCAAGCGTGATGATGCTTGCTTTCTCGTAGTTCATCCTGACAAATACGCCGAACGCTTTATCTATTACTTCTTCACGGTTAGTTATTATCATACACGTTTGTTTTTAATCGGTTACGAAGATACGGATTTTGTTTTAACCATTTGTACCCCAGTGCTTTTTTTTAGTGCAAGGTGCAAGTATATATTTATATATATAGCTTGCACCTTGCACTAACCCAAAAATATTTATTATCAGATATTTGCGAGTTTCAAAAGAAAGCCGTATCTTTGAACCCGAAAGTTAGGCAGACAAACAGCGGTCAAAGTTGGACAAGCCCAACATCTGAAAATCGTTACTGTTTCGTTACCTATTTGAAATTTTGAAAGCGAAGTAGCTGAAATATAAGCGGTTAGAGTTGTAGGTTCAAAACCCTGTCTCTCCGCAAACTTATCGGATGGTAAGTAGATAAAAAGCCTACAAGTTCACAACTTGTAGGCTTTTTACTATTTATACTTTTTATTTCCAGAACATCTGAGTGAACAAAAAGGTATAATAATGCTACCATTTTATAATCAGACATTACCGTATTGATGGAAATTATATTATTTTGACCGGTAGAAAATAAGCTATGAGACTCACAGACCCTAAATGCAAATACATTTCTGCCTTCATTCTTTTATTGGGGGTCTTCTTATGTGGGTATAATTCCAAACAGTGGTATGTCACAAATCATCGGATTAAAAAAAACATTTCTCTTATTTATTTTTGTTCAAAAGATAAAATCGGGCATGGACGCTTTGAAGAACTTGTAAAACAAGAGTTTAAAGCGCAGGGTATAGAGCCGGTGTTTGATGAATTTTACCTTGATTGTGACCGTTTCGACCAGAAAGTCGAAATGGAACATATAGGTAATTATCTTGAAATTCTGAAAACTAAGCCGATAGATCTTATTTTAGTGGTAGGAGACCAAGCTGCTTTTTCTTTGTTATCGACCCGTCATCGCCTTCTCTATTCTATTCCTGTGGTAGCCTGCAACGTGCATTTCCCTGATGAAAATCTTATAAAAGAGTATGAATCCAGAAAGGTATATGTGTTGAGAGATACTCCGGACTTTAAACGCAATATGGATTTTATAAAGTCTTTGCAACCCCATGTAAATATGGAGATTGTTTATAATATTGATTTAACTGCTCTTGGGCATAAATCTTTTGACTTGCTGAATCGGGTTATCGACAGAAAGAATGTGCAGATTTTGGGGCATAAGTCAGCGTTTTCTATGGAGTATGAATACAAGGAAATGAGAGAAATGATAGAGTATTACAGTCTGATGCCTGCTGTCGCAAATCATAAATCAGAAAAGGAGGAACTGACTGTGAGTCTCTGCCCTTTCCGGTACATAAAAGGTGCTTCTTTGCTTGTTATGATGGAAAATTCGAAATGTGAGCAAGAGAGGAAGGCATTCTTACTTGATAAATTTGATCTGGTATCGCTTCCGATAGTAAATGCTCTGAATATACCTTCTTTCAGTTGTGTACGCGAGGGATTTGGAGATGGGAGTAAAATTGTAGGTGGTTATATGGCTACTGAAGAGATCTCTGCACAAGCTGTTACCGGTTTATCCGTCCGGCTAATGAATAAAGAGAAAATAGGTATGCCTAAGATAAGGGATCTGGAGAAAGAGTATGTGCTGGATTGGAGTGTCTTTTCGTCCTATAATGGTTATGATATTGGAAATGTGGCAAAGGATGTGCGTATTATTAATTATCCGTTCTATGACCATTACCGAAGGGAGGTTTATTTATTGGGTGTGCTATTTATTCTTGCATTCATTTTCATATCAATCAGCCTGTTGCGTACGCGGCGACGTTCTCTGATAGAACGTAAGAACTTACAAATATTGGAAGAAGCACACAAACGGTTGACTCTTTCTGCCGACGGAGGGCAGATTTCATTATGGAATATGCAGGGAGATGACATTGAATTTGACGATAATTATACGCGTCTGACAGGTATGGGAAAAAGGAGGGTTAAGAGAAGCACCTTTTTAGAGTATGTACATCCCGATGATTCTCAGTTATTGAGTTCTTTTTACGAAGCACTTTACAAATCTCCGGGCATGCAAATACAACGGGCACGTTTTTGTTTTGATGAAACGGAAGAATATCAATGGTACGAATTGCGCTGCCGGAGTCTGAAAGATGTAGAAGGCGAGATGATGCTGGCAGGTATCATGCAGAATATTCAGGAGGCGGTAGAACGTGAGCATCAGTTGATTCTGGCTAAACAAATGGCTGAGAAAGCTGAATTAAAACAATCTTTCCTTAATAATATGAGTCATGAAATTCGTACCCCGCTCAATGCAATTGTCGGATTTGCGAATGTGTTGATAGGCGAAGGTTCCGAAGAGATAGATCCGTATGAAAAGGCAAGTATGCTTGATATCATCAATCATAATAATGAATTGCTTTTGAAGCTTATTAATGATGTGCTGGAAATATCCCGTCTGGACTCCGGAAGTCTGGATTTCGAAATAAAGGAATGGGATATGACAGAGATTATGAAAGAGATTTATCTGACGTATCAGCCGTTAATTCAGCCTTCCTTGCAGTTTCATCTTGAATTGGGTAATCCGGTTCCTTTACTTGTGCATATTGATCGTTTCCGTTTTACTCAGGTTATCTCCAACTTTTTGAATAATGCAAATAAGTTTACTCAAAATGGTCATATAATATTGGGATGCAAAGTGGACGAAGAACATCATGAAGTTTGTATATATGTAAAAGATACCGGTAAGGGAATCGATGAAAAGGAACTTATGATGATTTTTGACCGTTTTTATAAAACAGACGAATTTGAACAGGGAAGCGGTCTCGGACTTGCTATTTCTAAAGTTATTATCGAGCGATTGTCAGGGCGTATAGAAGTGCATTCAGAGAAGGGGAAAGGCAGCTGTTTTGCAGTGATTTTATCATTGGCGGATGTACGGAAGGATCATTTGGATGAGCTTTTATAAAGTGTCGTGGCGGGTGATCCGCTTGATCTGATTCAGCGGGGCCGGTTTCATGATAGTGGCCCCCTGTACTTACATAAAAATCCCCCTCTGTCCTTTGAGGCAGAGAGGGATTTCAACTTATTATTTTCTCAATGTTTATTTACGGAAAGGCAGTTTTACTACCACAGCTTTCAGCTTACGGCCACGCATATCGATGCATATCTCCGTACCGACCTTGCTATATTCAGGCTTTACATATCCCATGCCAATACCGATTTTACGGGTTGGAGACATTGTGCCCGAAGTCACAATCCCGATTTTATCACCTTCGGCTGTTACCAGTTCGTAACCATGTCGGGGAATACCACGGTCGATCATTTCAAAACCTACCAGTTTGCGGACTGTGCCCTCAGCCTTCTGTTTTTCAAGCATTGGGCGATTTGTAAAGTTCTTGCCATCCACGAATTTAGTAATCCAACCAAGTCCGGCTTCAATAGGAGAGGTAGTGTCATCCAGATCATTGCCATACAGGCAGAATCCCATTTCAAGTCGAAGTGTGTCACGTGCGCCAAGTCCTATCGGCTTAATGCCAAACTCGGCTCCTGCTTCGAAAACGGCATTCCAGATCTTTATGGCAGCATCAGGATAGAAATAAAGTTCAAATCCACCGGCTCCGGTATATCCCGTATTAGAAATAATCACATTTTTCTCACCGGCAAACTCACCAACCTTAAATGTATAATAAGGAATATCGGAAAGGTTAATGTCTGTCAACTTTTGCAGAGCTTGAATAGCTTTCGGACCTTGTACGGCGAGTTGCGCCATATTATCAGAAGAATTTTCCAGTTCGGCTCCTTCTGTATTGTGAGAGACGCACCAATTCCAGTCTTTCTCTATGTTTGAAGCGTTGACAACCAATAAATACTTTTCCGGTTCATATTGATAGACCAGCAGGTCGTCAACAATACCGCCGTCTTCATTCGGAAAACAGGTATATTGAATTTTGCCCGGCACTAAAGCTGCCACGTTATTTGAGGTCACTTTCTGCAAAAAAGCCAATGCATGAGGCCCTTTCACCCAAAATTCACCCATGTGGGAGACATCGAAAACACCGACATTATTACAGACAGTAAGGTGTTCGTCAATGATACCGGTGTATTCAATAGGCATGTTATATCCTGCAAACTCGTGCATCTTAGCACCAAGTGCGATATGTTTCTCGGTAAATGGAGTGGTTTTCATGAAATGAGAATTTAAGAATTATATAAATAATGATTATTTAGAAGCTACAAGTTCAGCAATCTTCACAATGACTTTCATTGCCTTTTCCATGTTCTGGATCGGAACAAATTCATAGCGGCCATGGAAGTTCAGCCCACCTGCAAAGATGTTAGGACAGGGTAAACCTTTGAATGACAATTGGGCTCCATCCGTTCCTCCACGAATTGGTTTCACATTCGGCTTCACGCCTACAGCCTCCATTGCGGCAAAAGCAGTATCGATAATATGCATCACAGGCTCAATCTTTTCTCGCATATTATAGTATTGGTCACGCAACTCAAGAGTGGCGGTACCTTTACCAAACTCTGCGTTGATCTTGTTTACCAGATGCTCTATTTCTTTCTTGCGATCTTCAAATTTATTGCGATCATGGTCACGAATGATATAGGATACAGTACTCTGCTCTACATCCCCCTGGATACCGATAAGATGATAGAATCCTTCGTATCCGGAAGTATGTTCCGGAGTTTCATGCCGGGGAAGCATGGTGATGAATTGGTTGGCTATGCGGATAGAGTTAATCATTTTATGTTTCGCATAGCCCGGATGCACATTACGTCCCTTAAAAATGATTTTGGCAACAGCGGCATTAAAGTTTTCAAACTCCAATTCCCCGACTTCTCCTCCGTCCATCGTATAAGCCCATTCACATCCGAATTTCTGAACATCAAACTTATGAGCACCTTCACCTATTTCTTCATCCGGATTGAAACCGATCCGGATTTTGCCATGTTTAATTTCGGGATGTTCTTGCAGATAGACAACGGCTGATACAATCTCGGCAATACCTGCTTTGTCGTCTGCTCCTAATAAGGTTTTACCATTGGTGACAATCAGATCTTCTCCTTTGTGATCAAGCAATTCGGGAAATTGAGCCGGTGAAAGCACAATGTTTTCTTCGGCACAGAGTACAATATCCGAACCATCATATTTTTCTACAATGCGTGGAGTTACATTTTTTCCACTCATGTCGGGACTCGTATCCATATGTGCTATGAAACCGATAACAGGTAATTCCTTGTCTGTATTGGCCGGCAATGTTGCAAAAAGATAACCGTTTTCATCCAATGTTATATCTTCTAACCCCAAAGACTCTAATTCGGACTTTAGATATTCGGCAAATACCATCTGTCCCGGAGTACTGGGAGTAAGTCTTGTCAGTTCGTCCGACTGTGTGTCAAAGCTTACATACTTTAAAAAACGTTCTACTAAATTCATATCATTAAGAATTAATAATTTGCTAATCTATTATTTTTCACGCCTGTAAAGGTAAAAAAAGAGCCGTGAACTGCCAAGCAATTCACGGCTCTTTTTTAATACATTATTCTATATTTAGTCACTAATAGCTACTTAGAAACAGCTGGAGCCATCGAAACAATGGGTGCAGACCTTACATTTTGGCAGTCCGATAGCTTCAATTAGTGTTTCAATCGTATTGAATTTGAGGGAAGAAAGTCCAAAACGTTCAGCAATAATACTTACCATTTTTTCATATTCCGGTGAACCGGTAGTAGCATATTTATCCAGGTTTTTGTTTTCATCTCCTTCCAAGTCTTTTATTATTTGTCTGGTGATCAGTTCCATGTCTGATTTTGAGGCAGTAAACCCAATAAAGGGACAGCCATAAATCAGCGGTGGACATCCAATACGCATATGTACTTCTTTTGCACCATAATCAAAAAGTATTTTCACATTATCGCGCAACTGCGTACCGCGTACAATGGAGTCGTCACAAAAGATGATACGCTTGTCCTGAAGCATTGCACGGTTAGGTATTAATTTCATCTTTGCTACCAGAGAACGTAATTCCTGCTTACTCGGAGTAAAACTACGAGGCCAGGTGGGAGTATATTTAGTAATGGCTCTATGATAAGGAATCCCTTTCCCTTCTGCATAACCTAATGCCTGTCCAATACCCGAATCCGGGATTCCACAAACGCAATCGGCGTCAAAATTATCCTGTTCTCCCATTTTCATTCCGCTCGTGAAACGCACTTCCTCTACATTACGGCCTTCATAGCATGAATTGGGAAAGCCGTAATATACCCAAAGGAATGAACAAATCTGCATTTTATCGTTGGGCTTACGGAGTTGTTCTAAACGGTCGGCGTGCATACGGACAATCTCACCGGGACCTAAATAACGTTCTATTTCAAAATCAAGATTCGGAAAACTGTTGGATTCACTGGTAGCAGCATAAGCCCCCTCTTTTTTACCGATAATTATAGGAGTACGTCCCCATTTGTCACGTGCGGCAATCACTCCATCTTCTGTTAACAGAAGCATGGAACACGATCCCTTGATATGGTTATATACGTTTTCAATCCCTTCAACGAAGTTTTTTCCTTGAATAATCAATAAAGCAATAAGTTCAGTCTGATTGGTGTTACCCGAACTAAGTTCGGCGAAATGCATGTTTTGTGAGAGTAGTTCCTCTTCAAGTTCTTTGAGGTTGGTGATCTTTGCGACTGTAACAATGGCGAATCTGCCAAGATGTGAATTGATAATAATGGGTTGTGCGTCTGTATCACTAATAATGCCTATACCGGCATTTCCTTTAAATTTATCAAGTTCCTCCTCAAACTTAGTCCGGAAATATGAACTTTGTAAATTGTGGATCGAACGGATAAATCCTTGTTCTTCACTATATGTCGCCAGTCCTCCCCGTTTTGTTCCCAGGTGTGAGTTATAGTCTGTGCCGTAGAATAAATCGGTCACACAGCTCGTTTTCGAGACTGTTCCGAAAAAACCTCCCATATGATTCTTTTTTGATGTTGTTTTTAAAAAGATGGCGCAAAAGTACAAAAAAGATTCGTGTTGGCATAGGTTTCTATAAGAAATCAGTTTTTCAGGCGATCCTCCAGAAACGCCTGTAAAATACGGGCATGATTATAAACCGGTTCCTTAGAAGCATATAAAAGAGTGACTGTTTTATAAGGATGTATCCGGACTAAAAAATCAGTTACTTTATCGGAGGTTTCAAGCTCTTTCCGGTACATTGCCGCAAACTCTTCCCAATGTCCTGGGATATCTCCGTGAAACCATTTTCTCAAATCGGAAGAGGGAGTCAGTTCCTTCGCCCAATAATCATACTTTAAATATTCTTTTTTCATTCCACGAGGCCAAAGCCGGTCAACCAGTACACGATAGCCATCCTGTTCCGAAGGATCTTCATATACACGTTTAATTCTTATCTGATTCATATCAATGATCTTTTGATTATAATAACTTAATAGAAATAGAAAAAGTTTATGGAAGAAAGGACAAATCATAATACCTTAAGAAAATGTGAGTTTTAAAATTCAAACATTGTAAGTGCATCGTTCTTCAAGTGGAGATTGATAAGAGAAGTTATGAAAGATGAAAATCGGAACATAAGGAATTAACAAATCATTCATTTTGTTTGTAGAGCTTTATATTGGTATTATACCTATTTAATTATTATAATCTGCTGAGAAACAAATTTATGTGAATAGCTCTGCAAAGCGATCTAAACGCTCTTTTTCTATTCCAATTATAAATACCTATTTTACAAAGGTTTGCATTTAATTCAAAATTTACTTCCCAGAAATAGGCTTGCGGAAATTTGCAAGCTACAAAAATAAATTATATTTTTGCGGCTGTTTTTGCAAAACCGGTTTACATGAATCGGATCGATAAAACAGTTATTGGCGAATAATTAACTATTAATGTTTAACCAAACCAATTTAAAATTTAGAAAAAATGAAGAAAAGTATTATTATGTTTGCATTAGCAGCATTGATGAGCACAAGCGTTTTCGCTCAAAACAATGATGCAGAACGCCTTCCGGGGTACAAAACAACTTTCGAAGGTAATGGATTTTGGAATAACTGGTATATGTCTTTAAACTTTGGTGCGCAGTCTCTCTTCGCTGAAAACTCTAAAGATGCAAAATTCAGAAACACTATAACTTTTATGCCGACTCTTTCGGTAGGTAAATGGTTCAACCCTTATTGGGGAGTTCGTTTGCAGGGTACAGGTGGCTCATTGCATGGATTTACATCTGGAGCTAATTCAATGTTACATTATCAATATGGTGCCGTTCATGCAGACTTTATGTTTGGACTGATCAATTTCTTCGCTCCTTATAAAGAAAATCGTCGTTTTGACATCGTTCCTTTTGCAGGTATCGGTGGAGCATTCATCCGCAAAGGTGACCAGTCATTTACAATCAATGCAGGTATTCAGGCACGCTACCGTATTTCAAAGCGTTTCGATATCAATGTTGAATACCAGGGAGCTATTTTAGACGACGATATGGTAGTTCGCGGCGGTTTCCCGAACGATGGAATCAGTGGGCTGACAGCCGGCGTTACTTTCCGTTTCGGAAAAACCGGTTTCAAGAAAGGTTACTCTTCACGTCAGTACAATGCAATTAAGAGCAACTATTCTGACTTAGAGGCAAACTATACTTCTTTGAAAAAAGAAAATGCTGCACAACAAGCCGAAATTGCTGAGTTGAAAGCACGTAAGCCGGAGGTTATCAAAGAAGAAACCGTAATCGATAATTCAGAAATCAAGGCTCTCCCAAGTACTATCACTTTCCCGTTCAACAGCAGTAAAATTGAACTCTCACAGGAAGTAAGTATCTTCAATATTGCTGAATTCTTAAAAGCAAATCCTGAAATCCGTGTTCGTCTGACTGGTTACGCCGACAAACGTGGTTCGGAACAAGCTAACAGAATTGTTTCTGAAAGACGTGCCAATGCAGTGACAGAGGTATTTGTCAATAAGTACGGAATTGCTAAAGATCGTATCACTACAGAATTCAAAGGTACCAGCACTAAATTTGAAAATGATGACTGGAACCGTGCAGTAGTTGTGGAATTGATTAAGTAATAACAATTATACTACCTTTTTTAAGAAGGCGCATTGATAGATCATATCAATGCGCTTTTATTTTTAATGGCCTTTTTTCAGCTCTGCCGCACATTCCGCGCAACATCCTTTTAATACATAATTTATGCTTCGTACGGCAAATCCTTCAGGCAAATCTACTACGGGGACATGAATGTTTTCAAGGCAGAAAGTCTTATGGCAATATTCACAGTAAAAGTGCGTATGCAAATCTTTCACGGCACAAGTACATTCACTGTCACAAACTGCATATTTTAAAGATCCTGTACCATCATCTACGCTATGTGCCAGATGTTGGGAAACAAACAGGGTAATCGTTCGGAATATGCTCGACTTATCCACAGTATCCAGTTTGTTCTCCAAATCAAGAAGTGAAACAGCTTGTTCCGCATCTATCATAGCTTTTAAAACCAGCATCCTTATGGCAGTAGGTTTTATTCCTCTCTGTTCTAATATCTTCAAACACAAATTTTCCATTCTCATTTAATCATTTTCTGTATACGAATAGCATTCACTATGGCAATCAATGTCACACCTACGTCTGCGAAAACTGCTTCCCATAAAGTTGCAATACCACTTGCTCCCAATACCATTACCAGCAATTTTACTCCAAATGCCAGCGATACATTCTGCCAGATGATGCGGCGCGTACAACGTCCGACCTTTATGGCAGTCGCCACTTTCGAAGGTTGATCTGTCTGGATAACCACGTCTGCGGTTTCAATAGCGGCATCACTTCCTAACCCTCCCATCGCAATACCTACATCACTTAAGGCAAGTACCGGAGCATCATTCATTCCGTCACCGACAAAAGCAATCCGGTTATCTTTGTTTTCCTTCAGCTTTTCCATATGCTCTACCTTTCCTTCCGGTAGCAGATCACCATACGCCCGGGTAAGTCCCAGTTTGTTTGCAAAAATGCTAACAATACTCTGTTTATCACCTGACAAAATCTGAATATTCTTAATATTTAACTCTTTAAGTGATCTGACAGTATCTGCTGCATCGTCCTTTAACACATCGGACAATGTAATGTAACCTATATATTTATTTCCGACAGCACATACGACTGTTGTTTCCGTTATCGAAAGAATATACGCCGGAAACTCAATGGAATATTTCGACAACAATCTGGCGTTACCGACCAACACTTTTTCTCCATCAACCTCAGTCATTAACCCATAACCTGCAACCTCTTCTATATTCTCAGCAGCAGTAAGGCCAATCTTTTTCTTTTCGGCATAACTAACAATAGCTTTGGCTATCGGATGAGTACTATTTTTCTCAACGGAAGCTATTATATGTATCAGTTCTTCTTTTGAAACGCCTGGAATAACTTCACAGGATTCCACTTCAAAAACTCCTTTAGTCAGAGTACCTGTTTTATCAAATACGACTGTATTGACACGGGTTATGGCATCCAGATAATTTCCACCTTTGAACAAAATACCTAAACGGGAGGCTGCTCCAATTCCTCCGAAATATCCTAATGGAATACTGATAACCAATGCACACGGACATGAAATCACCAGAAAAACCAATGCCTTATACAGCCAATCATTAAAAACAAATCCGAATAACGGGTTTATGAATGAATAGATATATGGGATCAGCACAATCAAAAAGGCAAGGCCGATAACAATAGGGGTATATATACGGGCGAATTTTCTAATAAACAATTCGGCCGGTGCTTTACGTTCAGAAGCGTCCTCTACAAGTTCCAGAATACGAGCCAATGCGCTTTTATCAAAAGGCTTTGTCACCTTCATCCGGATCACTTTGTCTGTAACAATCATACCGGCAAGTACCTCCTCACCTTTGCGAATATCTCGTGGAACACTCTCTCCGGTAAGGGCCGCTGTGTTGAATGCTGCTATTTCGTTAAGCATAATTCCATCCAACGGTACACGTTCACCGGCTTTTATTTCGATAATTTCGTTTATAAAGACTGACTTCGGATTGACTGTAACGATCTCGTTCCCTCTCACTACCATTGCCTTTTCGGGTCTGACATCCAACAAGGCACTGATATTACGTTTAGCCTTGTCTATTGCTCGATCCTGAAATAATTCACCAACTGAATAGAACAACATGACAGCAACTCCTTCGGGATATTCCCCGATATAAAAAGCGCCTAATGTTGCGACTGACATCAACGTAAACTCACTGAAGTAATCTTTCTGGAGAATACTGTCCCATGCTTCTTTTATCACAGGTAAGCCGACAGGCAGATAGGCCAATACATACCAAACCAAAGAAACTGTATTTTCCTTGAAAAAAGCAATATCCAGTTGATTCATTATACCGCCTGCTACCAACATCACCAATGAAAGCATTACTTTCCAATATTCGCCTATGAAGCCATTTGCTTCCTGGCAATTTCTGACCTGCATATTTGCATTCGTTTCACATTTGCATTGTCCCATAATCATGTTTATTATTAGGTTTATGATACAAAGGTAGCGGATTGCAGGTGCAACAAAGTTGCAGAAACTCAACCGGAAAAGTTTCGAAGGCATTTCGGAATCCGGGAAGGTACTTTTTTACATCAAAACAGGTGCAAGGAATTTAACCAGAAAATATCCTCCGGCAATCAGCCATAGATACAACAGGGAAGCAAGTATAAATGGTTTGGCACCAGCTTTTTTGAATTTGTCAATGCTGGTTTCGGCTCCCAATGCAGTCATCGCCATGGTAAGCAAAAAAGTATCCAGATTATTGATGAAAGTGATCAACCCTTGTGGCAGTAAATCAAAAGAATTAAAACCGATAACTGCCAGAAAACCGATGGCAAACCATGGAATGGATATGTCTTTCATGCGGCCGCCTTGTCCGCCTGTTTTCACTGCTGCCCTGGATACCATGAAACTGGTGATCAACAGTACCGGAACCAGCATCATTACGCGGATCATTTTCACGATAATGGCAACATCGGAAATTTCTTTTCCCATCGCATTTCCCGCACCTACCGTATGTGCAACTTCGTGTAACGTAGCACCGGTAAAGATTCCCATTTCGTTGGGCGACAACATAAAAGTTCCGTTTCTATATAATATAGGATAGATAAACATTGACAGAGTACCAAAAATAACTACGGTGGACACAGCTACCGCAGTTTTGTATGGCTTGGTCTGGATGGTCGATTCAGCCCCTAAAATAGCGGCTGCACCACAAATGCCGCTACCAATGGAAGTCAGTAGTGCGACCCCACGGTCCATCTTAAGCATACGTCCAATTAAGATACCTCCGAGAATAGTTGTAGCTACTACAATGGCATCGATAAATATGGCAGGTAGCCCCACTGCCAGCACATCCTGAAAAGTCAATTTAAAACCATAAAGAATAATGCCTATCCGTAAGATACGTTTTGAGCAGAACTGAATACCCGGTACCCATGTTTCCGGAAGATTGTTTCTGAGGCTATTGGCATATAGCATACCTAAAATAATACCTACGATCATCGGACTGAAAGAGAGTCTTTTTATGAACTCCATGTCGCCTATGTAAAAGGCTGCACATGAAAACAGGGCTATTAACAATACCCCGTGAAGCATACTGTTTCTTTTTTCGCTTAACATAAATGAATTTATTTATAGTGTTTTTATTAGTACACCACAAAGTAAGCACTTTAAATCGGGACGCAAGCAATTAAAAAATTTATACCCCATAACTTATCGTTATTTCTGTTCTTGAAAATATGTTCCGGTTTTGTTATTATAAAAAAGCCCCATCCAAAGTATAATCTATACGCTTGGGATGGAGCTTGATTTTAGGAAAAGTCAGTCAGACTGATCACTATCCTTTTATTTTTCTGCAGGCATTGCCGGTGTTGTGGGCCAATATGGATTTTGGTACAGTGGAGATAAATGGACGGATGTATGGTCAGAAGCCGTCAACAGGAATTGTTTAATTGGCAATGGTTGTAAATAATGGGCCATATGCCAGGTATAACCATCCTTATATAAATTTTCGGATCCCATATTTTTCTGATAAGGCCGGAGATACTCACTTAAACTGGCATTTGAGACATTTGCCGATGAACTACCGTCAGCAACCAACTGATCGACATACCACTGTTCCATCGGAGTGTTCCAAAGATGGAATCCTTCCACATGATATGGTTCTGTAATCATTTGATCCAATGATCTCCAACGTATCAAATCCATCCAACGCAAACCTTCCGCCATCAATTCACTACGACGTTCACGACGAATATTATACAACACAGGGTCAGTCAGCAATGCTCCGGCGGAATAAGCTCCCCAATCTAACTTTTCTTTAGTCATATCTGTCGCATCAATGGTCACTTGTGGATCAATAGCTGCGCCTTTGAAGCCCGCTGCTGTACGAATCGTTTTCCAATATTCCAATATTTTTCCAGAAGTGATATTGCGCGTCAACTGATATTCAGCTTCTATATAGTTCAATAGAGCCTCTGTGGCACGAAATACGATTGATCCGGTATAACCTTCATAATTACCACAAAGCTTTTTATCAAAAGTACCGCCTTTTCGAAGAGCATAACCTGTGCTATAGCCTTTCTCGGCATTAGTCGATAAGATGACCGGATAGGGCTCATTCTCCACACCCATATTTTCTTCTGCATCCATATTCTTAAATAAGTTTTTCTGATTTGGTTCTTTTAAGAATATGTACAAACGAGGATCGGCATTTTTCCTAACCAATGCCAGCGTCTCATCATTATAAGAAAAACCGTCATGCGAAGCATAGCTGGGCTTACCATCCTTCATTACGAAACCTTCAACCATGCTGCGGGTCAAGCCAATGCCATGATTTCCGTGCTGAACAGGAACTTCCACCTGGTTCATAACACCTAACCCTTTACTATATTCACGCCACAATAAAACATCCGTATATCCGGACATGTCGATGTTGCCGAACATACTAAAATAAGGATTATCAGGATCTGATTCCGATTGAGGCACTAATCCCGTATTTGAGGTCAAGTGTCCTTTGTACTTATCAGCGATGATTTCCGCATTCTTTGCCGCTACTGTAAAAAAGTAGGTGATTTCATTATCAATATTGCCGGAAGGATATTCGTAATTCGCATTATAATCTTTAGCTTTACCGGGCCAGCCTTCGCCGTTCGGAACAAAAGCAGTACCTTTAAAATAGTTCAGCCACGAACCTTCGAACAATGCTACGCGTGATTTCAGCAAAATAGCTACATCTGGTGACAATCGGTTATGGCGATCATCAAAATTATCACTCATATATATTTGTGCGCTATCCAAATCTGTGAGAATAAAACGAGCCACTTCGTTACGTGGGCTGCGCTTGTTGGCTGCCACCAGAATCGCTTCGTTATCGGGCATAGCTTCTTTCAATATGGGTAAATCGCCCCATTGTTGAAGCATACTGAAATATCTGTAAGCACGGAAAAAGTAAATCTCACCAATATATTGACGAATGTTACGGTCTGAACCGGCGATTTCGTTTTTATTGTAATAATTGAGTATCGTATTCAAAGAATAATTGATACTACGAATATTATCCCACGACCAGTTACTATTGGTCTGACCTACTTTCCATTGATCTGTTGCGTATTTGCCGTCCGCAGAAAAGGTAGCTTGATTATCTGTATGGTTGTCATATCCAAATGTACCATAACCTCCGCTATGAGAGGGCAATATGTCGGCGTATAGCTGATTAGCTATACTCTGAACCTGGTTTTCATCCTGATAGTAGTCTTCAGGAACAACGTAAGAAGGTGGTTGCTTATCTAAAAAATCTTCACACGCAACAACTGAAGTAGCCAGTACGGCTACAGCTAAAAATTGTAAAATATTGAGTTTCATAATTGTTCTCCATTAAAATGTTACACTTAATCCGCATGACAGAGTTCTTGATAAAGGATAGCCATTGCCTCCTGAACCACCGGAAATTGTTTCTGGGTCAAACTGGTCAACCAGACTTGTTCCAGTCCACAAATTTTCTCCGGAGAAATAAATGCGTAAATTTTGAACTCCATACCGGGCAGTTAACTTTGTAGGAAATGTATATCCTAACTGTAGATTTTTCAAACGAATATAAGCCGCATTCTGCAAATAGCGAGTTTGAGTCTGTAAATTCTTATTACTATACAATGGGCGAGGTAAATACGAATTAAGATTAGGACTCTGATAGCCCTCCTGAACCGACCATGTGTTATCGTTACGGAAGTAATCATCTACACCTTCAAGACCGGTAGAATGCCACATTCCACTACTGGTTGCACCAAACATGTAGGCGCTTCCCTGCCAGTAATCACGTTTCATGACTCCTTGGAAAAACATACGAAGATCGAAACCTTTCCAAGTAGCATTTAGATCGAGGCCAAACAGATAGCGAGGAGTTGTATTACCTATTACAGTCCAGTCTCCGGTATCATTCAATGTTCCCGAACCACCTGAAATCTTGCCATCGCCGTTTAGATCAGCATACATAATGTCGCCTGCTTTCCAATCAGATCCTAACGCGTTCTGTCCACCATTGGGCATTGTTGCCAAATGAGCCTGCATCTCTTCATCGGTTTTAGCGAGACCAACTGTCTTATATCCCCAGATTTCATTGATATAACGTCCTTCAATATACGTACTGACTGCTTGAGTTGGATTATTCGGGTATCGCGTGATTTTCGTACGGGCATCCGAGATATTAAATTTCGCGCCATAGGTAAAGTCATTTTCTAACCGGTCATTCCAACCAATCGTAAGTTCCCATCCGGAGGTTCTCAAGTCCGTATTATTCGTAACCGGTACCGCTGTTCCTAATAGAGCCGGTAGCTCGGGAGCATTACCAACCATGTCTTTTGTGTCACGGATATACCACTCGAATGTTCCCGTCAAGCGGTTATTTAATATTCCCCAATCCAATCCTAAATTATAACTCTCAATTGTTTCCCAAGTCAATGCGGCTGAAACGAGACCCGGAGCGGAAGCGGTGTTCGGCTTACTTCCGTTCATTAACCATCCACCATTCGAAGAACCCACTGACATTGTCTGGAAAGTCTGATACCAGTTCGTTGTATTCTGATTTCCCAATAAACCATAGGAGGCACGAAGCTTAAGTACATCGATCGTATTATTCAAAGGCTCGAAAAAGTTTTCACGTGCGATATTCCATCCTAAAGAGAAAGAGGGGAACGTTTTCCACTGGTTTCCTTTGCGGAAACGTGAAGTGCCATCTGCACGCAGATTTGCTTCTAAAAGATATTTACTGTTATAACTATAATTGACACGCCCGAAAAAACCTGCTGTGGCCCATTCATTACGAGATCCGTTAACAGAAGGGGTAACCGGATTTCCATCGTAATCCAGACCGTTAGTCAAGTCTACCTGGGGTTTATTCGGAAACATGATGCCATTACGTGTCAGTCCGAATTGAGTTTGTTTCAGGTTCTCAGCCTGAAAGCCACCCATCACATGAAAATCATGCTTTTGGTTGAACAGATGAGTGTATTCTGTATATACGTTGAAATTATAATAATTTTCTTTATACTGACTCTCATGTACATTCGACGATTTGTCACACGCATAGGCATTGCCATTGGCGTCATGATTATAAAGCACTTGCTTATTCCAGTTGTTATTAGCCGATTTTATACGATAATTAAAATCTACGTGAGTAATCCAATTCTTTATCGGTTCAAGGGTGAAGCTCACCTGATGGTATACATTGTCCGTCTGAGTCTGATCGACTCCTCCTTCTTCCAATCCTAGTAGGGGGGAGGGGGCATAAAAATAGTAACCGTTTGGGTCGTACATAGGTAAAATAGGCCATCCTTGACGTGCCATATCCCTATACAGATCACTGGTCATTGTTGCCGGCCGCTTGTAATCTTCCCTGGTAAATCGCATCGTATAATCAAACTTCAGCCATTTAGTCAATTCGGAAGCAATCTTTGCGGTGCCATTATAACGTGATAATCCCTCTTCCCCCAAATTCATAAAACCACCTTGATCCAGATAACTGAATGAAGCGTAATAATTCAGCTTTTTGGTTCCTCCGCTGGCATTAAAGTTATGCTCTTGTGAGAAGGTCCACTTCTTGAAGATCATATCATAATAATCAATATCATCTATCCCGTTATCGTAACCATCTTGCCAATATCCATCATTCCCGGCTGCAATAGAGTTTAAGATCGTTCCATCCTCGGTTATACGTTGCGCAGGTCCATAAGGTTTGGCATTGTGATAGGCAACAATCTTTTTCATACGATCATTGTTGATGTAGATTCCACCTCCCCCATTGGTGTTGGTATCATTGATCCAACTGGCAAAATCAACCGAATTCATCATATGGTTCATATTAATGGGGTTTCCCCAGCGGAAACTATTATTATAGTTTACCTGGGTTTTGCCTTCCGTGTTTCCTGATTTGGTTGTGATCAAGATTACACCGAATGGTGCACGTGAACCATATATTGATGATGCAGCCGCATCCTTCAAAACAGAAATATTGGCAATGTCCTGAGGATTAATGGAATTAAGATCACCTTCCATTCCATCAACTAAAACCAAAGGTTCACCGCTGGTTCCCTGTCCGATAGTGGTAGTACCGCGCACATTTACACTTGGTTTATCTTCCAGGCTACCGTTCGTCTGTGTGATTCGTAGTCCCGGAACCATACCTTGCAATGCTTGTGCCGCATTTGTCACCGGACGTTCTTTCAACTCTTTGGCTGAAACAACGCTGACGGACCCTGTCAGGTTTACCTTTTTCTGGGTACCGAATCCCACAACCACGACTTCATCCAAAACCTCCGAATCTTCTTTCAAAGTAATATTATACGATTTTCCCAGAGACGTTTTTATTTCCTGAGACTTATAGCCGATATATGAAATTACGACTATCACACCATCCGGGACAGACAGAGAAAAGTCCCCCTCTAAATTTGTCACGACTCCATTAGTGGTTCCCTTTTCTACGACGCTGGCTCCAATAACCGGCTCTCCATTGGCGTCCGTCACTTTGCCGGAAATTGTATTTTTCCGCTGAAAAGCCTCTTTTACTACATCATTAGGCTTGCCCGATGTTGCAAAGACGGCCGAGGGAGCAAACCCGGCAGACAGCAATAAAGCTAATAGTAACTTACAATTGTTTTTCACTTTCATGTTTTTCATGTTTTTAATTTTTCTATAAAATTAACGTTAACTAAATTAATGTCATTGAATTAAGTATATCAAGTTTGGCCAAAAATGATTATATCTCCGAATCTAACGCAGTTTCTTTCTTCTATACGGGTTATTTCGAATTCTTATCGAACATGTCTTTTATTTCCTCAAAGTTTTCAATGATTGTAGGATCGAAATCTGTGCTATTCATGTATTTCAGTAATGAAACAAGCATTTGTTTTGCTACCGGTCTGTTCTCTAAATCAGATTGCAAATCGAAAGTGGCTAATACCAATTTGCCTCCACGCACTTTGCCTTCATACAAAGAAGCTAGACGGCGATTATTAGTAAAGTTATCGACCATTTCTACAATGGGAGTTCCTCCCTGTATACTATCTGTTATCATGGTTTTGGAGTTCTTATTTAAATCCCACCATTGCCAATCGGTGTGCATGTCTGTCGGAAAATCAGCCAATGCTTTATGAGCCGGATTACATAATACTCCCATTGTCCCGGCCTGATTCGGAAAATGTACCGGGCTCCAGAATACAGGTACGAATTTGCCTTCGATACCTTTCATCTTTTTCCAATCCGGATTGAAAAGGACTTTTTGCCCTTCATTCAGCCATGCCATGGCCTGATCATAATTACGGGTATATTTCACATTACCCCATTCTACTTTTTCTCCTTCAGGATAAACCCATATGTTCCATCTATTTACATAATCTGTTCCGATTACTTTTACACACACTTCCAGTTTTGAAGCATTCTGTATGTCTGTCAAGGGCACCGATATCTCACCCAATTTTCCATTATAACCAAATTTCAATTCTCCTACTTGTATTTCACCATGCTTTACAGAACGTCCTTTATCCAGAATATCCCAATGCAGTGTTTTGTTTGTCAGAATATCGTTTCCGTAATTGCATAACTCAATCTCAGCTTGAAACACTTCATTGTTTTTATATACTGCTTTAGGAAAGCGCAATAACGGTACCACCGGTGAACAAAACTCCCGGAAGGCTTTACCGTCGATAATTCCTTTACTTTCCCAGAAGGCGTTCAATAGTCCGACGAGTGCTGTCCCTTGTCCCGGAAAGTCATGTAAATCAAGTAATTGAAAACCACTGATTCCATCAGTTTTCAATGCACGCTCAATTTCTTCTTTATATAAGATTGCGGCTAACTTTCCGGAAGCCATTAAATAATCGGGTGCTTTATCAAGTAATTTCTTTTTTTCAAGATCATTCTTCACAGCCATAAAATTTAAGGGTTTCAGAACTCCGGTATATTTGGAAATCTCGGTTAAATCTGGATAAACCGAATATTGTCCTATTTCGTGCGTAATCAGAGGGACCTGTATACCTGCAACCGACTCACTGTAATCTTTATCGAATGTAGGGGATAGTTGATTGAAAACTCCCTGTCCGCGTACCCAGCCTTTATTGGTCCACTGCGTGACAAAGAAATCATCGTTTGATTCCGGCCATCCGCCATGTCCGCCTTCGAACGTAAACGAAGTTGTTACGTATAAGTGTCTGTTATCCTTTGCTTTCAATTCGTCTAACATTGCAGACAGAATGGTGAAATCTCCCTGTAATTCGTTTCCCAGGCTCCAAAGGCAAAAAGAGGGGTGATTGCCGTAATTTTTGATAATCCGGTCTGCTTCTTCTCTTAAAAAGCGTACGGCACTTGAATCCTGCCCAATTGTAAGTACCCATGCAGGAAGTTCAACCTGTAAATAAAATCCCATTTCATCTGCTGCTTCAAAAGCTGCTTCGGGAGGGCACCAGGAATGAAAACGGAGATGATTCAGCCCATATTCTTTGGCTGCGGCATATACTTTTTGCCAGCCTTCTTTATTCATTGGAGGAGTTCCGGTTAATGGGAATATGCAACACTCCAATGTACCTCTTAAGAACAAAGGTTTATTGTTCATCAACATTTTATCACCGTTTGTTTCCAATTGGCGCATACCGAAATCTTCTTTTATTTCTGAAACTCTTCCATTGGCCTCCAATGTGACCGTAGCCTGATACATTTCAGGAGTAAATTCATTCCATAATATCGGGTTATCTCCCATGTTGTAAAGCAACTCAACCGATGAGGTTCCGGCTTTCACATCCATCTTTTTTACCTGCTCTTCAAGTTGTTGAGAGCCGTTTCTTGCAGATACTTTCATTGAAAGCAATGCATGTTCTGCGGCAGGTGTATTGTTTGAAAACGAAATAACGGCTTTTACCTGTTTGTTTTTTACATCGGGATATAGTTGTACGCTTTCTAAACGTATTTTTTCCATGGCCCGGACAGTCATATCTCCTAAAATACCATTCCATTTAATTTGTGTATGATCTGTATATGCATGTGCCATACCATTGGAGATATCATAACGCTTGCGATTATCGACGCGTATGGTCAGAATATGCTTTTTACCGCATGTCATATAAGGAGTCAGATTGTAGCGGTGTGGCGTGCTTAAGCTTTCTTCATGTCCTTCGACTTTCTTATTATCTACCCAAACCTGAGTATCCCACAAGGTTCGTTCCAAATCCAGAAACAGCTCTTTATCATTCCATTGGGCAGGGACCGAGATCTCTCTTGAGTACCATGCAACTCCTACGTAATTGTGCAAACGTGTGAGATATAATAACTGGGGTTTTGACAGTGCAGGTTCCAAGGCATTGGGGGTTCCAAGTCCGGCATCGTCAGTTGTACCCGGTAACTGCATGGACGTTTCAAACAGGTTGCCTTGCCATGATTCTTTTATTCCAACATCTGTACTGTCCAGCCTGACAGTCCACTCTCCGGAAATATCCAACTGTTTCTTTTCAGAAGAACATGATGTCGACAGAATAATGATCAATAAAGAAAATAGTAGTTTTTTCATATTATTACATTTTAAATATTACAAATAGCTGATCTTTCAACATTGCAAAATAGCTAAGAAAATATAACCTTGAAAATGTAAGAAAGGACTGTTATGATGTATAAAATCTCTAATTTTAAGTGATTATATCATTGATTATATTTAGAAATATCCTAATAACCAGTGTTTTTAGATTAATTCAATAAAAAGAGTCGAAAAATATCTCGTTTTATAATAAAGATGTATATTTGCAAAAAGAGTGTAACTATGGAACGCAAAAAAGAAGGATTTACCAATCAAAGAGCGATTGTTCTTCCTGAAGCTATAAAAAAAATATTGGTCGGTAACGAGCTGACTAATTTGTTGTATGTAACGGATATCGGGTATTATCCACATGCCACCGGACACTATCGAGCCAGAAGATATGGTTCGCAACAGCACATTCTTATATATTGCACTGAGGGAGAGGGCTGGTATAGCATTCACGGTCAAAGACAGAAAGTATGCAAAGACCAATTCTTCATTATCGAAGCGGGCTTACCACACATTTACGCCGCTTCAGAAAACAGTCCATGGAGTATATATTGGTTGCATTTCACTGGAGAAAAAAGTCATTTGTTTAATTCATTCTACAACAAACTGCATAAAATAGATGAATCTCCCAACGCACGTATTAAAGATCGGATGCAGTTGTTCGAAGAAATTTACCAGAATCTGGAAATGGGATATAGTATTGAAAACCTGGAATACACTACACTGTGCCTGTGGCATTTTATAGCTTCCTTCAAGTTTGTTTCACAGTTTAGGGAAATTAACCGGGCCAAACAAGGAGATGTCACTCAGGAAGCGATCAGTTATATGAGAAAGAATATCGAAAAGAAACTCTCACTGGATGATATAGCCGGCAGTGTCAACTACTCATCTTCGCATTTCGGACAAGTGTTTTTAAAGAAGTCCGGATACACTCCTTTAAATTACTTCAATCAATTGAAAATACAAAAGGCCTGTCAGTTACTTGATTTTTCAGACTTGAAAATAAAAGAAATAGCAGAACAACTTGGCTTTTATGATCAATACCATTTCTCTAAAGTATTCTATAAGCAGGTAGGCGAGACGCCAAGCAGTTACAAAAAAAGGAATAAAGGATAAAAAAAGAAAATGCAAAAGTACAGCTGATAAATGTAGGAAAGTAGTACTTAAAGTTTGTTTATAAGGCAAATTGAGTGTATCTTAGCAGGCAAGATGTATATCTTAGCGGCCAAGATGCAAATCTTAGCCGCTAAGATGCACATCTTGCGACGCAAGATGAACTTATCGCCTAAGGGAGGCCATTTACTGAAGTAGCCGGAGCGACTTTGTCCGGCATACTTGGCAAGTTTTTACCTTTACTTCCGACAAGCCCACTCTTTATCGGTTTTCTCTATTCACCTTTTAAAAACATTGCAAGCTATGGCTGAATATCAAATGCAAGAACTGACTCTTCCCAATGAGGAAGACAAGAAAATTCTTTTCCCGCGCATGAAGCTGTCCGGGCAAGTAGACTTAAATTACATTGCTTCACACATTAATTATGCAAGTTCTTTTACCCCGGGGGATATCATCGGACTGACGAAGGCTTTGGCGCAGGCCATTGCCTATGAAATGGGGCAGGGACATTCAGTGAAAATCGACGGACTGGGTATCTTTACTCCTTCACTGGGGTTACGTGACGGAGCCGAGCGTGAGAGCGGCGAGAAAGGTGGTAAAAAACGTAATGCCATGAGCATCTGTGTAAAGAATATCAATTTTCGTGCTGACAAACAACTGATCATTGAAACAGGAGACCACTGTATGCTGGAGCGTTCGGAATGGAAGTTCAGGCACTCTTCGCAATTCTACTCAGAGCAGGAACGGCTCAAGATGGCACAAGACTATCTGGCTGTGAATCATTTTATGAAAGTGGCGGATTATTGCCGCTTGACGGGGTTGTTGCGTGACAAGGCCGCACGGGAGTTGAAACGCTGGACCGAACAACCTGAAACAGGTATTGATTATCGGGGACAGGGCTCGCATAAGATATACATGGTCCGTTCCAACTTATGAGTGTGTCCTTACAAAAAAGATAATCAGTGCATACGCATCGCGTTGCCGGGACATATCGGTATTTTTGCGGAAGAAACCTGATTCCGACTCGTCTTAAAATGACTTCATGTTATTATTGTGTGAAGTTGTTTTAGGGCAAGTAAGATACCGGACACCATTGATTGCGGATATGTATCGGACAGATTTTAAATGATCTGCTCTCTTTATAATATGCATCCGCTCTTTTCTTCTCTATTTACGAAATATTTTTATCTCTAAATAATCACTATTTACATCCATATAAACTCTCGTATTTGCATTATATTCCATATTCTGCGTTTATTGATTTCTTTGAATTAATATATATTTGTATTTTTGATTCACTTTTATATCACAATGAAAAGAATGATTATATTGATCAAGAAGTGAAGTTTTTACTCTCTATGAAATAATAATGTAATTAAATAGTGATAGGTGTATCACTGTTTTCAGTGACAAAAATGTATTTAATATCGTTTTATGGTGGCAAATAGTGAAGCGAATAATACGTGATTGATAAATTTTGAAATATTTTTTTTCTGTTAAGTATTTGAAATGATAAATCTATGCGCTATATTTGCTGTTACACTAAAAGATACTAAATGAAGAATTGCTCTTATTGAAATAATGTTAACTGTACGGCTAACGCTATTGGATCCGTTAAATAAGAATTCAATAAGAGAAAGAAAAGATATATTTGATAATAAAATTTTATAGGGGTATTACACTTACATAACAAATTACTTTATTATAGGTACAAGAATATTGGGGGGGAGATGCGAGGATATTACAGTAAGTCAAGCTTTACATTATTATTGTTCAAATATCAGTTGAAAAACGAGATTTATACAGAATAAGTTGCATTGGATGTTTTGTTCACTGAATAATAACTGGAATTGACGTTAATATAAAAGTTCTATATATGAAAAAAATATATCTGTTATTATCATTTCTTTCTGCATTTTTTTTGCTCTCGGCTTGCTCAGATGATACTGAGCAATGTTTATATTCTCCTAAGGTATTTGATACCGGTAATTTATTGAGTAATAAAGTAAAAGAGGAATTCTTGAATTTTGATTATCCTGCTGGAATTGTTCCGGTTCTTTTTGCGGCAGATAGCATGAGGTTGAATGAGTTAAAACTCTTTTTACCACAGGTTTATCACAGACTAATGATTTTTATAATCAATGACTTATAGTTTGCTCTGTGTCCTCTGTGGTGAGTTTCGGCACACCCTTTATGTTGATGAATGTTTTGATGATCTTGCGGATTCAATATCTGAATCAAAAGTTCTCGTTCAAGAGTTGAATGCTTTACCTTCGTCTAAAAATATCGGATAAATTCTGCCGTGTCTGTTATTTCTGCATTGCCTGGAATACATAGGGACTCCCTCGGAGAACTTTTACGGAAAATGTGCTTTTACCTCCTATCCTTTGGGCGGATAATGTGTGAAGATCTATCATATTATAAGTAACAAAGCAAAAGAGTGCTTTGAGCATGCTGCACAATTGGGACATTCGCTCGCAAGTTCGAAAGCCCGGCAGATAGAAGGTGAGATGAGCAGGTTATAATACGTGATTTTATTGTTTTTCTGTTTTTAATTAGTAGAAAACATTAATTTTGCATTCGATTTAAATCCGATTCGAATGTCACAACTTCCAACGTTAATAGCCGACCTCGCTCTGATTTTGATTTGTGCCGGTGTTATGACTTTGTTATTCAAGAAACTGAAGCAACCACTTGTGCTGGGTTATGTCGTTGCCGGTTTTCTTGCCAGTCCACACATGCCTTATACGCCTTCGGTGATGGATACAGCCAATATTAAAACCTGGGCGGATATTGGAGTCATCTTTTTGCTTTTTGCCCTTGGGCTGGAATTCAGTTTTAAAAAGATAGTGAAGGTTGGAGGTACGGCTGTCATTGCTGCCTGTACCATTATCTTCTGTATGATTCTGTTGGGGGTTGCTGTCGGGATGGGCTTTGGTTGGCAGCGTATGGACAGTCTGTTTCTGGGCGGGATGATTGCTATGTCTTCTACTACCATCATCTACAAAGCGTTTGATGATTTGGGGTTGCGGAAGAAACAATTTACCGGTTTGGTGCTCAGTATTCTGATTCTTGAAGATATACTTGCCATTGTGTTGATGGTGATGCTTTCAACGATGGCTGTCAGCAATAATTTTGAGGGAACAGAGATGTTGAGCAGTATCGGTAAACTACTTTTTTTCCTTATTCTTTGGTTTGTGGTAGGTATTTATGCCATACCCGAATTTCTGAAACGTTGTCGGAAATTGATGAGTGAAGAAACATTGCTGATTGTTTCTCTGGCTCTCTGTTTTGGTATGGTGGCTATCGCTGCCAATACGGGCTTTTCTGCTGCATTCGGTGCCTTTATTATGGGGTCTATTCTTGCCGAAACAATTGAGGCCGAATCTATTGACCGATTGGTGAAACCTGTGAAGGATTTGTTTGGAGCTATCTTCTTCGTATCAGTGGGAATGATGGTAGATCCTGCAATGATTGTTGAATATGCAGTTCCAATTATAGCTATTACATTGGCAGTAATCTTGGGTCAGGCCTTTTTCGGCACAATGGGCGTTATGCTGGCGGGACAACCTTTAAAGACAGCCATGCAGTGTGGTTTTAGCTTGACACAGATAGGGGAGTTTGCTTTTATTATCGCTTCTCTCGGTTTGTCCTTGCATGTGACAAGTGATTTTTTATATCCGATCGTAGTTGCTGTTTCTGTTATCACTACATTCCTGACTCCTTATATGATCCGTGTTGCCGAGCCGGCTTCAAATTTTGTAGACCGTAAGTTGCCTGAGTCGTGGCGACGTTTCCTGATGCGGTATACTAACGGTTCCCGGACCGTCAATCATGAAAGCCTTTGGCGGAAATTACTGTTTGCCTTGGCACGGATTCTGGTGGTTTACTCCATTGTCAGTATTTCTGTGATTACCCTTTCATTTCGTTTTGTGGTGCCCTTGTTTCGTGAACATCTTCCGGGTATCTGGGGACCACTGGCGGGAGCTGTTTTTACTATTTTGTGTATATCTCCTTTCCTGCGGGCCATTATGGTGAAGAAAAACCATTCGGCAGAATTCATGACTTTGTGGAATGACAACCGTGTCAACCGGGGACCTTTGGTTTCTACGATTGTGTTTCGTGTTGCTGTTTCCGTTCTGTTTGTCATGTTCGTGATTACCCGTCTCTTTAAAGCGTCTGTCGGATTGATGTTCGGAGTTGCCTTGTTGCTGGTAATCCTGATGGTTCTTTCACGGCAGCTGAAGAAACAATCTATTTTGATAGAACGTAAATTTTTTCAAAATCTCCGTTCCCGTGATATGCGTGCCGAATACTTGGGGGAGAAAAAGCCGGCTTATGCCGGGCGTTTGTTGTCGAGAGATTTACACCTGACCGATTTTGAAATTCCCGGAGAATCGGCTTGGGCCGGAAAAACATTGCTTGAGCTGAATTTGGGCAAAAAGTATGGAGTGCATGTTGTTTCTATTCTACGGGGAAAGCGTCGGATTAACATTCCGGGAGGTTCTGTCCGTTTATTCCCGATGGATAAGATACAGGTTATTGGTACTGATGATCAGTTAAATACATTTGCAGAGGAAATGTCTCATGTTTCTGTCATTGATTGGGATGTGTTTGAGAAAAGTGAAATGACATTGAAACAATTGTTGATTGATACTGATTCTGCTTTTCTGGGCAAAACGTTGCGTGAATCAGGTATCCGGGATAAGTACCATTGCCTGATAGCCGGTGTAGAGCGGGGAGGAGAGGCTTTGATGACTCCTGACGTAAATATTCCTTTTGAAGAAGGAGATGTGGTATGGGTGGTAGGTGAGAATGAAGATGTATACCGGTTAATAGGGCAAAATTGTGATAGAAAACGTTAACAGGATACTGGCATATCATAAAAAAATGCGATATTTGCGAAATGATTCAGATAGAGACTATACTTGATATACTTGTTAAAGGATTCGTGATTGGCATTGTGGTTTCTGCACCGCTGGGGCCTGTAGGTGTCCTTTGTATTCAGCGTACTTTGAATAAAGGACGCTGGTACGGATTCGTTACCGGTCTGGGTGCTTCGTTGAGTGATATTGCTTACGCCCTTCTAACGGGATATGGCATGAGTTTCGTGTTCGATTATATCAATAAGAATATTTTTTATCTACAGCTTCTCGGAAGCATTATGCTATTGGTTTTTGGTATATATACATTCCGTAGCAACCCGGTACAATCCATCCGTCCGGTATCAGCCAATAAAGGTTCTTATTTCCACAATTTCATCACCGCTTTTGCGGTTACACTTTCAAACCCTCTTATAATTTTCCTTTTCATCGGTTTGTTTGCCCGTTTTGCATTTGTGCAACCCGGTGTGTTGGTTTTTGAAGAGATAACCGGTTATCTGGCCATAGCTCTCGGAGCATTGGCATGGTGGTTCGGAATTACTTTCTTTGTCAATAAAGTGCGGACACGATTCAATTTGCGTGGCATCTGGATTCTGAACCGGGTGATCGGAAGTATTGTGATGGCTGTGTCTGTGTTTGGATTGATATTCACTCTGTTGGGGGAATCTATCTATTAATGTAGGAGAAAAGAAAGAAGATGAAAATAGCGCAACAACTGAAAGAAAAGAATATTGCCGAGTACCTTATATATATGTGGCAGGTAGAAGATCTGATCCGTGCCAATGATTGTGATATCGACCGGATTAAGGAGAACATTATATCCCGTTACAAGATTGGCGATGAAGAACGCCGTGAGTTGACGGAATGGTATTCTAATCTGGCTTCAATGATGCGGGAAGAGGGAGTCCGTGAGGAAGGACATCTCCAGATAAACCGAAATGTAATCATTAACTTGACCGAACTGCATGCAGCTTTGCTGGCATCGTCTAAGTTTCCTTTCTATAGTTCGTCTTACTTCAAAGCACTGCCTTTCATTGTAGAGTTACGAAATAAAAACGGTCAAAAGGAAGAACCGGAACTTGAAACCTGTTTCGAGGCTTTGTATGGGATGATGTTATTGCGTTTGCAGAAGAAGCCTATCAGCCCGGAGACTACAAAGGCGATGGAGGCTATCAGCAGTTTCCTGTCTATGCTGGCTAACTATTACGACAAGGACAAAAAAGGAGAGTTAAAATTGGAATAGAAATGAATACGATTCACCACAGAGTACACGGAGGACACAGAGTTTTAATCTCTTGTTTATTAAGATGTTTAAGAAAAAGATATTCTCTGTGTTCTCTGTGTCCTCCGTGGTGAATTAAACTCAAAAAAAGATAGAAATGAATATATTAGTCACCGGAGCCAACGGGCAACTTGGCAATGAAATGCAGGTGCTTGCCAAAGAAAACCTGCAGCATACGTACTTTTTTACGGATGTGCAGGAGTTGGATATTTGTGATGAACAAGCTGTTTATGCCTATGTGAGTGAACACAAAATTGATGTCATTGTGAATTGTGCGGCTTATACAGCGGTGGATAAGGCGGAAGATGATGCTGAATTTTGCGACAAACTGAACAATGTCGCACCAGGATATTTAGCTCGGGCGGCACAAGCCAACGGAGCTGCGATGATTCAGGTTTCTACCGACTACGTGTTTGATGGCACAGCCCATATCCCTTACACAGAAGATCAACCCACTTGTCCGACCTCAGTTTATGGCTCTACCAAATTGACCGGTGAGCAGAACGTGATGAACCATTGTGAAAAAGCTATGGTAATCCGTACGGCATGGTTGTATTCTATCTATGGCAACAATTTTGTGAAAACGATGATTCGTTTAGGACGTGAGCGTGAGTCTTTGGGGGTTATATTTGATCAGATCGGTACGCCGACTTATGCCAATGACTTGGCTCTGGCTATTTTTGCAGCCCTTAATAAAGGTATTGTCCGTGGTATCTATCACTTTAGCGATGAGGGAGTTTGTTCTTGGTACGACTTTACAATAGCCATTCATCGTTTAGCGGGAATCACTTCATGTAAGGTGAAACCATTGCATACTGCTGATTATCCGGCAAAGGCACCTCGTCCGCATTATTCCGTACTCGATAAGACGAAAATAAAAGAGACATTTGGCATTGAAATCCCGCATTGGGAAGAAAGCCTGAAACGTTGCATTAATCAATTAAGAGTGGAGAATCTGTGATTCTTCATCCTCAATTCTTGAAATATGGCAGATAATACAGAAATATTAAGAAGGCGCACTTTCGCCATTATTGCACACCCGGATGCCGGTAAGACTTCACTGACTGAGAAATTGTTGTTGTTTGGCGGACAGATACAGGTGGCAGGAGCAGTAAAAAGTAACAAGATTAAAAAGACGGCGACTTCCGACTGGATGGAGATCGAAAAACAACGTGGTATCTCAGTCACTACTTCGGTGATGGAATTCGATTACCGGGACTATAAGATTAATATTCTGGACACTCCGGGACACCAGGATTTTGCCGAAGACACATACCGCACTCTGACGGCAGTGGATAGCGTTATCATCGTGGTAGATGGCGCGAAGGGTGTGGAAACCCAGACTCGTAAGTTGATGGAGGTTTGCCGGATGCGGAATACACCGGTGATTATCTTTGTCAATAAGATGGACCGTGAAGGGAAAGATCCGTTTGACCTGCTGGATGAACTGGAAGAAGAACTGATGATTCAGGTGCGCCCATTGTCGTGGCCTATCGAACAGGGTGCCCGTTTCAAAGGAGTTTATAATATTTACGAACAGAAACTCGATCTTTATCAACCCTCTAAACAGGTGGTAACGGAAAAAGTGGAAGTGGATATTCATTCCGAGGAATTGAACAAGCAGATTGGTGATACGCTGGCTGATAAATTACGTGGTGATCTGGAGTTGATTGAAGGTGTGTATCCTGAATTTGATGTAGAAACTTATTTGCAGGGAGAGTGTGCTCCTGTATTTTTCGGTTCGGCTTTGAATAACTTTGGTGTGCAGGAATTGCTCAATTGCTTTGTTGAGATTGCTCCCGCTCCCCGTCCGGTACATGCTGAGGAACGTGAGGTGATTCCCGAAGAACCTAAATTTACCGGTTTTATTTTCAAGATAACAGCCAACATCGATCCTAATCATCGTTCATGTGTGGCATTCTGCAAGATTTGTTCTGGCAAATTTGTAAGAAATGCGCCTTATTTGCATGTGCGCCATGGCAAGACGATGCGTTTCTCTTCGCCCACCCAATTTATGGCACAGCGTAAGACAACTATCGATGAGGCTTGGGCGGGAGATATTATCGGTTTACCGGATAACGGAACGTTTAAGATTGGCGATACGCTTACCGAAGGCGAACAGCTTCATTTCCGTGGTTTACCGAGTTTTTCACCGGAGATGTTCAAGTATATTGAGAATGCCGATCCGATGAAGCAGAAACAGCTTGCCAAGGGCATCGACCAGTTGATGGACGAAGGTGTGGCCCAGTTGTTTGTCAACCAGTTCAATGGCCGCAAGATTATCGGTACAGTGGGGCAATTGCAGTTTGAGGTCATTCAGTATCGTTTGTTGAACGAATACAATGCTTCTTGTCGCTGGGAGCCATTAAGTCTGTACAAAGCATGCTGGATTGAGAGTGATGATCTGGAAGAACTGGAAGCATTCAAAAAGCGTAAATATCAGTATATGGCCAAAGACCGCGAAGGGCGTGATGTCTTTCTGGCCGATTCGAATTATGTGCTTCAGATGGCACAGATGGATTTCAAAAATATTAGGTTCCACTTTACGAGCGAGTTCTGATTCGCTTTACGAAATAAATTGGATTAAGACGGTGGGCGGGTTGCAGAACAGTGCAACTTGTCCACCGTTTGTTCTCTTTCTGACAATATAAAAACACCTTGTTAACGCATTCTTATGGTATAATTTTCCCTAAATAAGGGGCGATGTTGCCTTAAAAATTTTACCTTTGTAATCTAAACAAAAACTCGAAGTCATGAAGTATAAATTGTTAGTCCTTGATGTAGACGGGACATTGCTTAATGATGAAAAGGAGATTACTCCACGTACCCTCGCTACCTTATTGAAAGTGCAGCAGATGGGTGTACATCTTGTTTTAGCATCGGGCAGGCCTACCTATGGGATTTTGCCATTGGCTAAAAAACTGGAATTGGGTAACTATGGCGGATATATCGTGTCTTATAACGGTGCGCAGGTTATTAATGCAAAAAATGGAGAAGTATTGCTTGAGCGGCGTATTAATCCGGAAATGTTGCCCTATTTGGAGAAAAAGGCACGTAAAAACGGATTTTCTATCTTTACATACACCGAAGATCGGATGATTGCCGATTATGCTAATAATGAACATATTCTTTGGGAAGCACGTCTCAATGGGATGGAGCTGATTGAGGAACCCGAATTTTCGGCAGCTGTAGATTTTGCTCCTTCCAAATGTATGTTGGTCAGTGATGATGAAGAAGCATTGGTAGCTTTGGAAGAACATTGGAAGAAACGTTTGAACGGTGCACTCGATGTATTCCGTTCGGAACCTTATTTTCTTGAAGTGTTGCCTTGCGGTATCGATAAGTCTACCTCTTTGGGAGCACTGTTGTCCCACCTTGATATTACACCCGAAGAAACGATTGTGATAGGCGACGGTGTCTGCGATGTTTCGATGATACAGTTTGCCGGATTGGGTATTGCCATGGGGAATGCCCAGGACTCTGTGAAAGTTTGTGCCGATGTGGTGACTGCATCGAACGAAGAAGACGGAGTTGCCCTTGCCGTAGAAAAGGCGATTCTTGCAGAGATCCGTCCTGCCGAGATTCCACTTGATCAGTTAAACGAGCGTGCCCGTCACGCATTGATGGGGAATCTGGGTATTCAATATACTTATGCGTCCGAGGACCGGGTTGAGGCTACCATGCCGGTAGACGAACGAACCCGACAGCCTTTTGGCATTCTGCATGGAGGGGCTACTTTGGCATTGGCCGAAACTGTAGCCGGATTGGGGTCGATGATTCTTTGCCAGCCTGACGAGATTGTCGTTGGTATGCAAGTCAGCGGTAATCACATGTCATCTGCCCACGAAGGAGACACGGTGCGGGCTGTCGGCACCATCATCCATAAAGGTCGTTCATCTCATGTCTGGAATGTGGACGTATTTACGTCGACCGACAAGTTGGTGTCTTCTATTCGGGTGGTGAATAGTATATTAAAGAAGAGATGACGTCAGAAGAAACAAATAATTGTGAGATTATAGATGAGTTGATCCGGCAGGGAAGAAGTTTTGCGATGTATCGTAATCCGGGGGAAGAAGAACCTCACTTTCTGATGCAGACTTACGGAGAAGTACGTTTGGTTCGGGAAATGGAAGAACTAAACGGACAGACAGGTTTTGTTATCGCTCCTTTTCGGGTTACTCCGCAATGTCCTATCATATTGATTCAACCGGACTGTCAAGAAATTCCTTCCTGTGCAGGCAGCCCGCGCAGGAGTGTGCAGCCTGTCTGCACAGAGGTGTGCAACCGGTCTGCACAAAACGAACGGCCTGTGAGAGCAAAAGAAGCTTATGCAGCCTGTTTTGATATTTTTATCCGAGCTTTACGGGCACATATTTTCGATAAGCTGGTGCTGTCCCGCAAAGTGACGGTAAAGAAAGAACCGGGGTTCTCTCCTGCAAGTGCTTTCTATAAAGCTTGCAGGCGTTATATTTACTCCTATGTCTATCTTTGCTATACTCCGCAAACGGGAGTGTGGATGGGCAGTACACCGGAAATCATTTTATCGGGTGAGAAGGGAGAGTGGAATACTGTGGCATTGGCCGGAACCCAGTCTTTACAAAATGGTGAACTTCCTCAGCATTGGGATGAGAAGAACCGGGAAGAACAGGAATATGTAGCCGCATATATCCGTAATCAACTCCGATCGTTAGGTATTTCTCCGGTGGAGAAGGGACCTTATCCGGCTTTTGCCGGAGCTTTATCGCATCTGAAAACTGCTTTCCGTTTCTCACTGAACGATAGTCGTAAATTGGGGGATTTGTTGAAGCTATTGCATCCTACTCCGGCTGTGTGCGGATTACCCAAGGAGGAAGCCTATCGGTTTATTCTCGATAATGAAGGTTATGACCGCAGTTATTATTCCGGATTTATTGGGTGGCTCAAACCGGAGGGGAAGACGGACCTGTATGTCAACCTACGCTGTATGAATGTGAAAGAGGATACTCTGACACTTTATGCCGGAGGTGGGTTACTGGCATCTTCCGAATTGGATGATGAATTTCAAGAGACTGAAAAGAAGATGCAGACGATGAAGAACTTGAACTCTTTATAAATAACTTAATAGAGCGATGTATTCAGATAAGGAAAACATATTGCAGTTGGTAGCGTTGCTTCGGGCACACGGAGTGACGAAAGTGGTCTTATGCCCCGGAAGCCGGAATGCTCCGATTGTACACACACTTGCCGGTCATCCTGATTTCACCTGTTATTCGGTAACAGACGAGCGGAGTGCCGGTTTTTTTGCTATCGGGCTTGCCTTACATGGCGGAAAACCTGCGGCAGTCTGTTGCACATCCGGTACGGCTCTGCTGAATTTGCATCCTGCCGTGGCGGAAGCCTATTATCAGAAAGTTCCTTTAGTAGTTATTTCTGCCGATCGTCCCGTAGCCTGGATTAACCAGATGGATGGGCAGACTTTACCGCAACCGGGTGTCTTTCAGTCGTTGGTGAAGATGTCTGCGAACTTGCCTGAGATACACACCGACGAAGACAAATGGTATTGTAACCGTTTGTTGAACGAAGCATTACTTGAACTGAATCACCATGGCAAAGGACCTGTGCATATTAATGTACCGGTTTCGGAGCCTTTGTTCCAGTTTACGGCAGATGTTCTTCCCGAAGAGCGTGTTATAACACGTTATCAGGGACTGAATGTTTATGATCGCGATTACGACGGTCTGATTGATCGGCTTAATAAATACAACCGGCGCATGATAATTGTCGGACAGATGAATCTGATTTACCTGTTTGAGAAGAAATATTCAAAGATGCTGTATAAGCAGTTTGCTTGGTTTACCGAACATTTGGGTAACCAGACTGTTCCCGGTATTCCGATCCGGAATTTTGATGCTGCTTTATATGCCATGTCTCCGGAAATGCAGGAAAAGATGATGCCCGAACTGGTAATCACTTATGGAGGACATATCGTCTCCAAGCGGATGAAAAAATTCCTTCGTCAGCATCCGCCCAAGGAGCATTGGCATGTGTCGACGGATGGTGAAGTGATTGATCTGTTCCAAGGTTCACTCACGACGGTCATTGAAATGGACCCGTTTGAGTTCCTTGAGAAAATAGCTTTCTTGCTGGACAACCGTACACCAGAGTATCCTCGGCAATGGGAAAATTTTTGCAAAGAACTTCCCCAACCAGAGTTGCCCTATTCGGAGATGTCTGCCATAGGAGCGTTGATAAAGGCTTTGCCTGCTTCATGTGCTTTACACCTGGCCAATAGTTCGGTTGTACGCTATGCTCAACTATACCCTTTACCCGATACAATAGAGGTTTGCTGTAACCGTGGAACAAGTGGTATCGAAGGTTCCTTATCGACAGCAGTCGGTTATGCCGCTGCCTCCGGAAAGTTGAATTTTGTGGTCATTGGAGACCTGAGTTTTTTCTACGATATGAATGCGTTGTGGAATAATCATTTCGGAAGTAATCTCCGCATACTTCTCTTAAATAATGGGGGAGGGGAAATCTTCCATACTCTGCCTGGTTTGGAAATGTCCGGCACTTCGCATCGTTTTGTGACTGCCGTACACAAGACGTCTGCTAAAGGGTGGGCTGAAGAACGTGGCTTTCTTTACCAGGAAGTGCAGGATGAAAATCAGCTGGACGAAGCAATGAAGGTTTTCACCCAAGCCGAGTTATTGACTCAGCCTGTGTTAATGGAAGTTTTCACAAACAAGAATAAAGATGCACGTATTTTGAAAGACTATTATCATCAACTAAAAAAATAAGATTATGATTAAGCAAGGGGTGATGTTGATTGGTGGCTTATTGCTGTTTGTTATAAGCCCACTTGTGGAGAAGGTTGGGGCCATGTCTCCCGGGAATACCGTATTACAGGAGGTGACGACTCATGTAGATACAATCGATTTTAGGTTGGCCTCTGCCGAAGAAGCTAAACGCCTGATAGCGGTTGAGGATCATTATACGCGTAACTGGACTCCGTTTGATATTGCAGCCCGTCTTGAGAATCCCGAAGGAAAAAGAGAAGATCTCGTCAGTCTGGCTATTGGTGAAGTTCGTGAATGGACTCCCCGGGAGGCGCAACAGATTGAACGGATCAGAAAAAGCTTGAATGACACGATTCGTAAGTATGGTTACCGGATTCCTTTCCCGAAAGAAATAATATTGGTAAAAACAACAATGAAAGATGAAGGAGGAGCCGGAGGGTATACTCGCAGTAACTGGATAGCACTGACCGACGTTACTTTTCAGCGGGGAAACGAGCAGTCGCATACTCGTCTGTTGGTGCATGAAATTTTTCATATCCTGACACGTTTCAATCCCGGATTCAAAAAGAAAATGTACGAGGCTATTGAATTTAATATTCTGCCAAAAGAGATTGAATTGCCCGAAGATATTCGGGAATACCGGATTTCCAATCCCGATGTCAGCCGTTGGGACAGCTATGCCACTTTTACAATCGATGGTAAACCTCAGAATTGTACCATGATTATATATGCCAACAGGCCCTATACCGTTGGTAAGTTCTATCAGTATATCAATGTAGGTTTGATTCCTTTGGATAAAGCATTCAAACCAGTTCGGGAAAATGGCAAGACGGTTATTTATCCGTTGCAGAAAGCTGCCGACTTTTTTGATAAGGTTGGGCGGAATACCGGATATGTTATCGATCCGGAAGAGGTGATGGCAAATAATTTCGCTATCGCAATGTTGAACAACCCCAATGTAAAGACACCCGGACTCCAGAAGAAAGTACAGGAATTATTAAAGAAATAACCATTAAAATGAATAAAGATGGAAACGAAAAGAGAGTGGACTCCTATTAAAGAATATGAAGATATTCTATTTGATTACTATAATGGCATTGCTCGTATTACAATTAACCGCGAGCGTTATCGCAACGCTTTCACACCGACCACAACCGGTGAGATGAGTGATGCTTTGCGTATTTGTCGTGAAGAGCCTGACATTAATGTCGTGGTACTGACCGGTGCCGGTGACAAAGCTTTCTGCTCGGGAGGTGACCAGAATGTAAAAGGACGAGGCGGATACATCGGTAAAGACGGGGTGCCCCGTCTGAGTGTGTTGGACGTACAGAAACAAATCCGTTCGATACCTAAACCGGTTATTGCCGCTGTCAACGGATTTGCTATCGGTGGCGGACATGTACTGCACGTAGTATGTGATCTTTCCATTGCCTCCGAGAATGCAATCTTCGGCCAGACCGGACCGCGTGTAGGTAGCTTCGATGCAGGATTCGGCTCTTCTTATCTTGCCCGTGTGGTGGGACAAAAAAAAGCTCGTGAAATTTGGTTCCTTTGCCGCAAGTATAATGCTCAGGAAGCTTTGGATATGGGACTTGTCAACAAGGTGGTGCCTTTGGAAAAACTGGAAGACGAGTATGTCCAATGGGCCGAAGAGATGATGCAGCTCAGTCCATTGGCGCTCCGCATGATTAAAGCCGGCTTGAATGCCGAACTTGACGGGCAGGCAGGTATTCAAGAGTTAGCCGGTGACGCGACTCTGCTTTATTATCTTACCGATGAAGCACAGGAGGGCAAGAATGCATTCCTTGAAAAGCGCAAACCAGATTTTAAGCAATATCCTAAGTTCCCATAAGTAAAAAAGGCCTTCTTGATGGGAGGCCTTTGCTTTATAGTATTCCTATGTATACAATAAATATTATTCCCCGTATCCTCCATTTCAAGCAGCCGGCAGGAACTTCCCGCGGTACCTATACTACCCGGAAGGTTTGGTATATCTATCTTTCTACGACAGAGTATCCGGAACGTGTCGGAGTGGGAGAGTGTGCTCCGTTGCCTAAACTGAGTTGTGACGACCTGCCGGATTATGAACAAATACTCTGCAATGCTTGCCGGTGTTTGGAGCAGACAGGCGAACTGGATACGGAAGCTTTGCGTGATTATCCTTCGATTCTGTTTGGACTTGAAACAGCTCTTCGTCATTATGAAACTCAGAGTTGGGCATTATGGGATACTCCTTTTTCCCGGGGAGAAACCGGTATACCCATCAACGGACTTATCTGGATGGGCGATTTTGATAGGATGTTGCAACAGATCGAAGTAAAGATGCAGTCAGGATACCGTTGTATCAAACTGAAAATAGGTGCGATAAACTTCGAAGAAGAATTGGCACTGCTGAAGCATATCCGTGCTCATTATTCGGCGAGGGAAATAGAGTTGAGAGTGGATGCCAATGGTGCTTTTTCACCCATTGACGCTATGGAAAAACTGAATAGGTTGGCTGAATTGGAACTACACTCCATCGAACAGCCCATCCGTGCCGGGCAGTGGGAGGAAATGGCCCGCCTGACGGCAGACACTCCGCTTCCCATTGCATTGGACGAAGAACTGATTGGCTGTAATACTCCCGAAGGAAAACAAGATTTGTTGACGTCTGTCCGTCCTCAATACATTATATTGAAACCATCTTTACATGGTGGAATCAGTGGTGGTAATGAATGGATTGCAGAAGCGGAAAAGCAGCATATCGGTTGGTGGATTACCTCTGCACTGGAATCGAACATCGGACTGAATGCTATTGCACAATGGTGTGCTACTTTCCGTAATCCGCTGCCTCAGGGATTGGGAACCGGACTGTTGTTTACAGACAATATCGAAATGCCCCTTGAGATTCGAAAAGATTGTTTATGGTTTTGTAAATAAAAGAAATACTTATGATATTTAATCGGGAAGAACAACAGCTGATGCTGGAAGGCAATTTGCTTTCCCGGGAAGATGTAAAAAGACTTGTTGCCAGTTGTACAGACGCAACGCCGGTATTTCTGTGTGAACTCTACCGTTTTCTGGACGATTGGTTCAACGATTCTCCTTATCTTACTGTAAAGACGTCCGGTTCTACCGGAACACCGAAACAAATGAAGGTCCTTAAAGACCGGATGATGCAGAGTGCCCGGTTGACTTGTGAGTATCTGGGGCTTCGGCGGGGGGATAGTGCGCTATTGTGTATGCCTTTGCAATACATTGCCGGAAAGATGGTTGTGGTGCGGGCTTTGGTTGCCGGGCTGAATCTGGTTGTCCGCACTCCTTCCGGTCATCCGATGGCGGATTTGGATCAGCCGTTACGTTTCTCGGCAATGGTTCCGCTGCAGGTTTACAATACTTTGCAGATAGCCGCGGAAAGAGAAAGGCTCTGCCGGACTGATATTCTTATAATTGGCGGTGGTGCGATAGATGCCGGTCTGGAAGCTGAGATACGTCAATTACCGGGTAAGGTGTATTCTACGTACGGCATGACGGAAACCCTGTCGCATATTGCTTTAAGACGGCTGAACGGACCGGATGCGAGTACTCTTTATTATCCTTTTCCTTCGGTACGACTTTCTTTGTCACCCGAGCATACATTGATTATTGATGCTCCGCTGGTTTGCGATACGATTTTGGTGACAAATGATGTGGCGGAAATAAATTCGGACGGTAGCTTTTCTATCCTGGGCAGAAAAGACAATACCATCAACACCGGAGGTATCAAAGTGCAGGCGGAGCAGGTGGAAGATATACTGCGTCCCTGGATACATGTTCCCTTTGCCATCACTTCCGTTTCCGATGCCGCATTAGGGGAGGCAGTTGTTCTTTTGATAGAAAATGGAGGGTATACGGAACGGTTGGAGGAGAAGATGAAAGAGCTTCTTACCAAGTACCAGTTGCCTAAAATGGTTTTTTCAGTGGGCACTATACCCTTGACGGAAACAGGGAAAATAAATCGTGCCGGTTGCCGGCAATTAGCTGCTACTTATCAGGTGGGGCGTTAAGTGTTTTTTCTTTTTCAGTTGTATCATATACGGAATGGCTTTAAATTTAATAACCAACACATATAAACTAATGAATAAGATTTGCTTTTTTATCGGAACTTTTATTACCCTGCTTCTGGCGGGTTGCAGTTCCAGTCCGATTTCACATGTCCGTTTGGCTACCTTCAACATCCGTTACGATAATCCGGGCGATAGCCTGAATTCTTGGAAATTCCGTAAAGACCGGGTTTGTGAGTTTATCCGTGAAAAACAACCGGATGTACTGGGCATGCAGGAGGTGTTACATCATCAGTTAGAAGACTTGTTGGCCGGACTGCCCGATTATGCCTATGTAGGCGTGGGACGTGAGGATGGAAAAACTCAAGGTGAATATGCTCCGGTTTTCTATCGGAAAGATAAATATGATTTACTGGACAGCAATACATTCTGGTTGTCCGAACATCCGGATAGTGTCGGTAAACTTGGTTGGGATGCTGCCTGTACCCGTGTTGCCACCTGGGCTAAACTGAAGGAGAAATCCACCGGAAAAGAATTCCTGATGGTAAATACTCATTTTGATCACGTAGGGACAGAAGCCCGGAGGAACAGTGCATTGCTTATTATTGATAAGATAAAAGAGATAGCCGGTACACACCCCTCTATGATGACCGGAGACTTTAATGTTTCTGAGGAATGGGAAGCTTATAAAACAATTACATCCAATGAGTTCATATTGAAAGATGCGTGGAAGATAGCTGCGAAACAGACAGGAGAAAGCTATACTTTCCATGATTTTGGAAGGGTACCGGTGGCTGAGCGGGAGAAGATCGATTTTATTTTCGTAACTCCGCAAATAAAGGTGGCGGATGCGGAAATTATTTCTTCCGCGATTACAGACTCTACCTATTTGTCTGATCACAACGCGCATTTGGCCGACCTGGAATTCTAAACCACATAAACAGATTACATGACCATGAAACAAAACTTGCATTTGTTATTTGTCGCTTTTATACTGATGAGTTTTTATAGTTGTACTCCGAAGACTGAGTTATCCTCTCCGGACGGACACATCAAGGTGGCTTTTGCAACAGAACCTGACGGAAAGATGGTTTATCGGGTGGCGGTCAATGATACTCTTTTGTTGGACAACTCATCGCTTGGTTTCGAGGCGAAAGACGGGATTGACCTTAATCAAGGATTTCGTGTCGTGAAAACTACGTTTACAGATAAAGATGAAACCTGGACCCAACCGTGGGGAGAGAATAAAACGAACAGGAATCATTATAATGAAATGGCGGTTTTCTTGAAGAACGATGCCAATATAGAGTTAACTCTTCGTTTTCGTGCATTTGATGACGGTATAGCTTTTCGTTATGAATATGAGGTGCCCGGCGTTGACTCTTTGCTCGTCACCGACGAATTGACTGCTTTCTGCTTTCACGAAGATGGAATTTCTTGGTCAATTCCGGTCAGCTTCGAAACCTATGAATTGTTGTATTCGGAACAGAAGATCAGTGAAGTGAAGAATGCCAATACTCCTTTCACTTTCAAAACTCCCGGTGGGATATATGGCAGCATTCATGAAGCTGCTCTTTATGATTTTCCGGAGATGACACTAAAGCAGGATGGAGGCCATGCTCTAAAGTCGGAACTTGCTTCCTGGCCCGATGGTATCAAGGCCCGTAAAGGGAATAATTTCATGACATCATGGCGTACCATTCAGATTGCTCCGGCAGCTGTCGGCCTGATTAATTCATCCTTGATTCTGAATTTGAATGAACCTTGTAAACTGGAAACTACCGACTGGATTAAACCGATTAAATATGTTGGCGTTTGGTGGGGAATGCATCTGGGGGTAGAAACCTGGAAGATGGATGACCGTCACGGAGCCACAACCGCTAATGCGAAAAAGTATATCGATTTTGCTCATGACAATAATATCGAAGGGGTATTATTCGAGGGGTGGAACGAAGGCTGGGAGAGCTGGGGTGGTATGCAGAATTTTGATTTTACCAAACCGTACGCTGATTTTGATATTGATGAAATAGCCCGTTATGCACGTGAGAAAAATGTTCAGATCATCGGACATCATGAAACCGGAGGAAATATTCCCAACTACGAACGCCAGATGGAAAAAGCGATCAAGTGGTATACCGAAAAAGGTATTCATATACTGAAAACCGGTTATGCGGGTGCTTTTCCCGACGGACATTCGCATCACGGACAATACGGAGTCAACCATTACCAAAAGGTAGTTGAAACGGCTGCTCGTTACCATATGACTTTGGATGCGCACGAGCCTATCAAAGATACGGGAATACGCCGTACCTGGCCCAATATGATGACTCGTGAAGGTGCCCGTGGGATGGAGTGGAATGCCTGGAGTGAGGGAAATCCTCCTTCCCATCACGAGATGCTACCGTTTACCCGTTTACTGGGTGGTCCGATGGATTATACTCCGGGTACTTTCGACATATTGTTTACACAGACGAAAGATTCTCCTAAACGTCAGAAGTGGAATGACCAGGATAAAGGCAATAGCCGTGTCAATACGACACTGGCCAAACAGTTGGCAAATTGGGTTATCTTATATTCCCCGTTACAGATGGCTTCTGATATGATCGAGCATTATGAAGGACATCCTGCTTTCCAGTTCTTTCGTGATTTCGATCCGGACTGTGATGAATCAAAAGCATTGGCCGGTGAGCCGGGAGAATTTGTAGTGATAGTGCGCAAGGCTAAACAGAATTATTTCCTGGGAGCTTCTACGAATGAGGAACCACGGACTTTACCGGTCAGCCTTGATTTTCTGGAAAAGGGGAAGACTTATAAAGCAATAGTCTATGCTGATGGCGAGCAGGCTGACTGGAAAACCAATCCGACCGAATATCAGATTACGGAACAGGAGGTGACGGCAAGAGACACAATAAATATCCGCATGGCCGCCGGTGGTGGGCAAGCCATCTCATTTATGCCCTTGCAGAAATAGAAACAGCATGATAAGAGGGAGGTAATCCTTCAATTCCGAACGCAATATTTTCAGGGCTTGCCCTATGCGATAATTGACAGTTTGCGGAGAGACGTTTAGTTTCTCCGCAATTTCTTTATGAGTCAGTTGTTGATTTCGGTTCATTTCATATGCCTGACGAAATTCTGCCGGTAGCTTTCTTAAAGCCTCTTCATACAACCTGAAAAGTTCGTTTTCCAGATAAAAGTCAGGTGAAGAAAATTCGCTTTCATATTTTTCGGCAATTTCCAGATGTACCTTACGCTTTATTTCGAAATGGGAGATTTTATTAAGTGCCTTGTTCTTGACAATAGTAAAAAGAAGAGTTTTTAAGGTTAGTTCCGGAATGAGGGTTTTTCTGTTTTCCCATAACCACATCATGGTGTCCTGCACGATTTCTTCCGATTCACTCAGTGTGACGTACTGAGAACAAAAGACGCATAGTCCGCGAAAGTAATGACGGTAAACATTGTCAAATACTTCTTCGCACCCTTCTCTCAAGGCTGATATAACGGCATTATTATCATTTATGTTTAGGTTAGTCAGAGTCTGTGCCATTCTTTTTTCATTGTTATTAGCGAACAAACGTAGCTAAATTTTCGGTACTGACAAAATGATTCTTCGAAGAAAAAAAGTTTGTGTTTTTATTTAGTAACTTTGCTTTCTGAAATGTATTATACATAACAACGTATGATATAGGTATAAAAGATTTGGTTAATACAATGGATGAAACAAAACTACTGAACTACTTGAAAGGAGAATCAGATGCTGAAGAGTGTCTGGAAGTAGAGACATGGTACCATGACTCTGCGGAACATAAAAAACAACTTGAACAACTATATTATATGCTTTTTGTCGGTGAGCGCAAAGCGGTGATGGATGCGGTGGACACCGAAAGTTCACTGAGCGCTTTGAAGGATCGGATGAAGCAGAAAGAGCCGGATAGAAAATCGGTGGGTAAAATGCGTGTTTCAAAATGGAAGCGTTATGCAGTACCTTTGGCTGCCTTTTTGTGCGGTTTACTGATTTCTACCGGAGCTTTGTATTGGATGTCTTCCGGTAAGTCTGCCGGATATGTTTTTGCTACGGAAGCCGGTCAACGGGCACGTGCTGTTTTGCCGGATGGCACGAAGGTGTGGTTGAATGCTTCAACGCAGCTTGTTTATAAACCTTCTTTCTGGAAGCGGGAAAGATTGGTTGATTTGAATGGTGAGGCTTATTTTGAGGTCTCTCATAATAAGCACAAACCCTTTGTTGTTAATAGTAAAGATGTCAGGACTTGTGTGCTCGGTACAAAATTCAATGTCCGGGCACGCTCGTCCGAAGCAAAGGTTGTGACGACTTTATTGAAAGGATTGGTGCAAGTGCAGCTGCCGGGACAGTCCAAAGAAGAAGGGATCTTACTGAAACCGGGACAAACGTTGAGTGTGGATACCCGTACGATGCAGTTGATGCTTACCGAAGCTGATCGTCCGGGTGATGTGTTGCTTTGGATTAACGGAAAACTGAAATTCGAACAAGCTACACTCGTGGAGATTGTGCAATGTCTGGAAAAGCATTTTGATGTACATTTCATTATTTCTGATGCACAGCTGAAAAAAGAACGTTTCACCTGTACTTTTAGTACGGATGATGATATCAGACAAATTCTTTCTATACTTGCTCTTACCAAACGTTTTGATTATAAATGTGAGGATAATAACATAATATTGACTCCCAAGGCGGGTAGATAGCGATTTATTATTATAACCTAAATCAGTAAAAGGGACTGTTTCCAATGTGGAATGGTTCCTTTTTTTTATTTCTCAATCTGTATTCTTATTCTTTTTTTATTCTTTTTTTGAAAAAAGTCGCTTCTTGATTTAGTATGCTTATAGGTTGAAATGTATTATTAGTAGAAAAGTGAATATAGTTAACCCTAAAATCTGTAACGATGAACAAGGACCCTTAATTAAAAACCAACCTTAATATGAATTAGCAGTTTTCTTTTGCTAAACCTTTCAATTTTTACCTAAAACATTTTCTAATTAAAAAAGAACAAGATGAAGAAATCAGTGAAACACAAGTTTCAGTACTTGCTATTTTTTCTATTGTCGATGCCTGCTTTTATTTTTGCTTCAGCGCAAGATATCCGGGTAAATATCGACTTCACTAAAGCCCCTTTAGGTAATGTCCTGGATGAAATCGGACATCAAACCTCATTATCTATCGTGTATAACACCAGGGATGTTAACCCCAATCAACCCGTTTCCGTTAAAGCTACTAATGAAAATATTACGTCTGTGATGAATCGTTTGCTTCGGGGGACGGGGATTTCCTATTCTATTATGAACAAACACCTCATTCTTTCAGCTAATGATAAGGATAAAGCTATTCAGCAGGAGAAAATCACGGTTACGGGAAATGTCTCGGACGCTAAAGGCGAACCATTGATCGGAGTAAGTATACTGGTGAAAGGAACATCCAACGGGACAATCACCGATATGAGCGGACACTTTTCAATACCGGCTGCCAAAGGAGATGTCATCGAGATATCCTATATCGGCTATGCTTCGCAGGCCATTACAGTGACAGACTCTAAGCCACTGAAAATTGTGATGCAAGAAGACACGGAAGTGCTTGACGAGGTTGTTGTAACGGCTTTAGGTATCAAGCGGGCACAAAAGGCATTGAGCTACAATGTGCAACAAGTGGGTGGCGATGCCATCAATACAGTGAAAGATGCTAATTTCATTAACTCTTTGCAGGGCAAAGTTGCCGGAGTAACGATTAACAATTCCGCCGGTGGTGTCGGTTCGGCCTCCAGGGTAGTGATGCGAGGTACTAAGTCTATAACAAAGGATAACAATGCCCTTTATGTAATCGACGGTATTCCAATGTTCAATGTCAGTTTTGGCAAGAGCGAAGGTTCCTTTGCTACTCAGAGTGGTTCGGACGGTGTGGCCGACCTTAATCCGGATGATATTGAAAGTATTAATATGCTGACCGGTCCTTCCGCAGCTGCTTTATACGGCAATGCGGCTGCCAATGGAGTTGTATTGATTAACACGAAAAAGGGATCTGCCGAGAAGACAACTCTGACAGTCAGCAATAATACCATGTTCTCTGATGCGTATATTATGCCGGAGATGCAAAACCGGTATGGAAATAATCCGGGAGAATTTGCAAGCTGGGGCAATAAAACCAGACAGAGTTATGATCCTGCCCGTTTCTTTAATACCGGAGTGAATGTAATTAATGCCATCTCTTTCTCGACCGGAACAAAGAAAAACCAGACTTATGCATCGGCTTCAACAACGAATGCAACCGGTATCCTGCCTAATAACAGTTATAGCCGTTACAACTTCTCAATCCGGAATACGGCTACTTTCCTGAAAGATAAACTGACTCTGGACATCGGTGCCAGTTACATCATCCAGAATGATAAAAATATAACGGCACAGGGACAATATTTCAATCCGTTGCCGGCATTATATCTGTTTCCTCGTAATGATAATTTTGAGGAGATCCGTATGTTCGAACGTTATAGCGAGAGCCGTGGGGTGAATGCGCAGTTCTGGCCTTATGGGCATCAGGGGCTGAGTTTGCAAAACCCGTACTGGATTATGAAACGCATGAACCGTAAAACAGAAAAGAAACGTTACATGATCAATGCAAGCCTGACTTATAAACTTACGGATTGGCTGAACGTTGCGGGCCGTGTTAAAGTAGATAATTCGGATATTCGTTTGACTCAGGAGCGTTATGCATCTACCCTGACTACTTTTGCGGGAGCCAATGGTTTCTACTCGGACCAGAACCGTACAGACCGTAATACATATGCTGATATTATGGTAAATATCGATAAGAGGATAGGGGATTTCTCGCTGAATGCCAATATCGGTGCATCTATTAAAGATTTGGTTTACGAACAAATGGGTAATGAAGGCGATCTGGCCGGTATACCCAATTTCTTTACAGTGAGAAATATTAATTATGAAAGTAATTATAAGCCCAAACAGTTCGGATATCATGATCAGTCCCAGGGAGTATTTGCGAATATAGAATTAGGTTGGCGCAGCATGGCATATCTGACCTTGACCGGACGGAACGACTGGGAGTCGCAGCTTGCCTTTACTAAACACTCCTCTTTCTTCTATCCTTCCATCGGCGGATCTGTCGTTCTGTCGGAGATGTTCCGGTTGCCCGAGTTCATCTCTTATGCGAAACTGCGTGGTTCATACAGTTCGGTGGCTTCGTCTTTCGAACGTTATTTATCGAATCCGGGCTTTGAGTTCAATGAACAATCCCATCAGTGGGGCTCTTCAACTACTTTGCCTGCCACTAATCTGAAGCCGGAAGACACACGTTCGTGGGAGGTGGGTTTAAATGCCAGATTATGGAACCACTTCAGTATAGATGCCACTTACTATCATTCGAATACGTATAACCAAACCTTTAACATCACCCTGGCGTCGTCGAGCGGTTATTCTTCGGCTATTGTACAGACAGGTAATATCCAGAATTATGGTTTGGAACTGGCATTGGGATATAATAATACATGGAGGGATTTCAGCTGGAACAGCAGCCTGACTTATACCATGAATCGTAATAAGGTGAAACGTCTGGCCAGTGGCGCGACGAATCCGATAACCGGTGAAATCATCGATATGCCGGAGTTGCGTATGGCTGTGTTGGGAGCCGACGGATATGGTCCCAGAGTCATCCTGAGAGAAGGTGGAACGATGGGGGACCTGTATGTAGATAAGGGGCTTCGTACGGATGGTAACGGAAATATCTGGGTAGATCCCCAGACAGGTAAAGTCGGAGTGCAGGACTATGCCGAACCTAAAAAAATAGGTACGATGAATCCTGATTTCAATATGGGATTCAGCAATACCTTCTCTTATAAAGGCGTCAGCCTGGGCGTGGTTCTGACCGCGCGTGTCGGTGGATTATGCGTGTCGAACACTCAGGGTATACTCGATTATTACGGTGTGTCCAAAGCTACAGCCGATGCACGTGATGCCGGTGGAGTGTGGATCAATAACGGATTCGTGGATGCCAAGTCTTATTTTCAGACCATCGGAGGCTCTACCGGAGGATTGGGACAATACTACACTTATAGTGCGACGAACGTACGCCTTTCCGAGTTGAACCTGAGTTATACATTACCTCGTAAGTGGTTTAACAATAAAGTGGGCATAACGGCAGGTATCGTAGGAAAGAATCTTTGGATGATTTATTGTAAAGCACCGTTCGATCCGGAAATGACCCCTTCTACTACCAGCAATTTCTATCAGGGGGTAGATTACTTTATGCAGCCGAGCACACGTAATATTGGCTTCAATGTTAAGTTTCAATTTTAAAACAAGTCTATTATGAAAAATAAAATATTAAATATGGCTTTGGCCGCAGCTATCACGCCACTCTTGTGTTGCTGTACCAGTAATTTTGAGGAATACAACACCAATCCGTACGAACCCCATTCACTTAATCCGCCCATGCTGTTTGCAACAATGATTACTACCGGAATCAATGTACAGCAGAATGACAATCAGATGATTGACCAGATGGTAGCGGGACCTTTTAGCGGCTATCTGACAATGGCTAACTCATGGGGTGGTTCTAACTTCAATACATTCAACCAGACGGAATCCTGGAATCAGATTCCTTTCAATACGCCTTTTGAGAAATTCTATTCCAACTACTTTAAATTGGAAACGGCAACCGGCGGAAAAGGTCACTATTGGGCAATGGCGAAGCTGCTTCGCGTAAATACAATGTTGCGTGTGACCGATTGTTACGGCCCCATTCCCTACAGTCAAGTGGCCAATGGCAAAACGGCTGTTGCATACGACAGTCAGGAAGATGTATATAAACACATGTTTGAAGATTTGGATTATGCAGTACAGATATTGGGCGAATTTGTAGACGAGGTCGGCGGATTGAAGCCGTTGGAGGGCTATGATCCGGTCTATAATGGAGATTATAATAAGTGGATGCGTTTTGCTAATTCGCTTAAATTGCGTCTGGCTGTCCGTATCAGCAATGTGGCGCCCGAACTTGCCCGTGCGAAAGCTGAGGAAGCGGTAAAGAGTGCCCGCGGACTGATAGATACGAATGATAATAATGCATATGTCGGTGTAGGTGCCGAACCCAATCCGCTGTGGCTGGTAGCCTCCAGTTGGGGCGAAATCCGTATCAATGCCACTATTGCCAGTTATATGAAAGGGTATTCCGATCCTCGTAGCGCAGTCTATTTCACGACATCCAAGTTGGGAGGCAATAGCCCGTATATGGGTATGCGTTCGGGATTGGAAGGAGTGAAGCCGGCCACTTATGCAGGATACTCTATGCCCAATTACGATCAGAAAGACGATATGTTGATGTTCTGTGCGGCTGAAACAGCCTTTTTGCGTGCTGAAGGTGCTCTGCGTGGTTGGGATATGGGAGGTAGTGCCCGTGACTTCTACGAACAAGGCGTTAAACTTTCATTCGACCAGCGGAAAGTGGGTGGAGCAGAAGAATATCTGGCAAATGCAGTGGCAGTGCCTGAACCTTTTGTCGACCCGACTAACCCGGTTAAATGCAATTATACACCGAAAACCAAGATAACGATTGCGTGGAATGAAGGTGCTCCTACAGAAGAAAAACTGGAGCGTATCATTACTCAGAAATGGATAGCCAATTTCCCTCTGGGCTTTGAAGGTTGGGCCGATTATCGGCGTACAGGTTATCCGGAAGTGTTTCCATCTGTCAGCAATTTGAGTAACGGAGTAATTGACACCAACCGGCAATTGCGGCGTTTGCCTTTCCCATTGTCCGAGAAGCAGGGAAATGCTGCCAATGTTTCGGTAGCCGTCTCAATGTTGGGTGGCCCGGATACTGGGGCTACCGACCTTTGGTGGGCTAAAAAGAATTGATGTTTAAGCTAAAAAGAGAAAAGAAAATGAAAAAGAGATATTTAAATATAGTGGTTTTTGCGTTGTTCGTCAGTATGCTTCTGGGTTGCAGTGACTGGACCAAACCCGAAGCAGAGGATTTTTTTGAAATGCCGGGAAATGACTACTACGAGAATCTGAGAGCTTATAAACGTTCGGAGCATTCGGTTGCGTTTGGCTGGTTTGGAGGCTGGACAGGTGTGGGAGCTTCGATGGTGGGGAGTCTGATGGGACTTCCCGATAGTGTGGACTTCGTTTCCATCTGGGGAAACTGGAAGAATCTGGATGAAGCCCGGATGCTGGATAAGAAAAAAGTGAAAGAACTGAAAGGTACGCGTGCATTGATGTGCTTTATCGTAGCTAATGTAGGCGATCAGTTGACTCCCGAAGAGTATAAAGAGAATTATAAAGAATATTGGGGGTGGAAAGATGGCGATCAGGAAGCTATCGACGGCGCGATCAGAAAATATGCAAATGCCATTTGTGACTCCATCGATAAGTATGGATATGATGGTTTCGATATCGATTATGAACCTAATTATGGGTCTCCCGGAAATTTGGCCAGCTATCCCGAAAATATGCTCACTTTCGTAAAGGCGTTAGGAGAGAGAATCGGACCCAAATCGGGCACGGGGCGACTGCTTGTGATCGATGGTGAGCCACAAAGCATTCATCCGGAAACCGGACCTTATTTTGATTACTTCATCGTGCAGGCATACTCCAACCTTGCGGGTAACTCCGATACTAATCTTGACAGGCGGCTGGCCGGTACAATTGCCAATTTTAAAGAGGTACTCACTCCCGAAAAAGTGGCTAATATGTACATCGTCACAGAAAATTTCGAATCCTATGCTCCGACAGGAGGAGGCGATTATGTAGATCGTTACGGAAATAAAATGCGGGCACTTGCCGGAATGGCACGCTGGACTCCGGTCATTGATGGTAAACAAGTTCGAAAGGGCGGAGTAGGGACGTACCATATGGAATATGATTATCCGGGCGACGTTGAATACAAATATTTGCGTGAGGCAATCAGAATTATGAATCCCGCTGTAAAATGACTTAAATGAATTTGATTATGAAAAGAATAACAATAAAATCTTATTTGCTTGCTTGTGTTGTTCTGCCGATGATTCTGGCTGGATGCGAAGATGCCGATTACCGTGTGATTGACAATGCTATTTATCTGAATGAAGCATCCGAGAATGGTTCGGCAAAGGTTACGGTTGATCCTGAAAATGTTACCACAACTACTTTGACCGTACGCATGGGGCAGCCTGTTGCCGGAGATGTAACTGCTGTTTTGACGATTGACCCCTCTATTCTTAAAGAGTACAATGAAGCCAATGAAACTTCGTACGAGGTTCTTCCTGAACAATATTTTTCTTATGATAAAGAGATAAAGATTCAGGCGGGTGATGTAAGTGCGGTACCATCAGAATTTAAGGTGAAACCTTATTCGAATGAAAACGGAGAACTCTATGCCATTCCGGTATCCCTCACCGAAATTCAAGGACCGGTGTCTACGATCGGGCTTTCGTCGAAGTTTATTATTTTACTGGACAAGCCGCTGATACAGTCCGTACCGTTTATGAATACGGCCAATGCTGTAAAACCGTCCAAAGAAGGTTTGTGGGGAGTGACAACCAACGAATGGTCGCTTGAAGCCTGGGTACAAATGGATGGCTTTGACATTAATAATCAGGCTATCTTCAATTCGGGTAGCAAAGACCATGAGGTATATATCCGTTTTGGTGACGCTATGATTCCTTATAATTCATTGCAGGTGAAAACGCTGGGAAGTCAGGTTAATACGGTGACTTTGTTTGAGAAAGACAAATGGTATCATCTGGCGTTCGTCTATAATTCTTCCGGATTGTTATCGATTTATATTAACGGGGTGCTTGATGTGACTTTACAAACGAAAGGAGGCCCGGTACGGTTCGACACGATGAACATGGTTTCAAGCGGCAGCTACTTCCGGAACAATTGCCAGATGGCTCAGGTACGTCTTTGGAAGACAGCGATCAGCCAGACACAAATTCAGTCTAACATGTATTTTGCCGTGAAACCCGCTGATCCGAATCTGATAGGCTACTGGAAAATGGACGAGGGCAAAGGAAATGCTTTTGCCGATTGTACCGGACACGGATACGACCTCACGGCAGGAGGGACTCTTGTATGGAAAGAGCATGTTCGTTTTGATAAACAATAACTATGTAAAAGAAGAATAAGATATGAATAGACATTTGAATTTTGTGACCTTAATCTGTTTGATAACGGGGTTTGTATCATTGGCTTCGTGTAGTAACGATGATAATGAAATGAACAAATATCAAAAAATATATATCAGAACGGGAGTAGCACCGGGGGCTGAAATGAGTGCTGTAGTAGTGGTAGATCGCGTAAGTAATTCATCTACCGCTGACCGTTCTGATTTTGAAATACAACTGTGTGCCGTACAACCCGTTTCACGGGAGGTCACCGCTACTTTAGGTATCGATACCCTGAAAGTAAATGCTTATAATTCGGCTAAGAAGACGAAATGTGAATTGTTGCCCGGAGATAATTATGACATTGAGAAAAAAGAGTCCACTCTGAAAACCGGACAGACTGTGGCCGAGTCTTCTTTCCGTGTGGTTTTGAAGAACATAGAGAAATTGAGTAACCCTGACGGATACGTACTCCCGGTGATGCTTAAAGAAGTTACCGGTATGGACGGACAGGCTGTAAGTACATCTATGAATACGGTCTATATCCGGATTTATGCCAGCATACTCTATACCGGCTATACGAAGCCTGCAGACTGGGCGGCAGTGGACCGCAGTGCATGGGATGTAAGTTGCAGTAATGCATACGCAAACGATGATGCCAGATATGGTGCACATCTGGCTATCGATGGTGAAGCAAATACATCTTGGTTTTCGTGGGGAGTAGCCAATGCTGAAGAGTGCTGGTGGAATACAGTATTGCCCCGGCCTGTTACTTTGGCAGGATTCTCGGTTACTAAACAGAGTGCTTACGGATCGTCATACAATCTGAAAAGTGCGGAGATCAAAGTCAGGAAAGACGGAGCGACAGAATGGGTGACTTATCAGAGGACTTTGACTTTCAGGAGCTTTAAAGGAAACGAGCCGCAGTATGCAGTCATCGAACCACCTATCGGGGATGTTAAAGAGTTCAGGATTAATTGTCTGAGCCCGGATAGCTATACCGGATTTGCGGAAATAAATTTATTTGTGAAGCAATAGAGGTGTTTAGATTGTAGATAAGGGGGAGAAGCATCGGGGCCATGGGGTTTCGGTGCTTCTTTTGTGTACTTCATCCCGACAGAGCAAAAAAAAGAACCGGTAAGGATTAGTGATTTTGTGAAGTCAGTTGTATTATTATATAGTGAATGCAACTTCTTGTCGTAATTTTGGGCTATGTTTTTAATATCCCCTATCTTTGCTTACTGGAATTGTTAACCGATGGAATTATTATAAAAAACTAACTGATGAATAAAAAGCCGATAAGCCCTGTATGTTGGGTGCCTACTGTTTACTTTGCGATGGGATTGCCGTTTGTGGCCCTTTCGATGGTTTCTGTCCTTATGTTTTCCGATATGGAGGTGTCGAATGCACAGATTGCTTTCTGGACTTCTCTCATTATGCTTCCCTGGACATTGAAGCCTTTATGGAGTCCGTTTCTGGAGATGTTTAAGACGAAGAAGTACTTTGTTGTCGCTACAGAAATCATTACCGGACTGGCATTTGCGTTGGTGGCACTTTCGCTGCCGTTGCCCGATTTTTTTCGTTATGCCATCGCTCTGATGGGGATCATTGCTCTCAGTGGTGCGACTCATGACATTGCGGGTGACGGAGTATACCTGACGGAGCTGACTGCTACCCAGCAAGCCAAGTATATCGGTTGGCAGGGAGCTTTTTATAATCTGGCCAAGATACTTGCCAACGGAGGCTTGGTTTGGCTGGCAGGTATGCTGAAGGATGAATTTGGAGTGGTACATGCCTGGATGATTGTGATGTTGATGTGTGCGGGTATTATGATTTTGATCGGGCTTTACCACATTCGGATTCTGCCTTCGGGAGGAGGTGCTTCCGGTGAAGTAAATACGGTGAGAGATGCATTGAACGTGCTTTGGGAAGTCATTCGTTCTTTTTTCCAAAAAAAACATATTGCTTTCTACATTGTCTTTATCATTTTGTACCGATTTGCCGAAGGATACGCCCTGAAGATTGTACCGTTGTTCCTGAAAGCACCGGTTGCAGATGGCGGATTGGGGCTTAGTACTCAGGACATCGGATTGGTATACGGTACGTTCGGAGCAGGAGCATTTATCCTCGGTTCGCTCTTGGCGGGTTATTACATTTCGGCTTACGGACTTCGGAAGACCTTGTTTTCTTTGTGTTGCGCTTTTAATATTCCGTTTTTGGTATACTTACTGTTGGCACTTTACCAACCCTCTAACCTGTTGATTATCGGTACGACCATTGTATTTGAATATTTGGGGTACGGATTTGGTTTCGTCGGATTAATGCTCTTTATGATGCAGCAAGTAGCCCCCGGCAAACACCAGATGGCACATTATGCTTTTGCCACCGGTATCATGAATTTAGGAGTAATGCTTCCGGGGATGATGAGCGGATATCTGAGCGACTGGCTGGGTTATCGTGATTTCTTTGTCTGGGTGCTGATCGCTACCATACCGGCTTTTGTCGTCACTTGGTTAGTACCTTTTACGTATCCGGACGGAAAGAAGAAATAAAAGAGAATTTCAATATAAACGAGATATATACATAATATTAATTTAATCGAATCATGGAAGAATTTAAAATTGCAGGTGCTGCTTTGCCGGCCATGCCTTGGGAAGAACGTCCGGCAGGATGTAAAGATGTAGTGTGGCGTTGTTCGGCAAATCCGATTATTCCGCGCGACTTGCTCCCTACTTCAAACAGTATATTCAACAGTGCCGTAGTCCCGTTTAAGGATGGCTATGCAGGAGTGTTTCGTTGTGATGATACCAACCGTCGCATGCGTCTGCATGTGGGGTTCAGTAAAGATGCCGTTCGTTGGGACATCAATGAAGAGCCGTTGAAGTTTCAATGTGATGATGCGGAGATCGGGAACTGGGTTTATGGATATGATCCCAGGGTTTGCTTCATTGAGGACCGCTATTATGTGACTTGGTGCAACGGTTATCATGGTCCTACTATTGGTGTTGCTTATACCTATGACTTTGTAACGTTCCATCAGCTGGAAAACGCCTTTATTCCTTTTAACCGGAATGGAGTTTTGTTTCCTCGTAAGATAAACGGCCGTTTTGCCATGTTGAGTCGTCCGAGCGACAATGGACATACTCCTTTCGGAGATATTTTTTATAGTGAATCTCCCGATATGGAATTTTGGGGACGCCATCGTCATGTAATGTCTCCGGCTCCGTTTGAAGACAGTGCCTGGCAGTGCACCAAGATCGGTGCAGGACCTATTCCGATTGAAACATCAGAAGGCTGGTTGCTGATCTATCACGGTGTATTAGCTTCATGCAATGGTTTTGTGTATAGTTTCGGTTCCGCATTGCTTGACCTTGATGAACCCTGGAAAGTAAAATTCCGTTCGGGGCCTTACTTGATTTCACCCCAGAAAGAGTACGAATGCATGGGCGATGTGCCTAATGTCTGCTTCCCGTGCGCAGCGCTTCATGATTCGGAGACCGGACGAATTGCTATCTATTACGGATGTGCAGATACGGTGACGGGACTTGCATTCGGATATATTCCGGAAATTATAGAATTTACAAAACGTACAAGTATCATCTGAATCGGATAAAAGAGAAAGGGTGCAGCCATCCCGCCGGGATGGCTGCACCCTTTAGATAAAAGGGCGTAACCCTGTTTGGAGTTATCCGTTGTATGCTGTCAGCATCCAAACCATTTTCTCCTGTTCCTTCAGGTAGTCGCTCATCATAGCCACTGTTACCTCATCGTTGTGTGAAGAGGCGAGAGACAGGACTTTACGCTCTTCTGCTATCAGATACCCGTAAGTTTCAAGAATATGATTCAACGCGTCATCGGCTTTGCTCACTCCGTCCACTTCCTTGATTTGTGCCATCTTCAGGTAGTCACTGTACTTATTGGCAGGAGTTCCTCCCAGCATCAATATGCGTTCGGCAATTTCGTCCACCTTTTCGGCAGCTCCGTTATAGAGATCTTCGAATTTACCGTGCAGTACGAAGAAACCGTGTCCTTTGATATTCCAATGAAATCCTCTTAAGTTTGCATAGTGAATTTGAAAATCGGCAAGTAATTGCTGCAATGATACTACGATGTTGTTAGCTCCCTTTTCATCCAAATGTGTATAATTTAAAGTTTTCATAATGCTATTGTTTTTTTGAGTTAATACTATATATCTTCTTTTTATCTGGAACAAAGATACGGCACAAAATGATTCGTGTCAAACTGAAAATTTCTATCTTTGCATTGATAGATTCTATATCTTTAATAAATCAGAGAACGATGACTATACAACAATTGGAATATATTCTGGCCGTCGATCAGTTCCGGCACTTTGCAAAAGCTGCCGAGTATTGCCGGGTAACGCAACCTACTTTGAGTGCGATGATCCAGAAACTGGAGGAAGAATTGGGAGTGAAGCTGTTCGACCGCAGTATGACTCCGGTCTGTCCCACTTCCATCGGTAAGAAGGTGCTGGAACAGGCACGCAAAATCCTTTCGGAAACTACCTGCGTCAAGGAGATTATCAATGAGGAACAGCATTCTTTGTCCGGTACGTTCCGGCTGGCCGTATTGCCTACGATTGCACCTTATCTTTTGCCCCGTTTTTTTCCGCAACTGATGGAGAAATACTCCGATCTTGATATACGGGTTATGGAAATGAAAACACCGGATATCCGCAAGGCTTTGCTGACCGGTGAAGCAGATGCCGCTATCATTGCCAGTCTGCTGGATGATGCTGCATTAACAGAGGAGACTTTGTTTTATGAGCAGTTCTTCGGTTACGTTTCGAAAAAGGAACCATTGTTCAAACACGATGTGATTCGTACGTCCGACGTGACCGGAGAGCGGCTTTGGCTTCTTGATGAAGGACATTGTTTTCGCGATCAGTTGGTCCGTTTCTGCCAGATGGAAGCGGTAAAGGTCAGCCAAATGGCCTATCGCTTGGGCAGTATGGAGACTTTTATGCATATGGTGGAGAGCGGTAAGGGCATTACATTTATTCCGGAGCTGGCAGTGATGCAACTGAGCGAAGAACAGAAGGAACTGGTCCGTCCGTTTGCCATCCCAAGGCCCACTCGCCAGATTGTCCTGGTTACACGAAAAGACTTTATCCGTACCAGCCTGCTGCAAGTATTGAAAGAAGAGATCCAGGCAGCAGTCCCCAAAGAGATGCTTACTTTACAGGCTGTTCAGTGCCTGGTATAAAAAAAACAGCGGCGATATTTTCACAAACATCGCCGCTTTATTTCTTTTATATATCAGAATTATTCTTAGTTTTGTCAAATTTGTGCAGGTGTCTTCTGTTGTTTTATTGAGAATGAAATGATTTTATTTTTAAGTTCTTATCTTCATTGATATCTATTGTGATATACTGTATGTTGTCATAAATCGTGTTTACACGGAGCTTTATTCCTTTTGCTGTCGGCAACAGATCGGCTATATTGGCCAGTTTGAAGGAGACGAGGCTTGAACCCAGTTTACTGGGAGAGTCGTCAAAGGCGTTATGCCTGAATTCCAGACAGATATATCCGTCGTCTTCAACAGGACCTGTAATTTCGTTTTGTACCAGATTCAGCATGTGCTTTTTATTCTCGTCCATACTGCCCAGATACTGGTATTCGATGGTGAGATAATCCTTTGTAAGTGCATGCGCCGTGACGTTGATGCGGTCGTCTCCAATGCTGTCCGCCGTTGCTTCCGTCAGCGGGATGATATCCTTTGTCAGTATATCTTCTATCGTGAATATCTTACCGTTTTCATATCCGGGTTTTTCTTCTCCTTCCATCTTCACGTAACCCACAAAAACCCTCTGTCCTTCTGCGACGGTGTATTTCCAGTTGCGAATATCGGCCGTATCTGCGGGGAATACGTTATTTCCATTGTCCAGGGCAATAAAAAAATCCCTCGGGGTGTCCGCATTGGGAATTTTCATTGTACCGATGGCCAGTATTCCACCCGGAGGACAAGTGACCCAATAATCATTGTCTTCATTGTCCAGACAAGACTGCAGGATGGGCATTAGTGCCAGAATGAGGGTAAAAGTAACTAATTTAAATCTTCTCATAAGTTCCTGTTGGTTTTAGTATCCTATTTATTCATTGAGATTTATTCTTCGCTGTATTGAAGAAATGCGGGGAGCCGTGAAATATTGCATCGTAAAATGTTAAAGAAACAAAAGTGATAAAAGAGTTGTTCTCTCAGTGCAGTATTTCTATCTTTGCTGCATTTATAAGGTAAACACGTGTTTAGGAGAATGAATGAATTAGAGCTGTCGGAACGTTGCAGGCAGGGAGATAATCGTGCCCGCAAAGAACTTTATGAGCAGTACGCAGGACGCATGCTTGGTGTCTGTCTTCGTTATGCCGGAGACAGAGACATGGCACAGGACTTGGTACACGACGGTTTCCTGAAAATTTTCGACTCCTTCGACAAGTTTACCTGGCGGGGTGAAGGCTCTCTTAGAGCATGGATGGAGCGTGTAATGGTGAATACGGCTTTACAGTTCTTAAGAAAGAACGATGTGATGAACCAAACCATGGCACTGGATGAAGTTCCCGAAACTTATGACGAACCCGATGCTTCGGCTGTCGAAGCGATTCCTCAGAAAGTGCTGATGCAATTTATTAGCGAACTCCCCGCCGGATATCGTACCGTATTCAACTTATACACCTTTGAAGATAAGTCGCACAAGGAAATCGCACAGATGTTGGGGATTAATGAAAAATCTTCGGCTTCACAACTTTTTCGGGCAAAGAGTGTATTAGCCAAGAAAGTAAAGGAATGGTTGATGATCAACGGTTGACGTATGTCTTCGGACACCAAGTGAACCCGGGATTTCTAAAATAGAATAGAATGATGAAAGAAAACGAAAAATGGATAAAGGCATTCAAAGAGAAGCTCGAGGATTATTCCGAGCCGATACCTGCTTCCGGTTGGGAACGACTGGAAAAGGAGCTGATGCCCGTAACCGAAAGACGAATATATCCGTACCGCCGATGGGCCGTTGCCGCGGCTGCCGTAGTGTTGGTGGTGACGACTGCTGTAAGTTTGTATTTCCTGAATAGTCCGGTCGCAGATGAAATTCGCTATGCGACGGCTCCTTCATTGGCTGTCAATCCGGATATATTGCCGGAACCGGCTTTACCGGATGTACAGGTCGCCGTGTCCGAGCCAATGAAGCCGGCGGGAGGGACAGACGTGAGTTCCGCTTCTGGATATTTGGCGAAAGGGAATGATCCAAAGATCACTCCGGAAGCCTTTCCGGGGGCAGAGAAACATCCGGAGGCTGTGGTGGCGGAGAAGCCTGCCGAATCACAGTCTGAAGCAACTGCTGTAACGGAGAAAAAAGAGAGTACTGCGTCACAAATAGAAAAAAGGAAAGAGGCCCGGAGGCCATCCGGTAAAGACAAATACCAGTTGCCTATTGAGAGTTCTTCTGCAAAGCGGAATGGAAAATGGTCGATGGGAGTAGGGGTAGGCAATGGGGGAGGACTTCCGACGAATGGTTCGGAAAGTTTTGCACCCCGTCCAATGAGCAACAGGGTAGACCTGATGACAATTATGAATGGGGCCGTGAATATTCCCGCAGATCAGGAAGTTGTCTTTGAAGGGGGAGTTCCTTATCTGAAGTCCAGTACGACTACTGTGATGGATTATGAACATCATCAGCCGGTAAGTTTCGGATTGTCCGTACGTAAATCCCTTCCGAAAGGTTTCTCCGTAGAAACCGGATTGACTTATACGTTGTTGTCTTCCGATGTCAAGCGACAGGGAGATAACAAGATGCAGACTCAGAAACTGCATTATATCGGTATCCCGGTACGCGGAAACTGGAATTTCCTGGAAAAGAAATACTTTACGCTTTATGTATCTGCCGGTGGAATGGTTGAGAAATGCGTATATGGAAAACTGGCGGGCGATAAGGTGAATGTGAAACCTTTGCAATTTTCTGTAGCAGGTGCAGTAGGAGCTCAGTTCAATGCAACGGAGCATGTGGGATTTTATGTGGAACCGGGAGTTTCGTATTTCTTTGACGATGGTTCGAAAATACAGACTATCCGAAAAGAAACACCTTGTAATTTTAATTTGCAGGCAGGATTGCGGTTCACTTATTAAAGTAAGGCAGATGTAAGCCGGAGTGGCGGTGGCGTTTGAACAGAGTGGCGGTGGCATTTAATCGGAATGCCGGTGGCACTTCATTAGAATGGCGGTGGCTCTCTGGAGTGATAAAAAAATAAAGGGGATGGGGCTGTGTCTTCTGTGTTGAAAAGACTCTTGATACACTCTCATCCCCTTCTTAATGATAAGCTAATTTACTTGTACTGTCCGGAAGTATTGCCTGAATAATTTTTCGGCCTTTTCTATTTGCTCCGGAGTGTTTTCTTTCACTCCTTTCAAGAGATATTCTTTGTCCATCGCTTCGTATTTATGAACTCCTAAAGTATGATAAGGCAATATCTCTACACGCTGAATCATCCGGTACGTTCCAAGATGTTCTCCCAACTGCCGGATATCGTCTTCGAAGTCGCTGTAACCGGGCACTAATACATAGCGCAGCCAGAATGGCTTTTGATTGGCTTCGAGCCAGGCGGCGGTTTTCAGTGTTTGTTCGTTACTTCTTCCGGTCAGAGACTGGTGGTGTTCCGGATTGAACTCTTTGATATCCAATAAAACCAAATCAGTCAACCCCAAGAGTTCTTCAACATCATTGTTCCACAGTCCGCCGTTGGTGTCGAGGCAGATGTGGATTCCAGCTTCCTTCAGTCTTTTAAAAAGTGGGATAAGAGCTTTCGCCTGAAAAGTGGGTTCTCCACCGGAGAAAGTTATTCCTCCTTTCTTACCGAAAAAAGCTTTTTGGCTGACAGCCATGCGGACAATTTCATCCGGATGGGTTGGCGTACCTCCTTTGGCTTCGATTGTGTCCGGATTGGCACAATACAGGCACCGGAAGTTACACCCCTGAAGGAAAACGACGAGCCGGAGACCCGGCCCGTCGAATGTTCCCATTGACTCGTATGAGTGTACGTTTATCATTCAATTACATTCTTTCGTGGAAACTTCGGCTGATAACTTCCAGCTGGTGTTCGCGGCTCAGCTTCACGAAGTTGACGGCATATCCTGAAACGCGGATAGTCAGTTGTGGATACTTTTCGGGATGTTCCATTGCATCCTGTAGCATTTCACGGTTCAGTACGTTCACGTTCAGGTGGTGTGCGCCTTTGGTGAAATATCCGTCCATCATGGTCACCAGGTTGTCGATACGATCCTCTTGAGTTGCGCCTAATGATTTCGGAACGATAGAGAATGTGTTACTGATGCCATCCTGTGAATCACGGTAGCGCAACTTAGCTACTGAACTGAGCGAAGCAATCGCACCATTCTTGTCACGTCCGTGCATGGGGTTGGCACCCGGTGCAAAGGCGATGCCTTTGGCACGTCCGTCGGGAGTGGCACCTGTTTTCTTGCCATACATCACGTTCGAAGTGATGGTCAGCAACGAGAGGGTAGGACGGGCATTCTTGTATACCGGGAGTTTCTTCAGTTCTTCGCTGAAGAAGTATACCAGGTCTACACCCAAGTGGTCTACACGGTCATCATCGTTACCGAAGCAGGGAAAAGCGCCTTCGATATCGAATCCTTCAGTCAGGCCGATGTCATTGCGGCGCGCTTTCACATGCGCATATTTGATGGCAGACAGTGAATCGATAGCGATTGAAAGTCCGGCTACACCATAAGCAAGGTTAATGCGCGGATCAGTATCTACAAAAGCCATCTGAGCCTTTTCGTAATAATACTTATCGTGCATATAGTGGATGATGTTCATAGCCTCGTTATATACACGGGCAATCTGTACCAATACCTTTTTATAGTTGGCCATTACTTCTTCGAACTTCAGCGTTTCGCCTGTCAATACAGGGATGTCTTTTACCATGACAGTGCCTGTGTTTTCGCAACGTCCTCCGTTGATTGCCAGCAATAATGCTTTTGCAAGGTTGGCACGGGCGCCGAAGAACTGAATTTGCTTTCCGATTTCTTGGTAAGAAACACAACAAGCGATACCGTAATCGTCCGATTGGCGGACCTCACGCATCAGGTCATCGTTTTCGTACTGTACGGATGAAGTATCAATGGATACTTGTGCACAGAATGCCTTGAAACCTTCCGGCAGTTCAGGACTCCATAGTACAGTCATGTTAGGTTCCGGTGACGGACCTAAGTTGTAGAGTGTCTGTAAGAAACGGAAAGATGTTTTAGTGACCTTTGTACGCCCGTCGTTGAAACGTCCTCCGATGGATTCGGTTACCCATGTCGGGTCACCTGCAAAAATATCGTTGTACGACTGCATACGCAAGTGACGTACCATACGGAGTTTGATAACAAACTGGTCGATCAACTCCTGAGCGAATGTTTCCGTAATAGTTCCCTGGCTCAGTTCATATTCCAGATAGATATCGAGGAATGAAGACACGTTACCCAATGACATAGCAGCACCATCCTGCTCTTTTACAGCAGCCAGATAAGCCATGTACACCCATTGTACGGCTTCTTGTGCGGTATATGCCGGGCGGCTGAGATCCAGACCGTAGTATTCACCCAACACCTTGATTTCTTTCAGTGCCTTGATCTGTTCGGCCACCTCTTCGCGGAGACGAATGCGGGCTTCTGTCATCGGACCTGTAAGATTATGGAGGTCCTCTTTCTTGGCTTCGATCAGACGGTCGAGACCATAAAGGGCAAGGCGGCGATAGTCACCGATGATACGTCCGCGTGCATAATTATCAGGAAGCCCGGTCAGGAATCCCAAAGAACGGAATGAACGGATTTCATCAGTGTATACATCGAATACTCCGTCGTTGTGTGTCTTGCGGTAATGAGTGAAGATATCCTTTACTCTATCATCCACCTCTACTCCGTTTTCACGGCAAGCCTTCATTACTACATTAATTCCGCCGAACGGTTTGATGGCACGTTTCAGTACCTGATCGGTTTGTAATCCGACGATCAGTTCGTTCTCTTTATCGATATAGCCGGCAGGGTGGGAGGTTATAGTAGATACTGTAGTGTAATCAAGTGCGCGAATTCCATTGTTGTTTCTCTCTTCTTCGAGAGCTTTGAGACAGTTGTTCCAGACAGCCTTAGTGCGTTCAGTAGGTCCTTGCAGGAAAGAAGCATCCCCTTCGTAAGGAGTAATGTTGTTACTGACGAAATCTCTGACGTTGATTTCCTTGCTCCAAAGTCCATCTTTAAAGGTCTTATTCAATTCCATAAAATTAATCAGTTAGTGGTTAGTTATCCTTTAGAGCGTGCAAATTTACGATCTTTTTTCGGTTTAGGGATATAAAAGGTTCCTATTTTATGTTGAATAGCATAAAAATACCTACTTATAGGGAGGTTGTGTTCCTCTCTGTTGAAGTACTCTTTCCAAATATTTTTTGCGGAAAAATTTGCAGATTTGAAAATGATTCGTACCTTTGCAGCGCTTTAAGAGAAAAGCACTATTGAAAAGTAGTTTTGGAGAGGTGGCAGAGTGGTCGATTGCGGCGGTCTTGAAAACCGTTGTACTGCGAGGTACCCGGGGTTCGAATCCCTGTCTCTCCGCAGAACCCCAAAGACAAAAAGGGGTCAAAGTATGACAAATCCCGTAAAATCAAGGTTTTACGGGATTTTTTATTTCTCTTCTCGGACATCCGAAATACACAGAAAAGCCCTGTTTAGACAGAGTACCGTTACTAAATCGTTACTGAAAATTGACGGTTGATTTTAGTGACGATTTTTAGGGTAGTCTCTGATTTGTTGTCTGTTGTCTTTAATATGTCTGCTCGTAACTCAATTATTAATCATTTCTTTGCCACTAAAAGTTTTTACCCTCGGCAAAAAGGCAGAAAAAGGAGGTATTATGAGCAAGAGTGCATTCAAGATTCTTTTCTACATTCGGAAGGATCAAGTAAACAAAGAAGGCAAGTCGGGAATCATGATCCGTTTGACTGTCAATGGCGAAATCGTACAATTCAGCTCCAACTTGGATGTAGTGCCGGAGTTGTGGGATGTCAATACGTAAAGAATGGCGGGCAATTCCTTGAAAGCATGCTAACTCAATTTCCTGTTGGACGATGTGCGGGCGACATTTCGGGTCTGTCAAACGTGATGCTAAAATTTGGGAGGATTTCTTGAAAGGCATGGGGATTCCTTTTGAAATGCCCCATCTGAAAAATGGTCGGACGAAAGTCGATGATACAGAGTTTTGTAGGATATTCGGAGTATATACAGGTTTGAGGATAGACATTCTCTCTATCTACGCTTATCCTTATTCAGTTGTTCTCTTATTTTATTAATACCAGGTGTGCCCGTAATTTCATATCCTAAATTTCGATAGAATTTTAAACGTAATTCATACTCTTCATTTTCCGATTGTTTTACGTCTTCCTGAATGATTTCTGCTCCAAGTTTTTCTGCAATGTCTTCTATGTAATAAATCATTTCACTTCCTAAACCTCGGTTACGGTAATCAAATACTGCAAGAAGGGAATCAAGATAAAATATGTTTTCTCAGTGAATATACTTTTGTAACAGATACGGCATTCAGCGATTGTTGCTTTCCATTTAAAATCAGGCAGTACCAGATGCAATACAAAGTCTATATTTTTTATATAAAGGCCTTTGTCTGTTATCGTAAAGGAGACTACGTATGCTATCTTGTTCCTTTGTCTGTAAACTCCTTCGCTGATTTTCTTCAACTCAGCCATGATAGCTTCACACTTAGATATATGGGTTTGTAAAACCGTGATTTGCAACATTTGCTTATGGGATACCTTACTCAACTGTTCATATTTCTCTTTGTAATATCGAGTATTATGCATTCTTTTATACCTCCATCGCTCCCGAAGTTCTTGTAACTTGTAACAGGCTTCACTGCACAAATCCAGGAAACTACATGAATCTCCCTGTTAGTCCTTCATATAAAAACGGTAGTTCGCCAGTTTAAGAGTTCTTATTTCTCTTAAATTATATCAAAAATAAGTGTTTGATAACAGCAGGTTCTTCTTCAAATTAGGTGGTAAGTTTTCTTTTACTCATGGAATCTAATTCCGTTTTCGGAAGTGTAAGCCCTCGTTTATAGTTGACAAAAAAGCAAGTATCCCGGCTTTCCCCCGAAGAGTCCATCCATGAGGTGAAGAAGCAAATTTAAAAATAAACCATCTGAAAATCAATATCTTTAAAAAGTAAGATTTCTATCCTCAAAAGCTTTGTTTTAACACAGAGTTAAAGTTTGATCTTTGGATGTGAATAACAAGTTCTTTAAATGCAAAAGCCTTATTATTTGCGCATAAGAACCTGACAACCTGTAAAAGGCGTTAACAATGTTAATTGAAGAAAGGGATAAGGATGAAGATACCGGTTCAGACGGCGCAAACTCACTTCCGAAACTTGAGTTATCTTATTCAGCCGGTGTCTGTTTTTTCTTATTAAAGCAAGCAAAAAGGATAATTATCAACTTGAAAATAAAGAAATAAAGAATTTACCACCAAATTTGAAGAAGAACTTAACAGCAGTTGTATCAATATGAAGATACAGCCGCTGTATATTTGCATGGAAACATGCCGTTCTTCTCAGATAAGTTCATATTTTTTGCCTATTTCATGGAAGGCGTTTATCAGCCTGTCACAGTCTTCAAGCGTATGTGACGACATCACGCCAATTCTAATTCGGCACATATTAGGAGGTACAACCGGAGGAAATATGGCATTGGTAAATATATCCCTGTCATAAAGTTCCTTTGTTATCCGGGTCAATATGTATTCGTTTCCTACAATAACAGGAATAATAGGTGTGATCGAGTTCAAAGTATTAAAGCCAATTGCTTTCAATCCGTTTCTTACATATTCAGCATTCTGTTTCAGTGCATTCTGAATATCCGTATTACGCATCTCTTTGATTACTTCAAGGGATGCCGCACATATACTCTGGGGTAAAGAGGTGGAATACATGTTACTACGAGCATAAACTCTCAGGTAATCAATAATGTTTTGTTTGGCAGTTATAAAGCCTCCTATCGCCCCTATTGCTTTACTGAGCGTTCCTGTAACGATTATATTTTCGCGCTCTTTTATGCCGTAATAGCTTAGCGTTCCGGCTCCGTCTTTCCCAATTACTCCCGTGGCATGGGCATCATCTATTAAAAGCAATGCATTATATTTCTTCACAATCTCTAGGATAGCCGGAATATCGGCAATATCTCCATCCATACTAAATACTCCGTCGGTTACCACCATCATGCCATCTTTGTATTGCCCGACATTTTCTTTTAATATTTTTTCGAGTGCTTTAGGGTCATTATGCTTATATCTTACCATTTTGGCGCCAGACATAAGAGCTCCGTCAATTAAACTGGCATGGTTGAGTCTGTCATATACCAGCAAGTTGTTAGGGCGTATCAATCCTACTATCACACCTATATTGGCAGTGAAGCCGGAAGAGAATAATATAGTGTCATCAAAACCGGTCAGCTTGGCTATCTCTTTTTCCAATTCATTTTGGAATATTGTCGTTCCACTCAATAGTGGAACCCCGCCACTTCCTATTCCATAGTCAGTTGTTACATGAACCGCTTTTTCTACTACTGACGGCATGCCGGTAGCATCCAAATAACTATTGGAACCGAACATCAGCATTTTCTTTACTTTATTAGTTTTTCTATCAACAACCTCGACCTCCCTGCCGCAACCGGAAACCATCGGGGATTTGACGTAGATGTGTAGCGAGTTCTCTTCGTGTAGTTGGAGTTCTTTTTGGAAATTGGAAACTTTCTCCATAATACTGCCACCGGGGCTATTCTTACATATCGAATAGTCAATTTTGAACCCAGATATGTTCTCTTTCATTTTAGTATTTATACGTTATAAATTTGTTTGCAAAGATAATGACAAAAATAAAATAAGCAAATTAAATAGTCTATAATTAAATTGCTAAAACAACTACTTGCTAATATTTGAATTACTTGTTTGTTGCTTGTAAGACGTAAAATACCTATATTTGCAACATATCTCTTGTTTATACAAAACAAACATGTGGGGGAGAATCAAACTGTTGGATAAACAAACATAAGCCTTCTTTGAACTACCCAACCGATTCTTTAGGGATGAAATGTTATTGGAGGGAACAAAAAATACCTCCCGACTTTTGGTGATTAAATTTTTTATTATTTAATAAGTACTATATAATAATGATGGGACAGGGGGATAAAAAAACTCGCATAAGGAGAACCAATGAGCAATTGGATAAGGAGGTGATATCTGAATTTGAAAAGCTTGTAGGTGAACTTGGTTTTGGAAACGTCAATTTGAGTGCCTTAATGAAAGCTGCTGACTTAGAGGCTAATGTATTTTATAGAAGATACGGTTCGATGGATAATCTTTATGATAGACTGGCCAAACAATACGACTTCTGGATCAATAATACTATTGATATTTCCACGCTTAATACGTTGGGACCTAAAAAGTTTTTTGCAGAAACGTTCAAAATATTGTTCAGGAATCTGTCAGAGAACAGTGTGATGCAAAAGCTGCTGCTTTACGAAATGACGACTATTAATAGTACCACAAAGAGATCTGCGGAAACACGGGATGTTATGAACTTAAGCTTAATAACATTTTACGAAAATCTTTTTGCGTCTGCGAAAATCAATATTAAAAGTATTGCGTCAATCCTAATAGGAGGAATTTATTATCTGATATTACATAGAGAGTGTGCTAAAATCTGCACGATAGACTATAAGACTAAGGAAGGAGAAAATGCTTTTTCAGAAGGAATCGACTTTTTAGCTGATATTATTTTTGATAGGTTGGAGATGTATGACAGAGATAAAAAGGCAATCCGGCAAATGATATCGGATGGTATAAGTGAATCCAAAATATGTAAGTATATGGGTATCAATAAAAATGACCTGAAAACATTGCTTTCGGAATAATCGCAGGAGACTATATGGGCAGGTGCTTAAGGAAATTCTGAAATTTTACGGCCTTCCTAATTTAGCAATATACTTAATGGCAATATCCATACGTAAAGACGAAGGTATTGCCATTATTCTTTTCATATAATGCAATCTCAATAATCGCCTTCATGTTTTCAATAAGATTCTAAATAGGTGTATATGCGTCTTTTTATCAATCAGTTATACTTCTTTAATTATAATTTCTCTCAATAATAGATTTCATTATTTGTTTATGAATATATAATTATTAGAAAATATATTTCGTTTTTTAAGCAAACTATTTTTCGTATATTGTTTTTGTTATATATTTGCATGCTGAGGACTATATAGAAGCCATGCACTTTTATAATGAAATGAAATCGTAGTTTTCTTGTAGTCTGTATTAAACAAATTATTAACATTTAAACTCCTAAAACATGGCATTTAGAGCAACCTTAAGCTTTGCAGGAAAAGAGTTTGATGTGCTGGATTGCACGTACAGTCTCAAGAGAGATGTGGATTCCAAAGGACGCCCATCTTCAAACATTTATGGCGGACAAATTCGTCTGCATGTGGAATCGACTGATGATACTTCGATTCTGGAGAACATGACCAATCAGTTTAAACCTCATTCCGGCAGCATCGTCTTCAAAAAAGGAGATGAAGAAGCCAAGATGAAGGAACTTACCTGGGAAAACGGATACATTACCGAATTTACCGAAAACATCGACATTGTCGGCTCACAGCCGATGACTATCACTTTTGTCGTATCGGCTCAGGTAATCAAGATTGGTGGCGCACAATTTGAACAGAATTGGCCGAAGTAATCATTTAGTATTCATGTAGGTAACAGAAGCCATCTGCTGTTTTTTTTAATATGTGGATGGCTTCTGTAGCTTAAAAACAAAAAAGACAAATGGCAATACTTGAATATGGAATTGGTGGTAATGAAGTGAAAGTTGATACTTCCGAAGCCATCGCAAACATTCCGGAGAATCGCTCCCTCATAGTTGAACAGTTAACTGCTGACGAACCTGTAACTCCTGAAGCGGTCAAAGGCTTAAGCACTATCGAAGAGGTGTTTGCGCACTTCTTACCCAACATTGATGTTGAATTTGAAAATGAAGAAGGGCAACCGGTAAAAGAAAACTTTAGATTTAGCTCAGTGGCGGACTTCAGTGTGAAGAATATGACACAGAATAGTCCATTCCTCCATAAGTTGGATACGGAGAAAACATTCTACGAGGGGATGGTGACACAATTGCGCTCTAATAAAGTTCTACAACGGGTGTTGGAGAATCCGGAATCCAAAAAGGCGTTTATCAGCGCACTGGAGGCATTGAGTAACGAATTAAAGACCGAATAAAAGACAATAAGAACTATGGAAGATAATAAAAATAAGTCTGAAGTTCAGGCGCAAGAAACCGTTCAAGTTTCCTATAAAGAGAAAAACGGGGAATCCTCTCTGGCTTCGGCACTGGATGTGTTGTCCAGATTCGGCGGTTTCAATTTTCTGGAATCAACAGTAGATGGTGTTCAGAACCTGAACCCCGAGCGTAAGGCACGCAAAAAGATATTCTTAACCGATGAACAGAAGCAAGAAGAACGGGAAGTGCTGAAGAATAAGATAGATATGTGGATCGACCTGCTGAACTCATCATCGGCAGTGACGGAAATGATTGCCACTTCTAAAGCTAAATCGGAAGCTGCCGCATCGCATCTTGCCAAAAGCCAATTGGTGGCAGTGCAGAGTGTGAGGAATATGGAACAGGCATACCGTGGAGTGATGTTGTTCTATAAGAATACGGAAGCGGACAAAGTGAACAACGTGACGATAGTCAATGCTTCCAAAGAACAACTGACCGACCTCGACAATCCCCGCTTCATTGATTTCGTTGCCCGCGAACTGAAACAGAACTATGACAAGTTGGATTTACGTCAAAATTACTCACTGTTAGCCATTCCGGGCTATCTTGGTTCGAATAAGGTGCTTGAAAAATGGGCGAAAATCGCTTATGAAAATAAAGTGATGCTCTATACAGACTTTGCCGACCTTGATAAGCCGGAAGATGTGGTGGAACTGTTCTCTTCCTCCAATATGGCAAGTGGGGAGGCCTTCAAAAGCAATACCTGCATGACCTGCAACTGGCTGGTGGGACGTGCCGGATACCGGGAAATCGGTGAAGAGGAAGACCTCCATGTTTCTCCGTCTATTGCTTTGATGGGTAAAGTTTACACCACTCTGATGTCTCAGGTAACTGCCGGTAAGAAGTATGGCGGCATTAATGAAATAGATGCGGTGGTATTCCCGTTGAAGAAAAGCGAAATCTCACAACTGGAGAAAATGGGTTTAATTCCGATGGTTAATGAATATGGTAAAGTGATGGCGTTCTCCGCAAAGACATTGTTCAACGGTGACAATCTGGGATTGCAAACTTATTCTGTGGTACGTGTATTCGACTATATTACCAAGGTGTTGTTTGATTTCCTGAACCGCCGTTCGTTCGAGAACTGGAGCTCTAAAACCGAACGTGACCTGAGAGGGCAGATTGTACAGTATCTTGATAGTGTACAGGGAGCCGGCCGCCTTATCGAAAAATTCAAGATAATCCGTTTCGAGCAAGACCAAAAGCAGAAGGACCGTATTTATCTGGATATTCACATGACTCCGTTCTTCCCTGCCAAGAGCTTTGTTATCAAGTTGGACGGCACGAAAGGTGATGATGGTACAAACTGGAATACAAATTACGAACAGGCGTAATAAGAATAAAATATGGATTTTTTGAACATCAATGAAACAGTTCAGAGCGTAATCCGAATATCAAAAGGTGTCGCCCGTGAGTATGGCAATGCCAGCTATGCTCCGGCACACCTTTTGTTTGCCTTGATGCACAAAGAGGTAGGTCTGCGTTCGTTTGTCGAATCGTTGGGTAAGGACGCCGATTACTTGCGCGAATGGGCGGAGGTAAGAATAGAGGAGTACCCCAAGGCTGCCGGCGCAGGCGAGATAATGCCCGATCCGAAAGTTAACGAACTGTTTGAGCAAGCCGATAATGTACGAATCAAGTGGGGACTGCTGGAAATCAATCCACTTTGCCTGCTGGCAGCCATTGCTACACCCGAAGCAGGTTTCAGTACGGACGAGTTGCGCTCGTTCCCTATTCGGGAGCGTGAGATACATGACCTCTTCACGAGCGGAATGGGTAATATGAAAAAATCCGTAAGTACGCAGACTGACCTTCCGGGGAGTGAAGCCCCCCTATGGACAGCCGGGGCGGGCAATTTAGATAAGTACTGTACGGATAAGACTGCTCTTGCGGCAGACAAGAAAGTATATCCTATCGTGTGCCGTGACCGTGAGACACGCATGATGATGGAAATTCTGGGGCGGATGGGTAAGCCCAACGTGCTCATCATCGGCGATGCCGGTGTGGGTAAGACTGCCTTGGTAGACGGTTTGGCATGCAGCATCATTGAGGGTACAGTTCCCCAATATCTAAAGGACATGACTATTTATGAGCTTGACACAGGAACACTGATTGCGGGTGCTACCTACAAAGGCGAGATAGAAGAACGGCTGAAAGGAATCATCAAAGAATTGTCGGCTCACGGCAATGCGATTCTCTTCATTGATGAAATACATACGCTGATCGACCCCAAGTCGGGCAACAGCGGAGCGGCAAGCATCCTGAAGCCGGAGCTTGCCAAAGGAAATATAACGGTAATCGGAGTCACTACGGTGGACGAATACCGTAAACTAATTGAACCGGACCATGCCCTTAACCGGCGTTTTGAAGTATTGCAAGTATCGGAACCTGACCTTGCATCCACCGTAAATATGATACAGGCAGCTTTGGAAAGATATGAAAGCTACCACGGTGTGGGGGTAGATGTAGATTCGTTGCCGGAATGCGTGGCACTCGCCAAGCGTTATGTCAAGGAACGCCGTTTGCCGGATGCCGCTATTGATTTGATAGACCGTACCCTCTCTGCGGTTAAGATGATTAACCAGAGCGGGGAAAAAGATATAAAGGGACTGGCAGAGCAGCTTGCCGCGATTGAAGCGGCGGAAGACCAGCCCGAAGCGGAGCGCACGGAGAAGTTGCGGTTAGTCAATTTCACCATGAAGAACCGGTTAAGCCCTATCCTTCTGGGAATGCTCTCCGATGGACAGAATGAATCGGAGTCATCAGACTACGGTGAATGGATGGATTATATTTTAGGTGTACTTGACCGATTGCGTGAATTGACCAAAGAGAAAATCGGGAAAATCACTTCCCATGAAGTGGCAGCCGTTATTTCTTCTTCTACAGGTATCCCTATCGGCAAGATAGAATCCGGAGAGAAAGAAAAGTTACTCAACATGGAAGATATTCTGCGTCGTAGAGTGGTGGGACAGGATAATGCGCTGAAGGTATTGACAGATGCCATTGTCGAATCACGAAGTGGAATGAACAAACCGGGACAACCGATTGGCTCATTCTTCCTGCTGGGACCTACCGGAACCGGTAAGACTGAATTGGCAAAAGCATTGGCAGAAGCACTTTTCAATGACGAAAAGGCGATGATTCGTTTTGATATGTCAGAATTTAAGGAAGAACATTCGGCAGCCCTGCTATTGGGAGCGCCTCCGGGATACGTGGGCTACGAAGAAGGTGGCGTACTCGTGAACCGGATACGCCGTCAGCCTTACGCGGTGGTGCTTTTCGATGAGATAGAGAAGGCCCATTCTTCCGTTTATGACATCTTCCTGCAAATCATGGACGAAGGCAAGCTACACGACCGTTTGGGCAAAGAGGGTGATTTTTCCAATTCTATCGTACTGTTTACATCCAATGTAGGTAGCGAATGGCTTAGCAAGCAGATTAATGAGGGCAAGAATCCTTCTACCACTGACCTGATGGAAGTCATGGGCAGTTATTTCCGTCCGGAGTTTCTTGCCCGTTTGTCGGAAATCGTGCCTTTCTCTCCTATTAACGAAACAATGCTGGTTCGTATCTTTGAGATACAGTTAAAGGGAGTTATAGCATTGCTTGAGAAGCAACATATTGACATTGAGATTACGGAGAAGGCAAAGAACCTGCTCGCTACCCGTGGCTTCACTCCAAAATACGGAGCTCGGCAAGTGGCAGGTACGATACGTAACTATATCCGCCGTCCTATCTCAAAGATGATTGTTGCAGGGACATTGGCGGCAGGTAATACGGTTGTTGTTGATGTGGCGGATAATGGAGATATTGATTGGAATGTGAAATGGTAAAATGAAGATACTATGTTTGGACATAAAAGTTTTTTGAGGATAGGTGCTTTGGGCGATTCCAGTATTTCGGGATTGTACAAAGACAGTTATGAACTTGAAAATTGCCATTTCAGTTTTAATCAGGGAACGAACACGGATGGCAAACCGCAAACTGATGTACGAGGTGGAACCTTGTACCTGACTTATGCCGGTTTACCGCAAGATGATATGCTCCACTGGATACTGAACTCTAAAAAATATGAAGACGGTGCAATTGTAATATGCGATGACAGTGATGAACCTTTGGAAAAGATTTTATTTGAGCAGGCAGCCTGTACTGGATTGAATATTGAATATACGCAAAAAGGAAAAGCCTATATACATACTAAAATTATTCTCCAAGTACGAAAAATAAAGGTAGGTGAGACAACGTTTGAAAATCGTTGGACTATTAACGAATGAGTTTTTGACTATTAAAAATAAACGGTATGGAATTATTTAGTTTTCTACAAGTAGACAGCGACTTAACAGCATGGTTTATCCTTGATGGTCAGGAATATGAAATGAGCCATTTCGATATAAATTTCGCTCAATCTGTCGACCATAAAGGGCAACCGCAAGATGAAGTACGTGGTGGTATCATGTCCATTACATTGTCACAAACGCTTCCTGAAAACATTTACAGATGGGGAATGACATCCATTCCCAAAAATGGGTCTGTGATTTTTAAATCAAAGACAACAAATCCTCCCTTGAAAATTAATTTTATTAACGCATATTGTATACGATTCAATCGAAGTATAGCCAACGAAGGAGGGTTAGAAAGTCAACTGGTAATATCACCTGATGAGATGTTAATAAACGGAATTAGCTTTGACAATCATTGGGTTAAATAATCTGCAATAAGATGGGTAAGAAAATAGAAATAAAGAAATTGTCTGATTTTGAGGCGATGGTAAATGCCGGTAATACGATCTATACGGGATTGGTAGAAGGCATCGGGTATGTATATTGGACAACAGAAACCCTATATTTTATCCGCACTAATCCGGAACAATTATGGGCGATTCCCAAATATCAGCAAATACCTTTTCCATATTTTCAAAGGAAAGATGCAATCATTGAGACCAAAACATTGCATACGCTCCATGTCTTGTCAAAAGATGAACTGTTGAAATTGGATTACGATGCCTATTATGCATTTTATGGTATCGTGGAGGAGATGCTAAAATTTATTCATCGGGCGGATGCTATTAAAAGTTATTGTGAAATACCTCTTCCCATAATAAAATCCAAAGGAGCACTAAAGGGAAATGACGCAAGAAATGGGATACTATCATTAGGTAGTCAAATAAATGACCAAATCGGAGCTCCCCTTGATGCAGCGAATATGCTAATGGATAATAAACATATAGGCAAAATTGGAGATGGATTGTCGCTTATTTCTATTATAGATGAGGTAGGTAATGGTGAATATTGGTCAGCTGCCGGAGACATTTTACTGTTTGCAGCCGGAAAAACAAAATTAAGTCCCTATATGACTGTCATAAGTTTAGGCACATGGATGTATGAGACGGACTTGATGCAATGGAGATTAGCATGTATAAATTATAGCGATTACAAAAAAACACTAATAAAATATCGAGAATTACAAAAAAAATTTGAAAGTGGAGACAAATCTGTAGAGGAAAAGATGAATGAATGTCACAAAATACTGAATTCACATTATATAGAGATGCAAAAAAAATTAGGTAATCTAGGAGTTAAATTCTAAAATAATGAATATAAGAAATTTATTTTTTTTAGGTAGTATATTACTTTTATTGAGCTGCAAAAATAGTAAACAGCAGGAAGAATATAATTCTGTTAATATTATTAAATATATTAATATTTATAATGAAAACAACAGGATTCTAACTGCACAGGGTACTGAATATGACTATCTCTATTTTGGAGGCAATAAAGATAAAGGGATTTTGGCAGATGTAAATAATTTTATAAAGATATATAGTTATGATAATGATTCTTCTTGCTATACTGTAGAGGAACCCTTGTCGGAATCATTGCTAAAAACAATGAGATACACTGAAAATACCATAGAAGAACTTGTATTGGAAAATAATAAAGACACATTTAGTTATACTTTTTCTACCTATTATGATAAGAATAAACCTAAGTATAAAAAAAGTATTATAATATTAGGAGATGGACCCTCTTCTGACTCAAGATATGAGGAATACTACTACTATGATAATAATGGAAATAATACGAAGAAAATCCATCATGATTTAAATACCGGGCAAATAGAAGAAACCTATAAATTTAATGATACAGATTATAAAGAAGCTGTTAATCTTGTCCCTTCTTCCGATTACAAACAAAATATCGAGTGTTCATTGAAACAAACTGTTAATGATACCTTAATCACTCGGATTACCTTAAACGGTGTACTTAATAGAGTGATGAAGGAATACATTGATGGAAAAAAGAGAATTAAGGAAGAGTTTGACAATGATATGACTTTAGTCAATAAAGAAACAGAGTATGAAGAAAACGGACTGAAAGTAAACGTCAATCATACTACAAGAAGTACAGGCTACTCAACCGACAGTATCTATTATAAAGGGAACAAAAAAGTTAAGCATATCTACAATTCCGACTACAATGGTACCATAACACTTGAAATCTCAGAATATGATGAGCAAGGAAATATAGTAAAGAAAACAAAAAAACTCAGATGGCCATCAGATAAATAAAAATATTCGTTGGATGCAAACCTATTTATACTTACATAAAGAGAATATCGACCTTCCCCAGTCCGAATACTGGGGAAAGTATCCGCTGAAACACTTTGATTACGGATTGAGCCGTAATGTGGGGCGTAAAGGTGAAATCACTTCCGGCTTATGCGGCGGAGAAATACGGATCGTCATTGACGGATTTGCCGACGCTACCCTGCTGGGATGGCTCTTTGACACCTTCCGTAAAGAAGATGGGGCGATTGTTACACTGGATGAACACGAAACGACCTTTGCCAAACTGCAATTTTCGGGCGCATCGGTAAAGAACTATCGTATGAACTACGATTCGCGGGTTAAAAAAGGTGTGGTGACTATCATTGTGATTGAAGCCAAAGAGATTACAACGGACAACGATTTATTTTTTAACAACAAATAATAGCTATGGGATTTTTCGACAGGCTGTTTAAAGGAAAAGAAGTGTTTGCGGACAGACGCAATCCGGATATGGTATGCGAGATGACGCTTTGCGGAGAGTCGCACATCTTGTCCGAGTTTGATATTGCCTATGAGCCGGATAATTCCTCGAAAGAATATATGGAAGCATACGTCGTGTTCTCGGAGCCGGTAAATGCGGAGGTGGAGAACTGGATAATGCAATCGAACAGAAAAGAGAACGGAGTAGTCCGATTCTACCGCAACAGCGATGCGATGGACGAAGGCGCACTGTTCGAGATAAAATTCAGTGATGCAAGTTGCGTGCATTATCGCAATGTATCGCAGGGAGACACATCGGTAAAGACCATTGTGATGACTTTTCCGTCTGTCCGGATGGGAGGTGATGAATTTGAACTAAAACGATAATACTATGGCTATATACTCACTACATGAAATGGCAGGACTACTCAAAACGGGTCTTTGGCAAGGCGGCGAAGTCGAGAAGCTCGGATACATCGGGACGGCAGTTCCCCATGCTTCCCCCGCACCGGCTTGCGGGCTGACGGGAGTATATATCAGTTATGATACCATGCTGGAGAGATGCGAAGTCTCGATGCAAGGCGGCGGGTGTGAATTATTTATTTCACAATACCACCCCTACACCGGAACTTATATGACCTATGTTCTGGAAAGCAATCTTTCCGACAGGAGATTGCTTCTGGCTAAGCTGGAGGATATACTGGCAGACCGGAGGAATCCCTACCTATGGTCGCACAACTTGTACAAAAGAAATTCATTCGGCATCGAGCGCCGGTATGACACAGGACATAGCAGTATGTGGGGCGGTAGAATAGCCGCACCACGACAAAGTAAATTCTTTGGAAGATGAAACAGAAATACTATAAACTACCGGTACGTTTGGAAAAGCTCTTCGAAGGAGATATCCGGCAACTGGAAAGATGTTCCGAACTGGAATCCATCGACCAGCACATCGAACTGTTGCTGACCACCTGTCCGGGTGAGCACCGTTTCGACCCCAAATACGGTTGTCGGATCTGGGAGTTGGACTTTGAGCGCATTGTTTCTACCGAACAATGGAAAGAACTGTTTACCGGATACGTGATGCAGGCGATTTCTACTTATGAGAAACGCATTTCCGACATCACCCTCTCGGTAAACCTACAAGAAGTAGTCAGGGAGGAAGTTCTGGATAACCGGATGATACGTAAGCGGGTAGATATTACAGTACTCGCCACATTGAATTCCACCGGTGCTCCCTGCGGTTTCGGGTACAAATTATACATGGGACCTTTATCAAACGAATAATCAGGCAGTTGAAATATAAAATTAAAACGTATGGCAAATCTATTCACAAAAGAAAGCATTAAAGCCCGGATGTTCAAACAGGCGGCAACCCTATATGACATACGAAATATAGATGGCATAGACCCCCTTATCCGACTGCTGATTGAAGCCTTGTCGGGCGAAATTTTCAAGCTGTCCGGTGATATGCACGCCATTGAAAGCCGATTGTTGGAGAAAGTCGCTTCCGCCCTTACTCCACACACGGCATTGGTTGCCAAACCCGCCCATGCCATTGCTGCGGCACGACCATATACACCGCAAGCTACTGTATCTCCCACAGACCTGTTTTCTTATAAAAGCACGGAGATAGTGAAGAAGTATAAGATGAAAAATCTCTTCTTTACTCCGCTGCATGAAACCCGCATAATCAATGCCGAACTGAAGTATCTCGTGACGGCGGATGAATTTTGCACCATCACTCCCGAAGGAGAACGTGACGCCACTGCCCGCTTTCGTTCCGATGTGCCGGTAATGGGTCGGAAAATCAGTATCGGGATGAAAATAGGCAACAATGTAACTACCCTCAACGACTTGCCGTTATATATAGATATACCGCTTGTAGCAGATAAAAGCAGTTATCTGAAATTACTGCCGTACTGCCATTGCACGATTGCCGGTATTCCTGTAGAAATTAAAGGGGGAATCGAGTACGCCCCCACACGTTCGGTCAGTGAGAAATACGATCTTGGCAGGTTGATTACGGAAGAAATAACCAGCAAATATGCTTCCCATTACCTGACATTGAAAGCTCACGGATTAAAAGTCAGAGATTTGTCACGTAGCAGAGTGCCCGAAGAAATCTCTTTCCTGCTGCCAAGTGATTTCATTGCTGAATGTGATGCGGATACTGTTTGGATAGATATAGAATTTCCCACCGCTTTTTCAAAAGAAATACTGGAACAGATAAAGGTGCAGATGAACACTTTTATCGTAGTAAACAAATATCCGGCAAAGATTACCAGAAAGGTAGATTCCGTCTCGGCCATTCTCCCTTTGGAAAAGACGGAATTTGAATATTTCCTGTTTGTGGATTCGATTACCGATAACCACGGAGACCGGCTTAGGGAAATTTCCGGCACACAGGATGAAGGTAGGGCCGGCTGTTATTCGGTCAGAAGGGGCGGTTGCGAACGCTTCAATGCGATGGATGCCAAAGATTTTCTGAACCGCCTGACAGACCTGCTATATGACGAAAGCATGGCCTTCTCTTCGACAGACAAAGACGGAATGAAAGAGGTAATCGAGCAGATAGAAGAACGGGTAAGCCAATTGGGAGATAAAAATAAAGACGGAGTCGGAGGACAGGAAATGTTGTCGTATGTAGTCATAGACCAACGTTATGACAAGGATACCCGGTTAACTGTGGATTATACTCTTACTAATGGCGAATTTGCCAATGACATCTATGCGGGAGAGCCATTAAATGACTGTGCTAATCCCGATATAGACAAAGATACACTGCGGTTTGTCACTTCCGCCCATGGAGGAGAGCCCTCCCCATCCGTAAAGCGCCGGATGGATATGTACCGATTCATGCTGTTGTCACACGGCAGTATATACACGAAAGAGGATATACGCAATTTCTGCATGGCAAGGTATGGCGACAGCATCCGCTCTGTGGAGGTAAAGCTGGGGTATGCAGCCGGTAAAAAAGAAAGCGAAGGTTTCATAAGGACGCTGGACGTGTATCTACGGCTATCGGAGGGGATGCAAGGATTAGACCGGGACGAATTCGTCGTTGATTTGGACAGTGAGCTCAGGCGGTTGTCTCCGGAAACCTATAACTACCGTGTTTTTATTAACTCATAGTATTCACCCATAAAATATATTAACTATGGCATCGACAAACTTGGACGCTGTAAGCGTGGAGATAAAAGTAGCAGGAAAAGTCTGTGATTATGTAACAATGGAACTTTTTCAGTCGGTCAGTACACACCACCGTTTCAAAATCAAAGTAAACTATCGTCCGGACAAGCCAAGTGTCTGGGCTATCGGTCCCGATGTGATATTCAAGCAACTGGGTGAGAAGGTATCCATCATCATGACCCACCATGAGAGTGGAGAGAAAACGGAATTTCACGGACTGATTTCTGATATTCATGTGGAAGGCTTCGACGGTAATCAGGGATTTGTCATTCTGGAAGGGGGAAGTCCTACCATCCTGCTTGACAGAGACCCCTCTATGGACTGTTATATAGAACAAAACCTGAATACGATAGTCAGCGACATACTTGACAAGAGCGGGGTGAAAATGAATGTGACCAACAATCCCAAACATACGGACATCATCCCCTATGTCGCCCGCTATAAAGAGACAAGCTACGGGTTTCTTTCCCGTCTGCTGCGCTCCTACGGCGAGTGGTTCTATTACAACGGGGAAACGCTACAGATAGGAGATCCGGAAATAGATACGGAAATCCGTGCAGGGTATGATGTAGACCTGACGGGTATCAACATCAATGCCACCATCCGTTCGCTAAACCATAGTACCTATGAGTTCGACCCTGTCAATGATAAGTTCTATTACGACTTTAGCGGAACGCCTAAAGGCGCTACCCTTGGTTCCCGTTCGGCTGAGAAATGCAGTGAACCTATCTTCCCCACCGAAGCGAGACTCCCCTCGATAAGACCCGCATATAGTGCAATGGATTTGGAGCACTACGGGGATGCAAAGTTTCACCGCAACTATTCCCAATTGTCCCAAATCCAAGCTACAAGCCGTAATTGCGGTTTCCGTCTGGGAGAATTGGTCGTCACCCGTGTGCCCGAAAGTTTTCCGGGAGTTAAAATTCCCGATTTGGGACGCTATCGTATCACGGAGATTACACATACAGTAGACGATAAAGGACTGTATAGTAATACTTTCTGTGGTGTACCGGGCGGTACGCCCATCATGCCGTGGGGAGATGCCGTGATGCCGGTAGCCTATCCGGAAATGGCAAGAGTGGTGAGCAATGACGACCCTAAAAATCAGGGACGTGTCAAGGTGCGGTTCATGTGGCAGGAGATAGACGGCGGCGAGAGCTACTGGATGCGGGTGCAAAGCCCGGATGCAGGCAAGAGCGAGCAAGTAGCCAAGAACCGTGGTTTTGTGTTTATTCCCGAGCCGGGTGATTTGGTGATGGTAGGCTTCGAACAAGGCAATCCCGACCGTCCCTATGTGACAGGCAGCCTTTTCTATAAGGCTAATTCAGAGGGAGCAGCAACGGATAACAGTGTAAAGAGTATGCGGACACGCAGTGGGCATACGCTGGAGTTCAATGATGATGAGGGTGGAGACTGGGGCATTACGATTAAGGATGGTAACGGTTGTATACTCCATTTAGACACTAAAGGAAAGAATATTGAAATCACCGCACCGGAAACCCTGTCTTTGACAGCAAAGAACGTCAGCATCAATGCTGAAGAAAATGTTCAGATTGCAGCTAAACAGAATGTAGATGTAACTGCCGAAGCCGATATAAATCTTGCAGCCAAGGGCAACCTAACTCAACAGACAGATGGAGATGCCTCTGTGTCTGCCAAGGGCAGTTTAAATGTAGAAGCCCTGTCGGATGCCGGCATTACGGGACAGAATATGACGGTGGAGGGCAAAGCAAACACCACCCTGAGCGGTGCACAGACGCAAGTATCCGGCAAGAAGACTACGATACAGGGGGCTGCCAATAAAATAGAAGTAATGTAGTAACTTAAAAAGACATATAAACACATGGATAAGGAGATTGTCACAGTGGGACTCAATCATATCTGTCCCATGATAACCGGAGTTACCCCTCATGTAGGAGGACTGGTTACGGGTCCGGGGTGCCCGGGAGTATTAATTAACGGGCAGCCTGTGTCAGTGATGGGAGATATATGTGTATGTTGCGGACCACCGGATACTGTTGCACAAGGATATCCGGGAGTGATGATAAACGGAGTGCCCATTGTGGTGAAAGACTGCATGACCGCCCACGGAGGCACTATCCCCATGGGCGTGCCGGGAGTAACGATAGGTAGTGCTATGCAGATAGAGCCCATGACGATGCACATTCAGAGGATACCCTTTCCCCAGATTCGCTTAATCGATAAGATAGGAGCGGCTGTGTCCGGAAACTCGAAGAAACTAAAACAGGCTGCCGACAACCAAAATGACTTGCGCAAAAAAGCATCTCAGGAGGAACCAGCTATATACAATGTGCGTTGGGAAAAGGAAGAGGTGCGTATGTACGAGAGATGCATAAAGCATAAAATAACGGTAGTCGCCGACACCGTAGGATTTGATGATGGCGAAACCGTCACTTTTACCGTTTCTCCTGAATATGTAGACCCAGGTTGCGGGAAGCAGCCGCAAGATATGGAACTACAAGGGACGGTAAAGGACGGTTGTGTAACGGCAGAATGGACAGTTGAAATTTAAAAGAGAGCAGATATGGAAACGGAAAATAATCATATTATCGCAACATTTACTTTAAAAGCATCCGGAAAAGGAAAAGAAGCGGAAGGAAACAAACTGCATGTGCCGGACTGTGTGCGCTTGTATCTGTTGCGCCACATACCCTATAGCCGGGAAACGAGCAGCTACAGCATAGCCCCCCTGAAGACAGTGCAGGAATATGACTCTGTGAAAGGGTTGCCTGATTTGAAACAGCAAGGATATTCCTATATCCGCAACCCTCTGCGTGAAGGGTACGTTTACGCATACATTGAAAAGAAGAGTGGGCAGGGCATTTATAGGGAATATGAGGTGTCTGAGGAAGGTGACCTGATCAATTTGGTGTGGTCGGATGCCGAAGCCCCCAACGTTTCCTGGCAAAATCCCCAACGGGAACAGGTAAGGTCATACATACCCTTAAAAAAAGCAGCTGACAAGAAAATATGGATTACATTCTCTCCTATCAGGTGGAGTAAAGAATATGCCCAAAGTATCCTGACAGATGAGAGCAAACGCAATAAACGCATGCAGGTTGTGGACTGCGCGAAATGTTTTGAGGGCACCTACGCTGAAGAGGACAGTTTCTCCGTAGACGAGGCGGGTAAGAGCTGGCAGCATTCACTGTATATGGGGGACTACACAGAAAGCAACTATGCTTCCCGGCAAGATGCATTTGCCGCCCGTCAAAACGAAAGACGCAAGCAGGCACAGGCACAGGTAGAAAAAGGAAAGAACCCCGGTGACTTTTACATTTCGGTTCTCGATCCTCTGGGGGTTGCCGATATTCTTTGCACGGACAGTGCATATAAATACAAGGAACTTCAAACTCTGATTGAAAAGATGAGAACAGGAGACTTTAAGGACGCTTACAATAAATCGGAGCTTGCTGCTCTCATCGACTTGGGAACACTGGTATACCGTATGTGGGATACCAAAACAAGCATATTTTATAAGTATAGCAGCCATTTGAATGAGGATCTGCTTAAAGCGGTGCTTCAGGTGAGCCAACGGAAAGTAATACGGAGAAAAATAAACAAGATTCGTTGCGCATTATACACTATAGTATGTGATAATGCTTATCAACTGGTGATAGAAGATTATCTGGCGAAGGATACCCGTGTGCAGCTATTGGGAAAATCTTATTTATGCAATCATATTGACGGAGTATTGACAGAACCTAAAACCGTGGATGGCTTTATGGACGGTCCTTTGAGCAAAATGGATACACAATCTCCTGACGGACCGGACATAGATAAATTCATTGATAAAGTTATCACGGGAACCGAAAATACCGGCAAACTACTACAAACGGAATGGAACCTTGATGACATAGCCAAAACAAGCGCACTGGCAGTATCTGCAGGTGATGCTTTTGACACTGTAGTGAGTAATCTTGGAAATTGGATAAAGAAAATAAAAGACGCCAAGCGTCAGGAAGAGCTTGTTGTCAAGCTGTTCAAGTTTACCACGGGAAAAGGCACTCATTCGGTAAAATTTCCCGAATGTGAGATCCCGGATTACATGAAACGTAGAATTGATTATTCCCATTTGTTGACAAGTACCATAGAAGGTAGAGGTAGAGCCTACACTATCGATTTTAGCAGAGTGACTGATGTTAATAAACAACCTTTATCTGCAAGACCCGCTTCGTGGAAACAACTCGATGAGCTGCATGTTACGGTAGATACAGCTTTGTCACGCTGGGAAAAAAGTATATTGAATGCAGGGGATGCCAAATGGAAGAAAGGGATTGAAAAGTTTACCAATAGCCCGCAGTTCGCCAGAGGGATGACAGGCTTGAGCATAATCTGTCTGACTATTGCTATGCAGAAAGAGAAAAAGACGGGTAAAGATGTTGTGGATATTTTTGCTTACTCCACTCAGATTGTTTACCTTGGTATGAAGTATGTTGAGCAAACAAAAATATTAGAAAATACAATCTCGAAGAGAATAATAACGCTGAATATAAGAATCTTAGGAGTTATTACAGGATCATTATTTGCTCTTTCTGCTTTTGTAGATGCAGCATCACTTTTTAAAACGGAGCAAACCGGTGCGGCATCCTTGTTGATTCTCTCGGGGCTATCAGGCCTCGGCTCGACACTACTTCCTTTAGCAGGATTTACTGGCGGAGTAATAATAGCCTTAGTTGTTGTCTCTTTTGTCTCTGCTGTATTGGCAGAATGGATAAGTCGAACGGAGCTCCAATTGCTGTTGGAGAACTGTGCTTATGGAAAAGATCTTAAAATCAAGGCTAATTCCGGAGTACAACTATTACAATTGAGTATAGAAAAAAGTAAAAAAGTAGCATCGATAAGGCAACAATATCTTTTTCGTCAACAATGGGCACTCAACCAATTAATAACATTTGGGCAGGGAATTATGAGTGCCCGTTTAAGATTATATTATGAATATAAAAAGCCGCGGGCGGGAGGAAATCAAGTGGTTTTTGAATCCTCTTCTTTGGATTATATCACTGTAATTTTTCATCTGCTAAACATGCCATTGATTCAGGGAAAAGCCGATATTGATATCATACATATCAATCAACAAGGGATTCGCATGAACTTGAGATACTATTTGGAAGATTATGAAGACAATGTAGAAGTGAATGCAGAAAAAGGATTAGTAGTTGCCAGGTTTAATATCAAGAAAGAATATAAAGCTAATTACAAGAAATATTTTACGGGTGGGAACATCAAAGTGATGGTAAGAACCACTCATACTTCTATAGACGGGAAAAGTGTACATACTCCTAAGAACATGTATGGGGAAGAAAAATGTGCTTCTTTTTATTTTTCTTACAAAAACACTTTTGACTTCACTCAAGTACGGCAACAAGTAGGCTTAGTTATTCAGCATGCTAACACCGATCCGCCCATAGAGGGCAATAGATTATTTGATGAGCGGAAATCAATAAAAGCAGAATTGGAAAAATGGGAAGAATGATGGAACAGAAAAAAAAGAGTAGTAAGCAATGGCGTCGTGAAATCATTGCTGATGTTGAGCGGAGAGAAGCTGAGAAGAAAAAGGAAAAGTGGCGTATAAGGAGGTGCTGGTTAGTGATATATGGATCAACATTTTCTTTCTCTTTGTTAGTTCTATCAATCGTATTACTAAATCTGTATAATGATAAAGTTACCTTCACTAATATTATACTTGGATTGATAACCATTAACGGTGGATATTGCTTAGCGGGGTACATAATAATAAAAACTGTTTGGAGCCTGCATCCCAAAATACCCCTAAAAAATGACGGAAAATTAAAATCGATAGCTTTGCCGGATTGTTGGAAATCCTCAACTGGTGAAAAATATAAATTTAACAGGATTGATGATAAACAGATTGTCATTGATAATGATTACGTATTGGCGAGGATTTTTCTATTTTTGTTTCTTTTTATTATCTTTTTAGGCCTAGTCTATTTTGCAGATGCCACTCCTTCAAAACTTTCGACCGAAGGTTTTGTAAATGCGTTATTATTCCTTGAAATTGATGTCGTTATGTTGTGGGCGGCAATCAGTCAAATTCTTAAACCTTGGCGGCGGATCGTTTTTGATCGCGTTTCTAAAACCATAACTATACCTGCCCGATTTATATTTCAGAAAAAAGAGACAATACCTTATGACCAAGCTGTGGTCACACTTTTTGGCAATTATCATGCGAAGACTCTCAGCGGCAAGGGTGAAGAAGAAATAGTAATCGCCAATCCACGCCGTTCATTGGGCGGAATCCCCTTAGGCATTGCTGGCGGCATAGATGCCGCTAAGCGCTTTGCACGCTTCATACAGGTATACATGGAGGAAGAGGAGTTGCCAGACATGCCGGAATTTGAGAAATATAGGAATAAGGAAAAGCAGGAAAATGCTGAAATTGAGAAAGAAATCCCTATATGGAAGAGATGAATATACCTTTAGATTCAAGAAGGCTTCTTTATCACGAAGCAAAGACTATATTAGAACAAGTGTTTATATCTCCAGACAGTAAAGATGTGTGGAATTTTTAAAGAAAGAAACAGTTATGGAAATGGAAACAGATAGAAACCGCCCCTCTACAATCAGAATTATAGCCGGAATCATTGTATTGTTATGCGGATTTCCGGTATTTGGGGTTTGTTGTTATGGAATGTGGCGCTTTACAAATTGGTCTTATGAGGAGCTATGGATTTTTGAGTATGTATGGGGTAAGCTATTAATACTCTTCGTATCCGGAATGATATTTTTGATGTCGATAGGACTGATTTTGGTAGGTGTATTAATCGCAACAAAGATATGGATGGGGAAAAGCAGAATGATGGAGCATATTATATATCCCTTTCCAACTGTATTAACGGCTGAGCTTGCCGATAGCATGAATGTAGAAAGAGCTGATGATAAATTTTTTGTCTTCAATCCGAGTTCCTTAATCCGGAGTACTTTGATAGTCATCGGGGGGATTCTTTCATGCGTAGGAATAATCGTCATTTATCGAGAAATAAATGATCCATCTAGTGATCTTTATTCACCTCCCATAAGTGGAGGAATAGTAGCCTCTTTTTTTCTGCTTTTAAACGGATTACTTGCTCCTTCCCGTCGTTTTGTACTAGACAGAATGAAGGGTACTGTGACTTTTCCCCGCCATTTGTTTTTTCCACGTTGTACCATTCCCTTTTCAAAAGTAATTCCGGGGTATTCTAACGGAAACTTAGGTTTTGCACATCCTTACAGTGGAATTGTCATTCCTGTCCTTGGTGCGTATGATTCCGGCTGGTGGTCATTTTATGTCCTCTATATGGATAAAAATCGTCCGTTACCTCAAGGGGACACTTTCGATCCTTACAGGGAGAAAGACTTTTTACGCCGGAAGGCAGAAGGATTCCCTAAACCGATATATCCTAATACCATACTTGTTACAGATGCTTATATGGGTTATATATATGGTACGGATGAGTTTAAGCAGAGATTATCTAAAATAAAACACAGAATAGTATATTATTATGACAGAGTGTCATGGTATTGTCAGAAGCATGAAATAGAAATACCGAATGATAACGATTTGGCCTTAATCGGCATCTGGAAAAAACAATTTGTATTTAAGTTGTTTGCTCCTGAAAATGTGGAATATATCGTACTTCCCGACGACACTGTATTGACCGACTGTTTTCTTTGTGATAGTAACACAGCGGAGGTAAAATATATCAAATAACCTGATAGCATGAAAGTACAGAAGTCATATAATCCATTAGAACAAGTATTTATATCTCAGATTAACTTAAAACAAGAGTAGAAATATGAACTCATTCTTCCAAACCCTTGCCTTAACCTACCTGCTCTACCCGATGCTGGGATTGTTGCTGGTAGGCTTAGGCATTTTCATAGCCAAGAAGAACGCCTTGCTGGGCAACAAGCGGCTGGTAGGTTATACCGTCGGTGCAATCGTCATCCTGACGCTCCCTGCTTTGCTGGGATTTCTTGACTACGGTTTCATGCCCTACGGCTACATCTTCCTTGCCATGTTGTATCTCCTTCTGGGCAGTTATAACATACGAATGATAGCATGGGTGTATAAGGACGACTACAAGTACCGCCACGAAATCATTCTCACCGGTTTTATACTGGTAGTATCTATGCTGTTCTTCACCCTTGTATTCAATCTCTGCAATGAACTGAAATACGGTCTGTGGGCATCCACCTGCCTGCTTCCATTCGTCATTGTCTCGGTATTTATCCGCACCTACCGTATCTTTATCGCCATTCCGATTCCCGTGTATGAAGTATGGAGATATACAGACGATACCGAGCAGGACGGATATTTTGACCCGGGCAGCCTGCAAGTCCTGCAAATAGAGCTATACAAACAAGAAAGCGACCGGGAACCGGTCAAGCTCAGTGTGAAAGCACCCGACGAAATGCAATTCGGCACATGGTTTCACCGGATGATTGACGACTATAATCTGAAGTCTCCACAAGCCCCGATAGACGACTATGCCGCAAAAGAGGGAGGATGGATTTTCTACCGGAAGCCCACCTTGCTATCTCCCCGGCATTACATAGACTTCAACCTTACCGTAAAGGATAACCGCATCCGCAGCCGTGATGTAATTGTTGCTAAACGGGTAATGGAACATAATGAGAACTAAGAATATAAAAATAAAACTACATACTATATGGCAAAGAAAAATTTAGTAAACTGGTCGGACTGTATGCCGCTGTCAGCCGCCATCTTCAACCAACATGACGATTACTTTCTGGACAGCATTCGCGACAGCATAGAAGTACGAACCAACAGTTATAACTACGGGCTGTTGCCCGCACGGCAAAACAGGGATGGCGAAAACGGCATCCGTATCAGCCAGCACGTGACCGGACACATCGAAGTGCGGCTGAAATACTGCGATGCGGTCACCGCTTCGGGTATCCGCATCCAATTTGATGCCACCGAAACGGGAAGCGAATTAGTGAAGAACTATTCTGTAGAATCGGATACCCGTAAGAATATCACGCAATGGGACATTATCCTCTCCGTGGATCCGTTCCACCGGGTAGGCTCGGGTGACCCCAATCCGGAGGAAGTTCCACCCCGCCATCCGAACGCCTTGCCCTCCTATCGGTTGTTTGTGATGCCCAAAGGAGAAATCAATATCAGTGAACTGGGTTCCCATTACCTGACCATCGGACGTATCCGCAAGGATGCCGAACGATTCATGGTAGATGCCGACTTTATCCCGCCCTGTACGACGATGAAAAGCCACCCTGAACTGCAAGAGTATCATGCCAAGTTCGGAAATATGTTCCGCTCACTGGAGAATTACAGCAAAATTATCATAGCCAAAATACATAATAGGGATAATCGCGGCGAACTGGGTGTGCACATCTCTCTGATATGTCGGGAGATGCTCCGCTACCTCGCCACCCTGCAATTCACTTATACCAATAAAGGGCTGTACAATGCTCCTATTGATGTACTGGATTCCGTATCGAGTCTGGCGCATATCATGTATGTAAGTTTCAGCTACCTATCAGGGACGCAAAAGGAGGAAACGCAGAAATATTTCTACGAGTGGAGCGACGTAACGCCCGGTTCGTTCGACGAGCAACTCGCCGATACGTTGGAGATGCTGTACGAACATACGGATATCCGGGCTTCGATGGTTCGTGCCTATTCGTTTATGTACACACTTACCGAATTGTGGCAACGGCTCAGTACGCTGGAATATATCGGTCAGCATAAGGAGAATATTGTGGTATCGGAACGCACAACGGGAAACAATACTACGGGACAAAACAAAACATGGAGCATAATGGATTGATATGGAACATTGCTTACCCAAAGAGATAAAGGGGCTTCTTCCGCCCAATACAATGGACACCGACTTCAAGGCAGAGCTATACGGAGCCTTGCTGTCGGAAGCCGGGTTCGACACCGCTCAGATTATGATGGTGCGTGACGGTAATAACCTGAGCAATGTTTCAAAAGATATCCGGTCGGTGAAGCACAGGAATCATGCGGGCATGGCGGAGGGTGCGTACATAGAACTAAAGACCAACCGCCGGGGAATTTATGATTCGCTGCCGGAGGGATTGTTCCATGAGGCGCTCTTTCCCGGCAAGGTGAAAGATTTGGGACTTATTCTGGAAGAGATGCAACAACATCGTAACGAAGAGTTCTTTATCCGCCGCTTTTTCAGCCTGCTGGAGAGCGAAGTGGACAGAGAAGGGATACAGGCACAATTGCTCGAATTGCGGTACGATAAAAAGAACAAATATTCTGATTATGCGAAGCTCTTTGCCGCTTGCTGGCCGGTCATTCATATTTTGTCCGGACAGGGGGCGTTGCTATTCATCAAGTTCATGCCGCATATCCATTCGATCCGGGGCAGACTGGAAGAGGTAAGCGACGCACTGTCGCAGATTCTGGAAGCTCCGGTAAAGGTACGCCCCAAAATGGTGCAACGGACAATAAGGGCACAAAAACCGAACCGGCTGGGGAACATGAGACTGGGAGCAAACAGTGTGAATGTGGGGGTGCTTAATAGTGCTGAGGCTGATTTGCATATACACATAGGCGACCTGCCAACTCGGGAAGTCGAAAGGTTCCTGCCCGGCAACCGCTCCCGCAAAGCTCTTGAAATGCTGGCGGATATTTTTCTTGGTGCGTGGCAGGAGTTCGATGTGACGGTCAGCGTTAGTCCTGACGAACGCAAGACTTATTTAAAACCGACGGGTGACGCCAGTCCGTGTTACCTCGGGATAAACACTTATTTATAAGAATTATGAAAGCAAAGAACAGTGAGAAAATCATCCGTGGATATTTGGAGTTTGCCGGCGGACTGTTAATCAGTACGGCTTTGAGCATGGCACTGCTCACAGGCTTTATCCATACGAATGGAAGCGAATATAAACTGATGGAATCCAAAACGCAAGAATACGATAAGATTTACGCCAGACAGATTGCCCTGGTGGATAAGGTGGATTCGCTGTATAACTACCTGGTGCTGATGGGCAGTAACGACCGGCTGAATCAGGTGGTGCTCCAAAAAGTTATCAGTACACGCAAGATGGAACTTATCGAGGAACTGCAAATAATGGATAGTAAGGATGTACTTCTGTACAAAAAACTGGCTTCGCAAATCAACGTGTTTCTGGACACCAAAGAAGCCATACGTAAAGCGGTTATTGAAGAAAGCCTTGTGAGAAAAGACCTGATGCGGTGCATTCAGGACAATAAACAGGCTACCCGAAAGCTGACATTGGGAAACATTAGTGTAGAAAAGTAAAATAGGAAAGATATGAGCATAACCCCCAAAAATAAAAGCGGCAAAACCGTTAGCGAGCGTGAACGCTTTATCGGATTTGTATATGTGCTTACCCTGTTTATTGTTATCACAGGAGCCTGTGGATTTATTCTTTTCAAGTATGCAGGGACACGCCACATCTTCTCCAATAAAATAATGGTCATTAAAAAGATGGAGCGGCAAAAGGAATTTCAAAATATACAATCTATACAGATTGTGAGCGCAGATACCTTATTTTCGCGTATTGAACAGTTTGAGCCGGGCGTCAATGCCTCTTATGAGGAAAATGATATCAAGTTCCTGATAAACGACCTTGCCAAACAATGGGAAAGAAACAGTTTTGACAAGCGCAATAAGATGTTCTGGCATCTCGCTTCGGTATATGAAATGTGGTTTGCCGACAAGAAAGAACTATGGAGCAAGCAGGATAACATAATAAAGTTCAAGAAGAATCTGGAGGAGTGCGAAGTCGGACTCCAGAAGAAAGAAGGCGAACTTAAAAATAAAGGAGGCAAGCCATGATGAATAAATTCCTAAATACGAAGGTTCTCTATATCTTTATCTCCGTTATCATACTTATTATGGTTTTTCTGCTGGTAATGAGAGCTTGCTCGCAGAAGCAGCCGATTCAGGCTACTGTAACTCCGTCTGACCCTGTCGTGGGGGAAGAAATATTTTTTTCCGATTCCACGTCGGGAGCGAGAATCTGGTACTGGGAGTTCGGAAACAACGAGACATCCACACAACGCAGCGGACACCATCGGTTCAAGCAAAAAGGGGTGTACAAAATACGACTGACCGTCAACGGAAATCTGGAACGCTACTTTGATGTGAGGGTAAAAGAGAAGACCAATACGGAAGACCTGCATCTGGTTCATATCATAGCTCCCAAGGAAGCTATTCAGGGAGAAAATATCATCTTCCGTGGCGAAGGACACGACGAACAATGGCGCTGGGAGTTCGGAGAGACGGGGATGATTGATTCCCGTGAAAAAACGGCTCTTTATGCTTATACCGAACCCGGAGAGTACGAAGTATTGCTTAATACGGAGAATACCCGGTATCCCATCAGACACCGGATAAACATTCTGCCCTACTATTCGGAGAATGATTCTACCGATGTAATGGTGCTCATCGGTTTAGACATCAAAGAGAAGTTGCAGAACATTGCAGACGGTAAACCCTTTAATGTAAACTACAACTATGTAGTGGACAAGTATTTTAATAATAACCCGAACACGCTGGTTATTATCAACAACAATAAATATAACGACTTTTATTCTTATTGCCAAGGACTGCACCATATCGGCAGAAAAGAAACGATTATCCAGAATGTCATCGTAGAGACGGAGGATGAAGAGAGCGGATATATCACCCAAATAACGGTTATGCAAATCGAAAAAAAGAAATGAAATGAGAAAGTTATTTGTCCTATTGATTTCTATCGTCGTTTTATCGGCTTGTGCTCCCGTACACCGCTTCACTCAACTGAGGAAGCTCCCTCGTGAATATTCTGAAAATTATTCCATAGAGGGGATAAAGGCACCCAGAAGCGCTGCCCACCGCAAACCGTGGATTGTCTATTCGGACAGGGTGGAGAATGCCGCCTATGTCAATCCGGGAGGCAGGGTAAAGTCTGCCGAGGTAGGATTACTGGATACGTTCTTAGTTATCAAGACCAAAGGAGATTATTTGCGGTTGATTAAATATAACCCCACAAATATCAAGCACAACCGTATGACCCAACGCAAAAAGGCGGAATATGTGGGCTGGATGCACCGCTCCCGACTGATACTTTCACCTTCTTCCATTACCGATGTACAGTCGGGACTGCATGACAAATTGTTGACTGCGATTACCGACACCACGGCAATCATGCAATCCGCAACTTATTTTACAACCGCCGATTCATTGAAAGTGTTCGGCGATCCGGAACTACAGAATCAAACCGGCGTGGTGGGTATCCACGCTATTATATACGCGCTCAAGTATTCTGTTGACAGACGCAGTGTATTGGTATCGAAAACTCCTTCTCTCTCTGCCGATAAAATCGGTGAGCAGGTTATCGGATGGATTCCCGCCGTCATGCTGCAAGAAATCGGACATCAGGTGTTCACAGGAACGGCGTTTTCCAGAGTGCCGGCTTTGCAAAAGACGCTGAAATATGCTCCTATGATATATCCTTACCATACCGATTCCACCTGCTCGTTCGTCAGCGGAACATTAGAACCGGTTATTGACAAGAAGGACAACCACGTGTTCAACATCAACGGAAAGAGAATCTCTTATACCCGTGGAAATCAAATCAAGCAAGAATTGAAGCGAATAAATATCCTGTTCGCAATGGAACAGTCTTCCCGGCTACCGGAACAATACCCGATGCTGTTGAATGCCATACAGAATCTGGGACCGTTTTTTGCCGGTTCCGGTGAATCGTTCTCCTATCAATTCGGAGCGGCGGTAGCTACTCGCCGGGGCATGGAGACAATTCCCCTGACTGCTGACTACGAGATACTTATAGACCGATTGGTAAAAATGGCATCACATGTAGCTGACACAGAAAGTACTCCTTTGCCTGCATGGAAGGCAATGAGAAGTGCATTGGAACTTATCGGCAATACACCTGAAGCGGTTAATCTGATTATATCAGTCGGTGAAACGGGAGAACAGCAAGAGAATGCTCCCTCTTCCATTGTGAAAACCCTGAATGAAAAGAACTGCCGCCTGCTCGGTTGGCAACTGTACGCCTCGAACGACGATAAGTACAATAACTATGTGCTTCAACTTTCAAACATGATTGAACATTACGCCGAGTACCGCACTAAAAACAAGCGGAATATGATTCTGTATGCCGACCAGTTTTGCCGCAGCAACCTGTTGCGGGAAGCAGGCCCGAATTTTCTCATGCTCGACTATCCCTATGCCAGCATGACACAAGGCGGTTTCCTGTTTCCGGAGAAAGGTGAAACCCTGCCAATGGAATTGTTTGCCGGAGCGGTGGATTCCATCGTAACGCAGATAAAAGCGGATCACCAACTGCTCTCTGAAAGCATAGACCGTGCATTTGCCACGGTTGGCAATGGTAAAGACCGTTTAGACAGTCTTCTGATTGCAACCTATCATCTGCCTCAAGGGGTAAAACCGGATAAGGAGTTTAAAAAAATATTTGGTGATGTTGCTCCGGTATGGTATAGGAAAACAGGAAGAATTACCGTTCCGGACAGTTTGATGCGCTATTACCTGCTACTCTCCGACCCGGAACTGAAACAGACAATAGAACGCTTGGAAACACTCTGTGCAATAGAAGTGGATGTGAAGGACATGAATAAGCCAAAGAAAGGTAAAGTTAAACAGTTGTGCCGCTATTTAAGGGAAAGGGTACGCCCCGATAAGGTGGAAACTCTCGGCGCATCACCCGCAAATCCCGAAAGCAAAGTAGATACGGTGTATGTATCTACCGGAAAAATACGCCGCCACCTTTATCGCTTTTATATGTCAGAACTGCGCAACTGCCGGATCTGCAAAAATAAGCGAAAGGAAATCAGGCGATATTCTCTTTCTTATGCACACAGTCAGATATTTGGAGTTCCGGCTAACAGCCCTGTGCTTGATGACATAACGGTGAAGGATCTCAAAAAGAAAAAACAGTTAACCGACAAAGAGTTGGACGAACTTATTCAATATTTTAAAGAGAGGAAAGAAAATATGGCTAAGAAATACGGAGAAGAAAAAATAACGATGGAAGGACAAAGCTATTACTACATAGCTTCAGAACTGTTACCGTAGGAGAAAAAGTATTTCCCAAAGAAAAATAGCGTAATAAATTATGATACGAAAAAATCATAAGCCGGCGTTTTGTGATGAAAATCCAATAGATTGCCATTTTGATGTGAAAAGCTTTCCTGCCGGGACAACGGTGCATAGCGACGATACGAATATCATTTACTTGATATTCTGCATGAAAGGGCATGCACGGATTACCAGTACATTCTTCCACGATGAAATCCTGTGTGCGGGAGAGGTGATGTTCGTTCCCCGTGGAAGTGAATACAGTGGCATGGCGTTAAGTGATGTTACGCTGCAGGTTCATAAATTTTCATCCCCGCAGCATTTCAACAGTTTTTGTAAACAGTATTTGGGTGATACGCCCGGCAATTTGAGAAAATCAAAGCAATAACTTTCGGTATAATTTTTCCGATGATTAATTTATATGATAATATGCCAACTATCTGTGATAGACTATCCTGACAATACCTGTATCTTTGCACCCAAAACCAGAAATAGAATTTGTATGCAAGAAACGTATGAAGAAATGATGCAGGAAGTGGACAAACGGGTATCCGGCATTGACCTGAACGGAAAGCATATCATTAGATTGTAAGACTATTATTGTCTTCCTGAAAGAAAAATTGAGTGAAATGAAAGTGCTTGTAGAATCAATGCCTTTCAGTGATGAAACCGAAGAAATCTCTTTTTTCAAGTATCAAAAACCGATGTTGCTGGGACGGCTGATCTTATTTTCACAAGATACTCAATGTGGAAAGCCAGCGTCCGCTGGACGAAACTTTCTGGATAAGATACGGGAAAGGTTGAACAAGCGGATGCAGCAGGATGACGAGAAGAAAAGGAAGCGGAAATAGCAATACTCTTACGGTTTTTAACTACTTTTGCAAATGATTGAAAATAAAACGAATATGAGATGAATAGAAATTTATTAGTGACGGCAGCGGCTCTATTGCTGCTAACAAGTTGTGGAGAGCAGAGTAAATATGAAAAGGCGATTGCCGATTTCGTGCAGACAGATAAAAGAGGTACTTGGACGGATTTGCAATTCAAAGTAATTGAAATGGGTGAACGAACCGACCGACATCACAGTCAAGGACAGTGTAGCTATCTTTGAAAGTTCTAAAATTCCCTTTTCTGATAAATGAATTATTTTAGACCTTTTGTTCTTAATATTTTGCTTGATTTGAACTAAATTCTCATTTTCCATTTCTCTTATTATGTTTTTAACTGTTATGTGAGAAAAGCAATAATATTAGCTAAATCTAAAACAGTCAATGGCTTTTTGGATACAGATAATGCATAATATGCTGAAAAACAGATTGCTTTAAACAGTACTTTTTCATCACTGTATAGTTTGTTTCCATCTATGTACAACTTGTCGCTTATTCTTCTAAATCTTGTTGCACCTGCTAAATAGCCTAATTTTATAACTTCATCCATTTTTTTAAGTTTTATGAAAGTACTTTTGTATGTACAAATATTTTTTTAATAAAACTTGCATATGTTAAAAAAAAATAGATAAGATTTGGATGTAAGGTGCAAGTATATATTTATATAGCTTGCACCTTACACCTAAGCTGAAACATTTATATTTAGCCATTTGCATAATTCAGAAAAGGTTTGTATCTTTGAAATGAAGTTTTAGACAGACAGCGAACAGCCAAAGAACGATAGATAAACGTCTTTTTTGAAATCTAAATTGTACCTCCTAAGGCATTGATGTATTGATAAAGAGTTGAATTAAGGCGACTAAGTAGATGGATTCAGTACCCTGTCTCTCCATAAGAAAATATTGATAATCAATGTTCTACGGAATAAACACCGACTTTACGTCCAGATTGTAAAGTTATGTGTTTCTATTTTAAGGCTTAGTCTGAATAACTTTTATAGATCTTCAATTATCCGAAGCTTTATGACGAATGTTATAGATAAGATAAATTCTGTGTGCCTGCTTTCTGACGATACAATACAAGTGTTGAAAGAGAGTGTGACCTTATGCCGTTTTCCCAAAAAACATTTGTTGATAAAGGAAAATACATTTTGCAAGTTCGCTTATTTTATAGAAAAAGGGATGACCCGTTCTTTCTGGCTTGTGAACGGAGAAGAAATAACTACTTCTTTTTCTTGTGAAGGGGGAATTGTCTTTAGCATGGATGAATTATATTATAATAAGTTGAGTGAAGAATTTGTAGAAACACTTGAAGACGTTGTTGCATACAAAATATCACTGGCTGACTTGAACAGGCTTTTTCAAACCAATATCGAACTGGCTAACTGGGGACGGATTATCCATCAAAATGAATATAGACGTTTGCAGCGTTCACATAAGGAACGGCTTGCATTGCCGGCCAAAGAACGGTACGAAGAGTTTAAGCAGCAGTTTCCTCAAGTGTGCCAGCGGGCTAATTTGGGATATATCGCATCATATCTGGGGATCAAGCTTTCTACACTTAGTCGTCTCAGGGCCCAAAAATAATTTTTATACGATAATATTTTGCCATAGAACAAATTTTATGTTTTTCAAGTTGCGTAACTTTGCCGCATTATTATGTAACCGTTAACAAAAAAACAAATTTGTAAATTATCATGCAAAAAGGAACTACTACTGCATTTTTAGACACAAAACCTCATTATGAACTTCTTGACGGATTGAGAGGGGTCGCTGCTCTCATGGTAATATGGTACCATATATTCGAAGGTTTTGCAACAAGTCCCATAGACCAGCGATTTAATCACGGGTATCTGGCTGTCGATTTCTTCTTTATCTTATCGGGGTTTGTTATCGGCTATGCTTATGATGACCGTTGGAAAACAATGAAAACAAAAGACTTTTTCAAACGCAGATTAATTCGTTTGCATCCGATGGTGGTTCTGGGAGCTGTTTTGGGTAGCATTACGTTTTGCATACAGGGTTGTGAGAAGTGGGATGGTTCACAGGTTTCCATTTCGATGGTAATGCTGGCTATGCTTATGGGGATATTTTTGATTCCTGTTGCGCCGGGGGCAGGTCCTGAAGTCCGTGGAAACGGTGAGATGTACCCTTTGAATGGTCCCAGTTGGTCTTTGTTTTTTGAGTATATCGGAAACATACTATATGCATTGTTTATTCGCAAGTTGTCTACGAAGGCTCTCACGGTGCTCGTTGTATTGGCCGGAATCGGACTGGCTTCATTTGCCATATTCAATTTTTCCGGTTATGGCCACTTGGGTGTGGGATGGTCAATGGCAGATTATAATCTGATCGGAGGTTTCCTGCGTTTATTGTTTTCATTCTCTATCGGATTGTTGATGACGCGTGTTTTTAAACCGCTTCAGGTTAGAGGCGCATTTTGGATATGCAGTCTGGCAATTATTGTTTTGCTTTCCATGCCTTATATCGGTGGTAGTGAATTTCCGTGGATGAATGGTATTTATGATTCTGTATGTGCCATCATTATTTTTCCGTTACTTGTCTATCTGGGTGCTTCGGGGAAAACAACAGATAAAAAGTCATCTAAAATCTGTGAATTCTTAGGAAACATATCTTATCCGTTGTATATAGTACACTACCCTTTCATGTATCTGTTTTATGCGTGGGTATGGAGTAAAGAACTCAGCTTTTCACAGGCGTGGCCGATGGCATTGGTTGTATTCTTCGGAAACATCTTACTGGCTTATCTCTGCCTGAAGTTCTATGATGAACCGGTCAGAAGATGGTTGACTAAGAAATTTCTGGCAAAGAAATAAAAATAACATCACTGTATCATAAATGAAGGGGTTGCGAAAATCTTTTTTTGCAACCCCTTCATTTATGTCCTGCATATAAACTTAAAGTCTGAAACCCCTGCTCTCCATTATCCTGCATACAGAGATGGACCAAAGAATAAATTTAATTTTTCCATCTTATACAAGACAGATTTCAGTGTATATAAGAAAATCAATTCTCGTATATTCCGATTAGCCCATCCGTCGTGATGGTTTCTGCATTTATGTTTAGTTTCCGGCATCTGCTATTATTGTAGAAGCGGATGTGGGCTTTACCGTCCTTGTCCGTACTAACTGAGGGATTCCAGTAAAGAGTACGGCGATAATCGGGAACGGGAGGAAGTACAGAGTAATTCGGCTGATAGAACTCTTTGACTGGACTATATCCGTCAAGCCATGTTTTTCTGACACCTTTGCCTGCCTCTGTCGGTATTTTGCCTTCCGGATAGGTTTCAATCAATACGGCGCAACCATATAAGTCGGATACATCGAACGGCGAAAGCCGTGGGTCTGCATACCGGCAAATAGTAGAAAGGTTTTCAGTAATATAAATCGATTTGATGGCTTCAAGCCTTATATATTTGTATTTATTATAGTCCATCTCAGTATGTCGGGTACATTCATAATTGATAACGAAGAGCGGCATTTTACTTTTGTAATATAGATAATTCCTTTGTGGGACAGGGCTGAAATTCTTATTCATATTCAGCATCAGTTCGTGTATGTCGTCACCGATGAATTTTCCGCTGTCCTTTATGTCGTCCAGTTCAGAATGGACGTCATAATAAGCTATTGATTTTGAACGACTGTCGTAAATCTCTTTTTCTTTACTTCTTTTTTTAGCTTTGATGGTCACCTCTTTCAAGCGATAGTTCTTTTCGTGGTTGCCTGCTTTAGCCAGTGAATCTGTATAGGCGGCAAAGAAGGTTTCGATGTCGTCTTCTGTCAAGACATTTGTTTCTTTATCCGGAATAGTATCTTCTTCTTTTTTCGTATTGGCGATGTTCACCTGCATATCGGCATAATGATATTTTGCGGGGGAAGGGCTGAACAATCTGTCTAATAGAATACGATAATCTTTCTTTTTTCTGTTGACTGTCACTGCCAATATCAAGTCCCATTTCCCATAGATATCCGATATCAGTGAAAAACGTCCTAAACTATCGGTAATAATAGCTTCTATGAAGCTGCTGTTTTCTTCATTTTCTCCCCGTTTTTTCAAAAAGCAGGATACTTCTACGTTGGGTTTTGGAAGCTGCCGGACGAAAGAAACAACCTGTCCCCGTGTTTCGATACCTCTTTCGGGACCATATTTGAGGTTGAGAGATTCAATTCCGGTCATTTGCTTCCAAGAGTAGCGGTGCCAACCCTGTATCCTCAATAACAGATCGATTGCCATGCGGTGTGTGTCGTCTTCCGCTTCAAAATAATAGCCGGGATTGCGAAGATACCCTTTTATCTCGGACATTAATAGGAGGTCGGTTAGTATATTGCGTCCTGATTCCACTTCATTCATGCCATCTCTTACGGATAAAGCAAATGTGTTTTGTACCGGTTGCATTTCAACTCCGGTTAAGGTAAATTCCAGATTTACTAATTCATAGGGATTGTATGCTTCTTTGTCTGTCCGTGCTTTTATAGATAATCGTTTTTGAGGGTGAATGAATATCAAACGGTCGGACAGGACTTCTCCGCCACCATTGAATAACGCGATACGGGAGACTCCGGGTGTTAATCTGCTTTTATCTATTTTGAAGCGAATGATTTCATTTCCTTCAACGTCGATCAGACAAAACTTGTGAAGCTTTCCTCCGCTGATAACTGCTAATCCCAATAGAGTGGCGGGAGTATTGGGATTCTTTTGCAAAGCAATTTCCACACTGTCTGTGTATGATAGATTATCAACATGTAGCGCATACCCTGCTGGCAGGGCTTCCGGCATATTAAACTGGTGTTTTTTACCATTGAATTCAACGACTGCTTTTTGTTTATCACCTGTAGGTGTGTAATTGAAAACTCCCCGTCCGTCATGGATTGCGGTGAAATGGGCTGTTTCCTGTTTTTCGTCGTTGATAACAGTACCACTCAATGTTATGGGGTTGCCATAGGCATCTGTCGCTTCGAAAGCGATTTGTGATTCTATTCCCTGAATCAGGTTTCCACTTTCGGGGAAGAACTTTAAATTTACTTTTTTGCCTTTTGTCGGTTTGGGGCGCTTCATCGGGTAGTTTCCTGTTGAATATTTCCGCATCTCTTTTTCAGCGAAGTTTCCTTCTGTTTGGGGCTTGTCGAAGACCGGCAGAAGTCTTGAAAAAATAATATCTTCCCCAAAGTTAAGCATGTATTTCGTATAGGCACGAACCTCGTAAAAGCCCGAATAAAAAGGTATTTGGTTTAAAGTGAAATCTCCGTGACATTGACCGTTCTCTATTTTTAATATCCGTTTGTCGATTATTTCACCTCCGGGATTCAATAACTCGACATATAAAGTTTTACTCAGGTTTGTGGCCGGGTATAGATCGGAGGTGACCAGAAAACATTTAAACCAGATATCATCACCTTGATAATAGCTGGTATTATCGAATTGCAGGTAAACTTTCTCCTGTGGAATATGTTTTGAGAAATCTTCTATCAGACAGGCGTATTGGCTCAACCTTTGGATAAGGCTGTCTTTGTTTTGTGCAGATACATGAAGACAAAACAGGCATAGGAATAAGTATCCCGTCCATTTTTTTGTTGTTTTCATCTTATTATAGCTTGGTTAAACGGTTATTCTTATTTTCTGCTATACCTTGTTTCAGGTAAAGTTCCTTACTGTCATGCCGGGATTTACCTCTTGCAAGGCTTTTATCAGTTCCTGAGGTGACTCCGGGTCTACCATGACAAATCCGGTGGCATGTATGATTTTTATTTTCTGTATACCCAAGGCATGGGGAGTATATGTGATACTGGTGATATGATTGAAAGAGCGTTTTTGATGGAAGCCGTTCACAATTTGCAGCATTCCGTTTTCTTTGACGATGTATCTACAGGTTGCTTGCGAAAAGTAGATTGTCGCACTCGGACCTAAGCATGCAGCGCCTATCCATATTGCCTGAATTGTTATGAAACTGATAACAATGCAAGCTACTATACCTATAGCGAACAACCAAAGCCCTATCTTGGGATTTCTTGCTTTAAATGTTTGTTCCATCTTTTTTAAGATTATGTTTGTAACTGTCTGATAAAGATAGGAAAAAATAGAATAAAAGAATGGAATAACATTCTTTTTTTGAGTACTGGCTATGAAAGAATTGATTTGGGGCCTATCCGTGCAGAGATAAACCGGAAAAATAATTCTTTGTCGGTAAACCATTAATTCTACCTTTTTATCTATTTTTGCCACTTGAGAATTTTTTTAATATTAATCTAACTATCATGAAACGAAAAGCGACTTTACTATTACTCGTAACATTCGGACTACTGCTCGGCGCAGTGGCACAGGAAAAAATGAAAACAGTGATCGAACCCTTGAAAAATGAAAGATGGTGGGGAGGATTCGTAGCTTTAGGTAACCAGATGCCGTTTGGTGATCATTTGCGGATGCAGGATATGTCACGTAATAATATGAACAATCAGGTAGTTCCGTTCATGCTTTCTTCCGAAGGCCGATATATATGGGCCGAGAAACCTTTCTGTTTTGAGGTGAAAGACGGACAATTGATTATCTATTCGGATTCGGAAAAGATAGAACCGGTGAAAGCGGGGAATACACTGAAAGAAGCTTTACTGGCAGCCTCGGCGAAACACTTTCCACCTTCGGGACAGATACCGGAACCTGCTTTCTTTTCTCTTCCACAGTATAATACATGGATTGAACTGATGTATGATCAGAATCAGGAGGACATTATGAATTATGCCCATAAAGCCGTAGAAAACGGATTTCCCCAAGGCGTATTCATGGTAGATGATAACTGGCAGAGATATTATGGTAACTTTGACTTCAAATCCGAAAGATTTCCTGACCCGAAAGGAATGACCGACGAACTGCACAAGATGGGATTCAAAGTAATGCTATGGGTTGCTCCTTATGTATCGCCGGACAGTCCTGAATTCCGTGAACTGGAAGCAAAGGGATATTTATTGAAAGATAAGAATGGACGTACAGCCATCATCCATTGGTGGAATGGTTACAGTGCCTGTTATGACACCACGAATCCGGAGGCTATGAATCATCTGAAGCAACAGTTAAAAGCCAATCAGGAGAAATATGGTATCGACGGATTTAAATTTGATGGTGGAGACGTTGCTTATATGACAGGAGAATATGCTTTTCATGATAAAGAGGCCGATGTGAATACTTTTATGGAGAAATGGGCCGAGATAGGTTTGAGCTTTCCCTACAATGAATTGCGTGCTGCCTGGAAGTTGGGTGGTCAGGCATTGGTACAGAGGCTGGGCGATAAGGATTATTCCTGGCGTGCGACTCAGTTGCTAATTCCCGATATGACTGCTGCGGGATTATTGGGACATTATTATACTTGTCCGGACATGGTAGGCGGAGGCCAGTTTGGTGCTTTTCTGAATGTGAAGAAGTTTGATGAAGAGTTGATTGTACGCTCCTGTCAGGTACACGCCCTGATGCCGATGATGCAATTCTCCGTGGCTCCCTGGCGCATCCTGAGTAAAGAAAATGTAGCGATTTGTGCTAAGTATGCCCATTTGCATCAACAAATGGGAGATTATATTCTGGGATTGGCAAAGCATGCTTCCGAAACGGGTGAACCTATTGTTCGGCACATGGAATACCAGTATCCCCATCAAGGATTTATCGATTGTAAAGACCAGTTTATGTTGGGTGACAAATACCTGGTTGCTCCGATGCTGACTTCCGGGACAAGCCGTACGGTGATGCTGCCCAAAGGTAAATGGAGAGATGATCGAGGGAAGGTATTTAAAGGTCCGAAAACAATAACAATAGATGTTCCGCTGGAGCGCTTGCCGTATTTTGAGAAGCTGGCTAAATAGTAACTTCTATAATTAAAGAGAAAAGCCACGCTAACATTACATAGCGTGGCTTTTGTTTTGGGTTTAAACTACTTCTGTGTTATTTTACACGAATGATGTTGTAATTCAGGTCGCTGGCAGATACTTCCAGGCTGTCGTCAGCCAGGGTAAGGGTGGTATCATTGGCGATTACGAAATAAACAGGTTCGCTTCCGTCACTCGGATTCAGTTTAAGAGCCGTTTTCTTTTTATTCTTTACGGTTTTCTCCACTGTCACCGGTTTTCCTTTAGAAGTGAAGGTTTTGTCTTTACCTTTGCCTTCGGCATCCAGATAAGTGACGTCCAGTGTATACGTTGTATCGGCCGCATTCGCCAGTGTGTTCAAGGTTAACACGTAACGGATACCCGGACCGTCAGCAGCGGGAAGTACACCTTCATAAACCTGAGTTTCTTCCATAGTGGGTTCCATAACCACTGCCAAACTGTCTGCGGCTGCTTCTTCAGCTTTTGTTCCTTTTGATTGGCAGGATACCAATGCAGCAACAACGGCTGCCAACATAATTACTTTTTTCATTGTTAAGTGCTTTAAATTAATATAAAAAGTGAGTGCTATTCCTACTCTTCTTCTTCTTTCTTTATGACAAGCAGCTTATCGACCCTCCCGCGGTCCATGTCCACTACTTCGAACTGCAGGTTTTTATAAATGAATATATCTCCGGCTTTTGGAATGCGTCCTATCAGGAACATCGCCAGTCCGCCCAATGTGGTAAAGTCTTCCGACTCGATGTCATCATAAGAGAGAATTCCCATCTCTTCCATAAAGTCCCCGATGTTCATCGAAGCTTCTACCAACAAAGAGCCGTCCTGTCTGCGAACGATTTCCTCTTCTTCAGTATCGTCCTCTTCCAGAATGTCTCCAAAGATACTTTCGGTCAGGTCGTGCAGGGTAATAATGCCCTCCGTGCTGCCATACTCGTTAACAACAACTCCGAACTTATTTTTGTTCTTCTTAAATAGCTCTAAAACTTTTTTTGCGTACAAACTTTCCGGTATAAATAGTGCCGGACGGGTGATTTCTTTCAGATCAAACTCCTGTTTGGTGCCTACCATTAAGATAATATCTTTTACAGAAACGACACCTGCTATCTCTTCTGTATTATCATCGATCAGCAGGTATTTGCTGAAGTGTTTATCTTCGATGGTCTGAAGGACTTTTTCTTTGCTGTCTGTCGTATGCAGAACGATCAGGTCGCGACGATGGGTCATCAGTTCGTTGGCACGTTTATCCGAAAACCGGAATACATCGCGCAACATTTCGGTTTCTTCTTTGTCGATGACTCCCTGTTCCGAACTTTGATGCAGAATCATTTTCAATTCTTCTTGGGTCATCAGCCGCTCTTCACTTTTCAGCCCAATCAGCTTATTAAGCAGGCGGGTAGAGATGCTGAGTAACCATACGAAAGGATAAGAAATTTTAGTCAGCAGAATCATGACGGGGCTTAACAGGGTTGCATAGCGTTCCGGATTACTAAGAGCAATGGATTTGGGAACCAGCTCTCCGATGATCAGCGACAAATAAGTAATGATGACTACTGTGGTAATCATAGCGAGGTCTTTTGCATAAGGTTCGGCTCCCGGAATCATAGCGAAAAGGGGAACTACATCGTCGGCAATGGCCACTCCACCATAAGCACCCGATATGATACCGATCAGCGTAATACCAATCTGGATGGTAGAAAGAAATTTTTCGGGTTCTTCCAATTGTTTCAGTACTCCCCGTGCAGATTTATTTCCTTTGCTTACCAGGGTTTCAAGGCGTGCTTTACTTGAAGATACTAAGGCGATCTCGTACATGGCAAAAATACCATTCAGTACGAGTAAAAGAATAATGATTAAGAATTCCATATAGATGTGAATAGTTTCATGACCGCAAATTACACTAAAGTACGGACTCATGCAAAATCTATCGAAATTATTAATGAATTTTTTCAAAAAAAGTTGAGGCCGACCCTCCGGATGTCGGGGCCGGCCTTATATAGGATCAGAAAATGTTGTATCCGGGTTTATTTATTCTTGGTGTATTCGTCAGCTTTTTCTTTAGCGCGGGCTACGCGTTTGGCTGTATCCGGATGTGAAGAGAACATTTTCTGGAATTTGGATTCTTTCGGGGCTTCGGCCGATAATTCCAATAATTTGTTCAATGCATTGTACATTGCGTATGGATCGATATTATGTTTGATGCTAAATTCAAAACCATAGTCGTCCGCTTCTGTTTCCTGTTTCTGAGAGTATTGCGCACCGGCCAATGCTTCCGCCATGGCACCCAGTTCAGAATCTGACAGTTTAGCTACAGTCGAGCTGGCAGCTCCTGCGGCATTTTTTACGGCCGAACGGAGATAAGCATTCTTCATTGCATCTTTTGAGTCTGTATGAATCACGTGTCCGATTTCGTGTCCTACTACAGCCATTACTTCATCGTCTGTCATAATGTCCATCAGACCGGCACAAATGCGTACACTGCCGTCACCACACGCAAAAGCGTTCACATCCACAACCTCGTATACACCGAAATTTACTTTCAGTCCGTCCACTTCTTTGATGTGTCCGGTCAGCTTCTCCAGTCGTTTGCCATACTCACTGTCAGCAGCTGTCAGCGGATTGTGGGTATCCATCCATTGCATATATTCTTTGCTCATAGCTGCAATGTCGGCATCCGACAGCGTGATTACTTTAGCTGCGTCACTTCCTGCCTGTACCACTTTGCCTACATTGATTTTTTTACCGCCGATTTTAAATTGTGCCGAGGCAGTCGTGAAGCACATTCCACATAACAGTGCTGCGATAAAAACAATTCTCTTTTTCATTTTAGTAAGTTTTTGTAATTAATAATATAGTTGTCTATGTGTTTAATATTCAAATGTGATTCCTAATGTAGGCATTAAAGTTCCGCTTTTTTGAGAGATGTATTTCATCTTATAGCGTTGTTCGGCTATCGGAGCCGACGGATTTTCGATGACTCCAGTACTCATCAATATGTCTGGCTGGCGGAACTTGCTGTTTGTCACATTTTGCAGGTCAATGTAAAAACCGAGCATACAGCGTTTCAAATAGAATGTTTTGTCAACGCGGACATCCAGTTGCCCAAAGGCCGGCAAGCGTCCCGTATTATATTGGCCGTAATCATAATAGGGCCGTCCTTGGGCATTCCATGCCGTCACCAGAGAGGATTTGTCAATATCGTAAGGTGTGTAGGGTGCTCCGCCGATGCAACTGACCTTCATTCCCAGACTCCAGTTGTGAGGAAAGTTATAGGTTCCACTCATATTGAATATGTATCGGTTGTCCCAGGCGGAAGCTATGTATTCGGATTCTTTGTTGTTGCGGTATTCACTTTTGAATAACGTGAACGAAGAGGACAGATTCAGCTTTTTGGCTATTAGCCATTTCATCAGTATTTCTGCTCCATATGCCCTTCCTTGTGAGGTAGAACTTAATGCTTCATTCCCGATCACTCCGTAATCGTTTCCTTTACAGGCCAGAGGTATCCCGTCGACAATAGAGAATGGTATTTTATCATATTTTTTATAGAAACCTTCAATAGATAACTCGAAGGTATTGCGTGGACGCCAACTCAGCCCTATGCTTTCCTGACTGACTCTCATGTAACGGAGGTATTTGTTGACCAGTTTGCCATTGTTATCCTTGAATCCCAATCCGGTATAAGGAGGCAACTGATAATACAGTCCTGCATTCCCGCTCAAGTAGACTCCATCCGTCAGCCGGTAGGAGAGTGACAGGCGGGGAGACAACTGATCGGACATTCCCTTCATGCCGGAAGAGAAGTTGTTGGCATCAGTCCGTACTCCGAGTGAGGTGGTAAACCGTTCGTCGGGTGTAGCATAACTAATGGTTCCGAATAATCCCCAGCGCCAAAATCCCAAATAGGTATGATAATCGAAGGTCTTGCCTCCATCGATATAAACCCGTTGGAAAGTGGTATTGGTATATTGAGAATAGTCCAGGTTAGCTCCCAAATTTACTTTCCAGTTTCCGAACGTCGAGGCATTTTCTATCCGGAACTTGGTCTCCTGTTCCACCGAGCGTAATTTCAATGACAGGTTTTCTGCACTACTTTCGTCGTTGTTCAGATATTTGGTGTTGCGGTTATTCAGATAACTGTGGCTTATAACAACAGATTGTACATGGGCTCCGGCATAATGACGGTATACCGCTCCCAGTGTGAAGGTTTCCTGCTGAATTTTAGGTAAATAGCTGAGGATATATTCGGCTTTTTCTCCGTCGAGTTTCGTGTTCAGTTTCATGTTGTCGATGCCGCCAAGCCCCAGTACAGTCAGTTCGTTAGTCGTATTGAAACGGGTTTTCAATTTGAATTGCGCATCTGTAAATGTAGGCAGAAATGGTAGGCCCAGCATATCGAACAGGAATTGGAGGTAAGACTGCCGTACTGAAACCAGATAGGAAGTCTTTTTACCAAGATGTCCGTTAGATGCTAAAGATACCTCCGAGGCACCCAGTGTCGCCTTGAGTGAATTGCGTTCCATGTCGCCGTCACGCAATTTGAAGTCAAGCACCGAGCTGAGTGAATTGCCTTTGTCGGCAGGAAAGGCTCCGGTATAGAAATTCACTTCACGGATCAAGTCGGCATTGATGATTCCTACGGGACCACCCGATGCCCCTTGTGTACTGAAATGATTAATGTTAGGTATTTCCACTCCGTCCAGATAGAATCGGTTTTCGGATGGAGAACCACCCCGGACAATCAGGTCGTTCCTGTATCCTGCCGGAGAGAAAGCAACCCCCGGATATGACTGTACGATGCGTGAAATATCCCGGTTGGCCCCCGGACTTTTCTCGATTTCCTGCAGGCCGATGATACGTAGTCCGACAGGACTTTCCAGATCACGCCGGAAAGGGGAGGCGGTGACTGTGACTCCTTCCAGTTCGGTCAGGTTCTCTTCCGTTTCGATTTGGATGGTAAGATCTTTAGTGGAGACAATATATTCGGGGGTAAGTACCGTTTTATATCCTACCGCAGATGCCTGAAGGCGATAAATACCGGGGGGGACTTCCTGGATGTTGAAGTGCCCTTCAGCATCTGTCACCGCTCCACGTCCCAGCCCCAAGATTAGTACATTGATAAATTCCAGTGGTTGGCGGCTGGCTTTGTCAATTACAGTCCCCTTGATTTTGTGCGTTGGTTGCGCACCGGCTGCCGTGAGCAAGCCCAAAAGAAACAGGAAGAAAACAGTTTTTTTCATTGGCCTGGTTTCGATATACTTTGTGAATTCTGTGCAAAGTTATATAAAAAAGGTTTTGCCTCTCGTTTTTATCTGCTATTTTTGTGGGGAAGTTTTAAATATAAATTATGAAAACCATAAAGCTGATTACTTGTAATGATGCCGTTCAAGCTCATATCATTCAGGGAGCACTTGCTAACGAAGGCATCGACTCTCTGTTACATAATGAAAATATGTCGACATTGTTGCGAGGTTATGTCCGTGACATCTCCGGAGTAGATGTTTTGGTGGCCGATTGTGATTACGAAGCGGCCGTGCGATTGTTACAGCAGAATCAGATGATTCCTGAAGAACAGAAGTTTTGTCCTTTCTGCGGTTCGGATCAAATCAGGTTTGTTCTTAAAAAGGAGCACCGGATGAAAGCCATCAGCGCTGCCATCGCTTCTATGCTGGCAGGTGTTCCGCCGGGAGATAATCATTGGGAATATATTTGCAGCCACTGTGGAAAAGCTTTTGAGAAACCGGTTGCGGAATTCAATCCTGTTGTTCCCGAAGTGGGGGATTAACAAAGGTAAACGCTAAAAAACATAGATTAAAAATGAAAAGAAGAAACTTTATTTTGGCTTGTCTGCTCTTACTCGCTTTACCTCTTAGCGCTGCAAAAGTGGATACGCTGATGGTGAAGAGCCCCTCTATGAATAAGGAGGTTCAAGTAGTGGTAGTGACTCCTGATGTTGCTTCTGGAAAACAGGCGGTGGAGTGTCCTGTGCTCTATTTGTTGCATGGTTATGGCGGCCATGCCAAGACTTGGATTCAGATAAAACCGAACTTACCGGAAATCGCAGATGAAAAAGGGATTATTTTTGTATGTCCCGACGGGAAAGACAGTTGGTACTGGGATAGCCCCAAGAATCCGGCGTACCGGTATGAAACATTTGTTTCTTCGGAGTTAGTGAGTTATATTGACCGGAATTATAAAACGATTGCCGACCGTAAGGGGCGTGCCATCGCCGGACTCAGTATGGGAGGACATGGGGCTATGTGGCTCGGCATCCGTCATAAAGATGTGTTTGGAGCGGCAGGAAGCACCAGTGGAGGTGTCGATATCCGCCCTTTTCCGCAGAATTGGAGTATGAACAAACAGTTGGGTGAAATGGCTTCCAATAAAAAGGTGTGGGATGAACATACGGTAGTCAATCAACTCGATAAAATTCAGAATGGCGATCTCGCTTTGATTATTGATTGTGGTGAAGATGATTTTTTTCTGAATGTAAACAAAGACTTTCATAACCGGTTGTTGGGGCGCAAGATCAATCATGATTTTATTACCCGTCCCGGTGAACATAACGGGAAATACTGGAATAATTCCATTGATTATCAAATCCTCTTCTTCAGTAAGTTCTTTGCCAAGAAGTAGGGAACAGGTGACAAAGAGTATTCTGGGATTATAAGTGTCACTTTTTTCCCTCTGTATATGAAGCCTGGGTAGGTTTGGATGGGGCATTACTTCACTACTTCGTGAGGGCAGAGGCAAAGCCGTTCTTCTTATTCAATATTGATATTGATGGTTCTCGTATCTGTTTTCGTTTCATTGTATGCATTACCGTTTATATCGATCACAGTACCCGTAGAGGTAGTCTTTGCTATGATTCCGGTTGGTTTGCCGTCTTTATCCAGTTCATAAGTGTATTTTGTATATTCCTCCTCGTTTCCTTCCGGAGTGTTTCCGATAATCAGATACTTTGACTGGGTGCCCAACAGTCTGGCATAAATAGCGTCGGTGTGGAGGGACAGGGGGTAAATATCACAAACCTGTAGGCAGGGAAGCTGATACAGGTTCTTCGTATTTCCTACCTGATAATTGGTTTGCTGGCCATTGGCTATGATATGGCTTAAATTTCCGTTATCGTATGCCAATTCCACAGAAGAATAAGGTGTACCGTCTATTTCTTCGTCGATCCGAGTAAGATATTCGCTGGAATATGTGAATTTATACTTTCTGATCTGGCTGGACAATTTATAAGTGCATTCGGTGGCATATCCCGTATCTCCTAAAGTATAGGTACCCGTATTCCCGTTTTCATCCGTCAACGTCACTTCGTTGCCGGAGTAGGAAAGAGTCACTTCGTGTGTCAGGCTCTGTCCGTAGAACTCCTGTACAGTGGTGTGGGTCGTTAATTTATTGTTATTGAATACGTAAGTATCCGTGCGGTATACATCGCCTCCGTCACTGTGCAAATTTTCCTTCAGGGTCATTTGGTTGAAATCGGGAACCGGGGGAAGATTCTGCTCTTCCTTATCATCGGTACATGCCGAAACAGCCATGACAGAAAATGATAAAAGGAAACAGTATAAAAGTTTATTCATATCAATAATGTTTTATTCGCCTGCAAATGTAGTTAATAACCTCTTTATCTACCACGATTATGGTATAAAAATGCCTTCAATGTGCGATTTCTTCCCCGGTCGGATTCTTCTATCTTTGCAACATATAAAAATTGGACACTGACAATAAACTCTAAATATAGATAGCAAATGGAAACGAAGAAATTACATTTTGAGACTTTACAACTTCATGTTGGACAAGAGACTCCCGATCCGGCAACCGATGCACGTGCCGTACCTATTTATCAGACAACTTCCTATGTATTCCGGGATTCGGCCCACGCTGCCGCACGTTTCGGATTGCAGGACCCGGGGAATATTTATGGACGTCTTACCAATTCCACTCAGGGAGTATTGGAAGAGCGTATAGCGGTTCTCGAGGGTGGAGTAGGCGGTCTTGCCGTTGCTTCCGGAGCCGCAGCCGTGACATATGCTATCGAGAATATCACTCGTTCCGGTGACCATATTGTAGCTGCCAAGACCATTTATGGGGGCACATACAACTTGCTGGCACATACTCTGCCTACTTATGGAGTAACAACCACTTTTGTAGATCCGTCCGACCTTTTCAATTTCGAACGGGCTATTCGTGAAAATACAAAGGCGATATTTATCGAAACTCTGGGAAACCCCAATTCCAATATTATCGATATGGATGCCGTAGCCGCCATTGCCCATAAATATCGGATTCCGCTGATTGTGGATAATACTTTCGGTACGCCTTACCTTATCCGTCCCATTGAGCATGGAGCAGATATCGTAATACATTCTGCCACTAAATTCATTGGTGGACACGGCAGTTCGTTGGGAGGGGTTATTGTCGATTCCGGTAAATTTGATTGGGTCGCTTCCGGTAAATTCCCTCAACTGACCGAACCTGATGCAAGCTATCATGGTGTACGGTTTGTAGATGCTGCCGGGGCAGCTGCCTATATTGTCCGTATACGTGCCGTACTGTTGCGCGATACGGGGGCTGCCATCAGTCCGTTCAATGCTTTTATTCTGTTGCAGGGATTAGAGACTTTGTCTTTGCGTGTAGAACGACATGTAGCCAATGCTTTGAAGGTTATTGATTTTCTGGTGAACCATCCGAAGGTAGCAGCTGTTAATCATCCATCGCTGCCCGATCATCCGGATCATGCTATCTATCAGCGTTATTTCCCTGATGGAGCAGGTTCTATCTTCACTTTTGAGGTAAAAGGAGGAACGGAGGAAGCGCAGAAATTTATCGATAGTCTGCAGATATTCTCTTTGCTGGCCAATGTGGCCGATGTGAAGTCGTTAGTGATTCATCCGGCCACTACCACACACTCGCAACTGAATGCACAGGAGTTGGCAGAGCAGGGAATTAAGCCCGGAACGGTAAGACTTTCGATAGGTACGGAACATATTGAAGATATTATTGATGACTTGCGTCAGGCATTAGAGAAAATTTAAAAAATGGATATAGCAGCATTATTATCAGGAGGAGTAGACAGTTCGGTTGTGGTACACTTGCTTTGTGAGCAGGGATATAAACCTACACTTTTTTACATAAAAATAGGGATGGACGGAGCGGAATACATGGATTGTTCTGCCGAAGAGGATATCGAGTTATCTACTGCCATAGCCCGGCGTTACGGTTTGGAACTGGAAGTTGTGGACCTGCATCGGGAATATTGGGATAATGTGGCTGCTTATGCCATCGAGAAGATACGGAAGGGACAGACACCGAATCCGGATGTGATGTGCAATAAACTGATCAAGTTTGGATGTTTTGAACAGCAGGTCGGAAAAGATTTCGATCTTACGGCAACCGGACATTATGCTACGACTTTGCAACTGGGGGAGAAAACTTGGTTGGGTACAGCTAAAGATCCTATAAAAGACCAGACCGATTTTCTGGCTCAGATTGATTATCTGCAAGTTTCAAAATTACTGTTTCCGATAGGAGGGCTGATGAAGCATGAAGTTCGCGAGATAGCTTTGAAGGCCGGGTTGCCCAGTGCCCGCCGGAAAGACAGCCAGGGGATTTGTTTTTTAGGCAAGATAAATTATAACGATTTCGTCCGTCGCTTTCTGGGTGAAAAAGAAGGGGCGGTGATCGAACTCGAAACAGGTAAAAAGATTGGAACCCATCGCGGCTATTGGTTTCATACCATTGGCCAGCGAAAGGGGTTGGGATTGGGGGGAGGCCCCTGGTTCGTTGTGAAAAAGGATATTCAGGATAACATTATTTACGTCTCACATGGGTACGATGCTGATAAACAGTACGGATACGAATTCAGGATGAAAGACTTCAACTTTATCACAAGTAATCCGTGGAAAGATTCGACAGGCGAGGAGGACGTTACGTTTAAGATCCGGCATACACCGGAGTTTATCAAGGGCCGTTTGATACGGGATGCAGACGGTTACCGGATTATCTCTTCCGAGAAATTACAGGGAATTGCTCCGGGACAGTTCGGGGTGATTTATGATGCCGAATCCAGAATTTGTTTCGGGAGTGGTGAAATAGGATGATGCCTCGCCCGAAAATCTTTCTTTCGTTTTTTCAAATATAATATTCCGCCAAGTCAACAATGCCTGCCCGCATGGCATATTTGATGGCCTCGTGCACATTGTTCACTCCCAGTTTACGGAATATATTCTTTCGGTGACTGTTGATGGTATGGAAGCTCAGATTCTTCTCTGCGGCTATCTCTTTGGTCGTTTTTCCCAAAGCTATTTCTTTCAGGATTATTTTTTCTGTCGGTGTAAGCAGACGGTCTTCCTGCGGCACGAAAGTATGCACGGATGAAGCAGTGTTTGTATTTCCGCTTCCCGATAACAGCAGATTGCTTACGTGATTGCAGATAAAGCGTTCTTTGCGTGATGCGCATTGCAGAGCCGACATAATTTCTTCTTTGGAGTTATCTTTCAATACTACTCCGAACGCATGGCTGCTGAACAAGACCTGCCTCAGGAATCCGATACTCAATTCGTCAGAGAACAAGAGCCAGTCCGACTCTTTGAATCGTTCCTGAAGGATAATCAGTTCATCCGCACCGGAAAAATCGAACAATGTATAATCTAAAATAACCACCGCTTGCGGATGAATGCGTAATAGCTGAACCAACTCTATTTTATTGTCGGCTTCCAGCAACAGGCTTACTTCTTTCTGCTTGCTTAACAAAAACATCATTCCTGCTTTCGTGATGTCCTGGTTATCTGCGATGATATATTCTCTCATAATCTATCCATAAAAAAACTCCGTTGCAAATGTACACTTTTTGTGCGATTTGCAACGGAGTTATGTGAATTAGTTACGAGTAGAGAGCCACTCGTTACTTTTATTACCATGAACGGCCTTTAAATACATCCGACTGACTCAGCGGAACGAGGTTACCGCTCAGAGTTAATGTATTGGAGTTGAAGTTCGGGTTAATGGTTACAGTAGCGTTATTTCCACCGTTGGTCAATGTGATAAATACCTGAGCCGAGATACCGATACCCTGTACGCTGAAGTTACAGTTTACGTTTCCTCTTTTATCGGTAGTCACTTTTACGTCCGAAGTAGTTCCATCCACAGTTACACCACCTATTCCGTTAGGGCCGGGGTACGGAGTGTTGAATGCCACCTGCACAGTTGCTCTCTGTCCATTCAGCATCACAAAGTTAGTGTTTGACGACACGAAAGCGGTCTGGCCACGTTTGAAAATCACTTGGTCGGCTTCCAGTACAAACTGTTTGTCTTTGATAGCTTGTACGGCTTGTTGATACGCTACTTGGTCGGCAGCCTGTTCTTCGGCTTTCAGTCTGGCTCTTTCGGCGTCTCTTTGTGCCTTGCGGTCTGCCCGACGCACCTCCCTGTTAGACTCTTGTGCATACATCATGGTCGATGCACTTACTAATACCAATGCTACTAATGCAATAAACTTTTTCATAACTTTTTTTTGTTTAGGTTTAAAACTGTTGTTCGTTTATTCCAAGAACAACTCCCTTTTCAGATTGTTCACTTGCGTCTCACAATTTTATATCCGATAGCGGCAATCGTAATGCTCATTAACGGACTGATAATGTTGAAGAAGCAATAAGGAAGATAAACCAGTGTCGGAACACTTAATATCGTGGCCTGTGTCATTCCGCAGGTATTCCATGGTATCAAGACGGAAGTTACTGTAACAGAATCTTCCGTAGTCCGGCTGAGCAGACAGCTTTCATAACCTTTCTTTTCATATATATCCCGGAACATGTTTCCGGTCAGGATAATGCTGATATATTGGTCGGCTGTGGCGAGGTTCAGGAAGATACCCGAACAGACCGTAGAAGCCACCATGCTAACCGTATTTTTCATGAAGCGGACAAATACGGAAGTGATACTTCCCAACATTCCGCTGGCAGTCATGGCTCCTCCGAAGCACATGGCACAGATGATAAGCCATACCGTATTCATCATACCCGCCATGCCGCGGGTGGCCACAAGTTCGGTGAGCGCTTCGTTGCTTGTCTGTAAGCTGGTTCCTCCATAAAGGGTCATCATCAATCCTTTAAAGATGGACTGAATACCTTCGGAATTCTGAGCACCGGATATTTCTTGCAACAGATCGGGTTGGAAGAATACCGCAAATACTCCTGCCAATGCTGCCGACAAGAACAAGGTGATAATGGAAGGTACCCGACGGGCAATCAGTATGCCTGTTCCTATCGGTACAATCAGCAACCATGGCGTAATGTGGAATTTTCCTGCCAGTGCTGCCGAGAACTCTGCTATATGTTCTGTATTTCCGGCATTGTGTGACAGCCCGGCTACAGTGAAGATTATCAAGGTGATGATTAATGATGGCACAGTGGTTATCAGCATATAGCGGATGTGCTTGAACAGGGGGGTGTCGGTAACCGAGGCGGCTAATATCGTAGTATCCGATAACGGTGAGATTTTATCTCCGAAGTAAACTCCCGAAATAATAGCTCCGGCGATCCATCCTTCTTCAAAACCTTGTGCTTTCCCGATTCCCATCAGGGCGATCCCGATGGTGGCAATCGTGGTCCAGGAACTTCCGGTCATAACCGATACCAATGCGCAAATAATGCAGGTAGAGGTCAGGAAAAAACTGGGATGAATGATTTGTATGCCGTAATAAATCAGTGTCGGAACTACGCCACTGATCATCCACGCACCACTCAGGGCGCCAATAATTAAGAGGATAATCAGTGCGGAAGATACACCGGTAATATTGTTCGTAATAGCCAGTTCAAAGTCTTTCCATCCTATCTTGTAGAATCCCATGCCGATCAGTACACAAACAGCTGTTGTGGTCAGGAGGGACACCTGGCTGCCTCCGCTGAGTGCATCGCTGCCAAATGTGCGTATGGTGGCAAATAGCAGGGCAACCAGTACGATCAAGGGGATCAACGAGACAAGGGGCGAGGGGATTTTTTTCATGATTCTTCTTTTCCTTTTTTATTTTCAAGCATCTATTCCTGTAAATGTTTTCAGTGCGTAACCTATCAGGAAGCTGATACCGGCTACACTGAAACTGAGTACTGCCATTTCGGTAAATCTTTTGCGGAAGCTCTCTCCGCGTGCCACGGAATAGTAGTAATTGAACAATGCGATGATCATTAAAGCCATGGCCAACATTACCCCTAAAGCTATCAGTACGTTTTCAATCAGTATGAACGGAGCAACCAGTGCCGCCACCGTGATGATATAGGCGATTCCCGTATAGATAGCTGCTTTTACCGGGTGTTTGTTTTCTCCGCCTTCCGATTTGGTCGAGAGGTATTCGGACGAAGCCATTGATAAAGCTGCCGCTATTCCGGTGATGCTTCCGGTCAGGGCAATCAGTCTGGAGTCGCTTAATGCCAAAGTGAAACCGGCCAGTGCTCCGGTAAACTCTACCAAGGCATCATTTAGGCCGAGTACTACCGATCCCATATATTCAAGCCGCTCTTCGTTGATCAGTCCGATTAGTTTCTGTTCGTGGATTTCCTCTTCTTTGGCCAACTGCTGGAGATCCGGAAAATCGGTATATTTGACATAATCATGATGTGCGTTCTCTTCGCTTGATTCCATCAGCTTAATTGCAAATGTAATACCCAGGACCCGGGCTAACCAGTAGTATTTGGCTATACGCATTCGGTCGGGTGCTACATCGGTTCCTGTATACTTCTTCAGTGTGGTATAATGTGCCTTTTCTTCTGCTGAAATCAGGCGTAATACTCTGCGGTTCGATTCGTCTTTTTCAATAGAGGCCAGCCGTTCGTATACGATGCTTTCGGTTTTTTCGTTTCTTTGGAAACGGATAAACTCTTCATTCATTTCTTTATTCAGGTTCGTTTTCATAACTCTTAATTTTGCAAGATATCCTGTCTTCTGCACCACCAATAGCGGATAAATAATATCCCTGTGAACATAAGTGCCAGTGAGAGTCCGGTGTAGAAAACCGAGATGAACGTGTCGGGTAACAGATGTAGCGAACGAATGGTAATTCCCATCGCTATCATGAAGCACATGACAATCCAGCCCTTTGCGTCAAAAAAAGAGAAGGGGCAATTCTTTTCCTTTTTCTTTTGTTCGATCCGGCGGGTATGTTTATAGTAGAGCTTTCGGAAGACGAGAATAAAAAACAATAGGAAGACAACCGTAGCTTCGCCTACCTTGAAGTGCCAGTGCCGTGAGTCATTGAGCCAGGTCACAATACCTATACGCAGGAGATTGGCCCCCGCTATTATCCAAACGATACCGGCTGTGATTAATAATACTTGTCTGTTTACTCCGTACTTCATGTCTATATAACAATTATTAGGTGACTTCGGATTATCGTTTTGAGAAAAAAGTAATCAGCAGTGAACCGATGGTCAATGCTATTCCCGTACCAACGACTCCATGCCAACCGAATGCCTGCCAGAATGTTCCTGCCAGAAACGTCCCCGTAGAGGCACCTATGAAGTAAGTGGTCATAAAAATCGTATTAATGCGGTTAGAAGCACTCGGACAGAGTTCGAAGATGCGGGTCTGGTTGCTTAATTGGATACATTGCATACCTATATCGATGATAATGATGCCGGCAACTATACCCCAATAAGAGTTTTCCCCTGCAAACAGCAGGAACCAAGCCAATAAAATCAGTCCGCATCCGATGAAATTGAATCGTCTGACCCCGACTCTCCGTACATACTTTCCTACGAGGGAAGCTGACAAAGCACCGGCAATGCCACACAACCCTAACATACCGATGACATGGCTGTCGGCATAGAACGGGGTACCTCCCATCTTAAATGCCAGACACGACCACATAGCCAGAAATGAACCGAAAGCAAGTGCTGCACGGACAGAGAAAATGCGAAGTTCGGGATATTGCTTCAATAATGAATACAAAGACTTCATTAAGTCGCTATACCTTCCCTGAAAGTTAGGGCGTATGTCCGGCAATACCCGCATGACCACAATGCCACATAACAGCATCATACCTGCGGCGATATAATACATTTCGCGCCAGCCAAACAGTTCTCCTATAAATCCGCTGACCACTCGTGAAGCCAAGATGCCGGTCAGTAATCCCGAAACTACGATCCCTACGTTCCGTCCCTTGTTTTCCGGACGCGAGAACTGAGAGGCTATCGGGATAAATATTTGTGGCATCACCGAACAGATACCTGTGAGAAGCGAAGCACAAAGAATGATATGGATGTTGGGAGCCATTGCGATGACGAGCAACGAGAGAATCAATACGGAGAAACTGGTAAGAATGATACGTTTCCGCTGGTATAAGTCACCTAAAGGAACGATAAACAATAATCCGAGCGCATAACCGATCTGTGTCACCATGGCGATCAGATTGGTTTTAAACTCCGAAACGCCCAGTTCATGGCGAATCATGTTCAGTAAGGGCTGGTTATAGTAAAGGTTGGCTACCGATATGCCTGCAACAATGGCGAGTGTCCAGAGTATCGAAGCCGGTAATCCACCATTTTCTTTCAAAATCTGTTTCATGGCGCAAAGTTACCATTTTGGGGACTATTCCACAAAGAACGTTGTTGAAATTGTATTTCCTTCGTCGTCTACTGCTGTCAGCGAGTGCTTTCCCGGAGCAGGGCGTAGAGAGAATTTATGGAAGTCCTGTGTCTGCATCAGGTAGGTTTCGTCCAGATGCCAGTAGACAGTTGTGTTGGGATGGCTGTGGACCAATTCGACGGTCAGCTGTCCTTGGTTACCATCCATCTGTTTAGGCAGATGGATCCGCGCTCCCATCGGAGGATAGATAAACTGCATCGGCTGGAAACGGTCTTCTCCGCATCCGGGTTTGAAGGGGGGGAGAGGATGATACTCAGGATGATGCTGTTTATAATACCACTCCCATACGGGTGGAAGGGTAAACCAGTTTCGGCGGACAACCGGTTCACTGTCAGCACAGTTTTCATAGATACGGAACCGTTCATCTGCTGATAAGGTGACCGGGTGGTGATAGGGGCAGGCTTCCGTTCTGAGGCCTTCCGGAAGAATTAGCAGGGTATCTGTTTCTTCACAAAACCGTCCTTTCAAATGTCCGGATTGCCGACAGATCTCTGCTTCAACCAGTTTACCTTGTGGGCGCTCGAACCAAGGAGAGGAGGGGAGCAGATTGAATACATCGAACAGGACAGGCCCCGCTGTACGGGCCCCTACCAGTCCGGGCTTGCCTTCACCCGTAGCATTTCCGACCCATACACCTACGGCATATTTTGGAGTTACCCCCACTGCCCAGGCATCCCGGAAACCATAACTGGTACCCGTTTTCCAGGCAATGGTTTGCATGGAAGGAATGGTACGCCAGTCTATCTCTTCGGGGCGGTTTACTTCTTTGATGGCGTCAAATGTCTGCCAGACTGCTCCGGGTTGGAATGGCGGATGTTGAATGATGGCCGGGGATCGGTGGGCGGAGAGGGAGTCCGATAATAATAAGGTACAAGGGGCCTGTACCAGTCCGTTGAGGCTGCGTCCCATATTGGCATAGGCCGAAGTGACATCCCAAAGGGTAGCTTCCGCTCCTCCCAGAATCAAAGAAAGTCCGTAGTGTCCTGAGGGACGGTTTAAGGTGGTCAGCCCTATCTGCTTCAGAAAATTGTGGAACTTGGGTACTCCATACCGTTGTAACATTGTGACCGAAGGAATGTTGAGCGAACGTGCGATGGCTTCCGAAGCCGGTACGGCACCTTCGAATTGCTGGTTGAAGTTTTGTGGAGTGAAGCCATTAATGTTGACCGGAACGTCCGGTAACAGAGTATTGGGAAGAATCTCTCCTTCCTGTAGCATTGCATAATAAAGAAAAGGCTTGAGAATGCTTCCTGTGCTGCGTGGTGACCGGATTACATCTACCTGGTTACCGCTCTTTTTCTTGTCGAAGTGTACATTGCCGCAATAAGCAATGACCTGATTGGTACGAATGTCAATTACGAGGATGGCCATATTTCGGATATCACTTCGCTTGAATTCGCTGTTCCACCGTTCTACCAGACTTTCTATCTGAGTTTGTATACCCTTGTCGATGGTCGATACGGAATATTTTCCATTTCGGGTCTGATAGAAATGGTCTGTCAGATGGGGGGCTATCTGTGGAAGAGGCAAAGGTTCCTGGGGAAGTGGCTCACTGATAGCCAGTTCATAAGTGGAAGTATCGAGAATACCTTTTTGGTGCAGGTGTGTCAGCAGTCGGTTTCGTTTGTCAAGTAATGCTTGCCGGCTTTTCGAAAGGTGGATCATGGCGGGAGAGTTGGGAAGTACGGCAAGCATAGCCGATTCCGCCCAGGACAGTTCTTCTGCCGAGTGTCCGAAATAGCGCCATGCAGCAGCATCCAGTCCCACTACATTACCTCCGAAGGGGGCATGCGAAACATAAAGTGACAATATCTTCTTCTTGGAATAACGGAACTCCAGCCGGGTGGCTCCTATCATCTCGATCAGTTTTTCCTTGAATGTACGCGGCTTGTTCCGTGCCAGCCGAATCGTTTGCATCGTAAGAGTGCTTCCCCCGCTGACGATTCGCTTGTGTCTGAGATTTTGCAGGGCGGCTCTGCCTATTGCCAAGGGGTTGACTCCCCAATGGCGGTAGAATTGACGGTCTTCAAATTCAACCAGACAGGTAGCTACTTTTTCCGGTGTGTTGTCGCGCGGAGGGAAACGCCATTGTCCATCCGTAGCGATACGGGCACCGAGAAGTTCCCCATTACGGTCGACCAAGACAGTAGAATAGGGAGAGGTGAATAATTGCCGGGGAAGACAAAATAAGTATAGGAGAAGTAGGAGGAAGAGAGAAATCTTCCACCAACTTTTGAAATATTTCTTCCACCCCCTCCCTTGTGGGGAGGGGGGAAGATTGTCTGGTTTAAGAATACGGTTCATCAGGTTTTATTTGATAGTTTTACCTGATGACTTGCGTCCTTCCGGCCTGTGTCCTTGCCTGTGCATTAGCATCATACATCGCTTCACACTGGATAGCCGGCATAACAAAATCACCGGCATAGGTCGCCTGTAAGCGGACGGTAAATGTTTTGGCTTGTCCCTGCTGTAAGTTAAAGTAGGTCAGTATCCGGTCATCGCGAATATCCTGATAGCTATAAGGAGCAGAGGTTGTAATCTGTCCTGCCATTCGTTCATTAAAGATCTCCCAGCCGGCAGGAATGATATGTGTCAGTGCCAGATTCGTATAATCCGTCGTACCACTGATGTTGGCTACAGTTACCACTGCCATAAAGTCCGTACCCTGATTCAGAGAACGTGTATCTATCGGCGAGCCGTTATTGTCTAAATACCTTACGTTCAGGCGTAGATTATTGGCCATCGGCGGCAATGTGTCGTTCAGTAATTGGGTACGTGTGATCAGATCTGCGTTTAGAGACCCTTTCCCGTTATTTTTCAGGATTACTTTTCCTTCATGTGGTGAAGTGGGGAGTGATGCCTCGTATATGGCTTTGGCTGATTTTACAGCCGGTTGCTGTTTGCCATTCAACGTCCAGTTAAAGTCCAGCGTACCGGACAGTTTTTCTGCCAAACGTCCCATTGCCATCAATGAAAAGGCAGTAGACTGTGTGCTGAACCATGTCTCTTGTGCCAGGTTGTGTGAAACGATTTTGGCTTGTTCCATGGCCTCACGCTGGCGGTTCATCAGCAATAAGGTTTCAAGTATCATTGCTTCGTCACGATCGGATGAACCGTATACATAGTTATTTGATGAATAAGGTTCTACGGTTGTCTTAGCACTGAATATCAGTTCACCGGCTGCTTTCTCTTTGCCGTTGAGTGCATAGGTGGCTGCCAAACGCCATTTGGCTTGTTGCGAGAGTGCCGGCAATTCTTTCATCCGGTTCATGGCTCCATGTTCAGGCGATCCCGCCATAGCCAGTGTGTAAAGGCGGAAAGCCTGCTGGAGGTCTGCCTGCCAATACCACCAGTTTTGCTCTTGTGTGACGGGTTGCCAATTCTGGGATGCTGCCTTTTGGAAGCGTTTCCATTTGTTCAATACATTGCTGTTCACTGCATAACCCTTTTCTTGTGCCAATACCAGGAACATACCTGCATAAGAGGTGATCCATTCGTTTGCCGAGGCATCTCCCGGCCAATAGACGAAACCTCCGTTGGGAAGTTGACGCCCGTATAGTTGACGGATGGCTTCCTGTACATTGGTTTTTATCTTTTCCGATTCCTCGTTGTCTACTGTTTTGAACTGGCTGACGAATAGCAGCGGAAGGGCTTTTGAAGTCAGTTGCTCTGTACAGTTGTGCTGATAATTGTATAGGAAATCGAAACGGCGGCTTATGTCGACAGACGGGATGCGTGAGACCTCCAACTGTATACTGTTTCCTTCCGAACCGTTACTTAACTGGTAATGGAGCTCTTCACTCTTTCCGGCTTCCACCCATTTACTTTCACGCAAAGTGACTGCCGGATTTGGATTACGTACCTCTATCTCGATTGTTTCTTTGGTACTTTGTCCGTTACCGTTAGCAGCCAGATGGATGGTAGCTTTCCCGGTTTTCGTACCTGTCTTTAATTTAAAGAAGATAAGCCGGTCACCGGTTTGGTTGAAAGTAAGCGTCTGCTGCTTGCTGCCGTTCACTTGTACTCCGGCACCGGAAGCCTGTATGGATACGTTTACATTCTTCACACTGTTTTCCAATGCGAATACGTTAACAGGAACTTCAATCTCTTCACCGGTACTCAGTACACGTGGCAGTGTCGAAAGAATCATTAACGGAGTGCGTACAGGAGCAGTTTTTTCTGCATTTCCGTATGCTCCGTCCTGACCGGCCACTACCATGGCACGTACGGAACCTACATACATCGGTAAAGTGATCTGGTGAGTGCGGCTTTTTCCTTTGGCAATACTGAAAGGACCGATGAATTTCACTACCGGCTTGAAGCGGTTTGCTTTCTGGTCCGATGGCTTCAGGGTTTCATCACCGCCTGTGCTGAACATCGATCCATAGCTTCCCGCTGTGGCTCCCAGTACATCGTCATACATATCCCAAGTACGGATTCCCAGTGCCTCACGGGCATAGAAACTGTTCCAGGGATCCGGTGTCTTGAAGTTGGTTAAATCAAGCAGCCCGTCATCTACAATAGCGAGCGTATAAGTCATCGGTTTACCGTGCTTTTCGCTTACGGTCAGGTTGAATGCCTGTTCGGGACGAAGCACTTCCGGCATCTTGATTTGCGGCTCAAGAACCGTTTGCTTATCAGTTACGAATACCGGCATTATACCGTACATGCGGATAGGGAGGTCGTTTACCGTTTGCGCATGGGGTTGCAGCAGGCTGATATGAAGATAAACATTCGGAGCCATTTCGGGAGTCACCTTAAACTGATATTTGGTGTCCTCCTTCCCCGATACTTCAATCCACTCCCGTTGAATTACGGATGAACCATTTTCAAGTGTTACCAGTGCTCTTCCTCCTGCGGAAGCCGGCAATATGGCTGTTACGGTTTCTCCCGGTTCATAAGAGTCCTTGTCGATGGAGAAAGATAACATCTTGATACCACTCGGGTCACTCTTATTGGAACGTCCCCGCCAGTCAGGCCAGTCCACATAGATGGTACCTCCCGTAGCATGTCCGCTTTCACGGTCTTTTACGTAAACCAGATACCGTCCCCAATCCGGATAATTCACTCTGAAGCTGAATTGTCCCTTTCCGCCTACTGTGTTGAGTCGTCCTGTAGCTACGGGGCTGATGGAGCTGCTGTTGATGTATGTTTCGAATGATTCGTTATCGTTTTCCCACCACCAACTCCAACTGATGCGGTATATTTTGTATTCCAGCCCGGAACGGTTCACCGGTTTTCCGTCGGGACTGACTGTAATGACATCAAACACATGATCTTTATCTGTTTCGATATATCTGCCCTGCGGTTGGTTCAGGTTGATACCTACGTATGACGGGAAAGGAGAGTAGGGGACAGACTGAGTTTGGATACTGGCATCTCCACCCGGCTCGAATACCTGAGTCGTGATGTTGGCTTGAAGCATGCCCGGGGCATTTTCCGAGGCAGGAAGTTTCAGCATGAATCCGGCATTGCCACTTTCGTCCAGTGTACCACTGAATACATCGGTTTTTACCGAGGTGAATTCCGTAGCCGGATTATTGAAAATGTAAGTTCCATAATTCTTGAATTGGGTGTTGACTTTCGATAAAGACATTTCTACCTTTGCCTTCAGGCGTGATGCAGTGGCTCCTGTCAGCCATGCTGACGAAAGGTGTGCCTGTACTTCTTTATCTGAAGCTTTCAGGATTTCTCCCGGCAATTTCAGGTTTATTTTCAGTCGGTTCGGCTTGATGGTTTCTACCCGAAGCGCTTTGTGAAAGGCAGTACCTCCCACCTTTATGTACGCATTCCATAGTCCGGTTGGGTCTTCTGCCTGCGTCGGGATCTTGAATGTATAGAATCCATTCAGTCCGTTGGTTGAAATAAGTTTGCTATAAAATTGCCCCCTTGGATTATAGAGTTCCAATGCTACAGGATGTTTGTCCGGAATACGTTTGGTACGATCTTCCAGAATAAACGAGATATGCAGAGTGTCTCCCGGACGCCATACTCCTCTTTCACCGTACACAAATCCTTTCAAGCCTTTTTGGATATCCTTGCCGCCCACATCAAAGCGGCTGGTGGACTGTTCTTCTCCGTCTGCTACTTTTACGTAGGCTTTTTGCTTGTCTGATTCCGCTACTACGATGAAAGGCACCCCTTTCGTTTCAATTGTGGCGAAACCTTCCGAATCCGTCACTGCTTTGCCTACAGGCTGTAACTGGAAATTGTAAACAGTGACTTGGGCTTTTTCCACCGGTTTGGTATCCAGGATGTTGTTTACTGCTATCCAAATTTTATTCATTGAATTGCGTTTCACAATCATGCCGATGTTGGAAGCCAGCACATTACAGGTGGCTATCCGGTCAGATGTCATGTAATAAGACGGGTGACAAGGGTTGTCCCGTTCATCCCATCGGTACTGACTCCAGTCGGCATTTTCATTTCCGCTGAAATAATAATATGTTTCGGGTTTGTCCCAGACTGCTTCATCTTCTTCCGGAAGAGTGCCGGATGTGACTTTGGTTAAAGATTCGGTTTCCTCGGAAAATTGCATTCTCGGGCTTTCACCACCACAAGGGTAGGCCGAATACTCCTGTTTGAACGAAAGGATGACACGATAAATAGCACCCGGTTCCTGATGGATCAGACCTGCCAGGTCAATAGAATAGTTTTCCCATTTATGAAGGTCTTTTGATGAATCTTTGCCTAAAAACAATGTTTTTTTGTATACCAGTCTTCCGGACCTTCTTAATTCATTGGCCGAAGAAAGCGAATTGTTTTGCATAAACATCAGTACATTGTTTTCGAAGATGCGGATAACCCGCAAATCTACTGCATACAGGTTGACGGCCCGGAACGGAATGACAAGGTTTTTTGAGTCGGGAATGATGGCACCTGCAGAGGCTATTTCTACCTGAGGTTTCAGACTCAGTTCGCCGAAAGAGATAGAGTGTGAGTTTCCCAGTGCTTTTCCTTGGCCGTTTTTTATGCTTTCGTGTATTTTCAGTGTAAGCTTGCTGAGCTGACTGGCTTCAAAATAAACATTCACACGGTTATCCGTTACCTGAAAGATATACGAAGAAATCTCCGGTATTTCGATCAGTCCTTTTAAATCCTGAGCATCCGAAACCGGGTCTGAGAAGACGATTTGTATTCCGTTTTCCGGTTGGTCGATACGTTCGGCAGAAAGGAAGCGGAAACTGTCTTTGGCAGGAATAGTGATTGTTTCACTTTGCTTCCGGTCAATTCCGGCGGACTTTCCGTCTGCTGTGATTTCAAGTTCGTAGTCTTGTTTATTTCTTTGGATATTGCCGATGACGAAGCTATAGGCTGACGGATTGGAGGTGGACTCTACGGTGACTGTCGGAGAAGACAGTCCGCCACTGGCAGAAAGCATTTTTTCTACCTGTTCCTTAGTCGTTTTATCGCTGAAACGGATCTCTCCTTTCACAGTTACTTTATCGGGTGAAGAGGCGGTTATTTCAAGCGGAGCCGTATGTAATGTGAAATTGCTTTCCTGTACCCGGAAGGAGAAGTCGAATGATTTCAATTTGCTATCCACTTCAACGAAATTTCCCAGCTGGAATGTTCCCTGATACAATTCTCCCGGTTTCAGTTGTCCCTCTTCCGGAAGAAACTCGATAGTATTATTACTGACCCAATAGGCCTTCCCTTTTATCGAAGGAGTGAAGCGGAACGGATTATCCTTTAGTTCATTGTTTAAGTCCACCATCGGCTGGTCCTGCGTCAACTCAATCCGTATGGGAGAAGATTGAGAAATGACACCGCCCGTATAGGCATTGACGTAAGGAGCGTATTCCGAAGACGGAATAATTTCTTTAGCGCTACGTGTGCAAGCGAATAATCCTGCGATGATGATCACAAGCACACAGGAGAACAGAATTAAAAGATTCTTTTTCCCTTTCATAATGAATCATTTTTAGTTAGTTATTATTCTATTATCCATCCCGTTTCTATCTGTCCGATAGTCGCTTTCGAATAAATCTTCCTTTCATCCATGTAAAGGTACTTTTCTCTATGGATTTTTTCAAATGTTTGTATCCCTATCGGGAGTTTGTAGGTTAGGTTAATCATATACTTCAAAAGTTTAGTTATATAAAAATACAATTTATTTTCTTCTTATCTTCTTAGAAAGAGCCCGTGAAGCTCTGTTTTTGTTAAATGGTTGTTTGTTAAACATTTATTCTATGTTCTCGCCTAAATCCGAATGTTCCGATATTAGTCTGATTATCATTATTCGCTTGGTGTTGTCACTTACTTTAAACCGATTGTCCGTTCGTTCTCCTATCAACCAGGCAATTCGTTCTCCACAACACAACACCCATTGTTTCTTCTTGTCACTCAGGGAGAACTTCCGGTCCGTCAAATAGTCGCTTACACGCTTTTTGCCGATCATTCCAAAAGGAATAAACACATCACCTTGTTTCCATTTTCTTATACACCATGCTGCATCCATCTTGTCTGCATCAAAGCAAGCTGTTTTTTTATCTTTGGGAATTATAAATTCAGGAGTATAATCATATACTTCCGTAACCAAACGGAAAGGTGGTTTGGCTTCTTCCTCCTTTATATCTTCTTCAATTAGCAGCAATTCCCGGTCTTTTATGACTTTCCACCCTTTACCGATGAAGACTTTTCCCGGCTGTCCGTCGAGTGATTGCTGTATACTTTCTATTTGGGCGGCGTTGAAACCGAGCGGATGCAACAGTTCGAAGAGGATGGCTCCCGGTACCGGTTCTTGCAGTAAAGCCTCTATCCGGATACCTTCGGAGGTGAGCACGCGTGTCCGTGCCTCTTCTATACCTTTATTGTATAGAGTTGCCGTGTCATTCAGGTAGTTAGTCGTGCGGATAATGCTCTCTTTAACCGATGGATTGATTTCCTGCATCAGAGGTAACAGGTTCAAACGAATTTTATTCCGGGTATAATCATCCAAAAGATTGGTACTGTCCGTTACGTAATCCTGATTCATGCGTTGCAGATATGTGATTATTTCATCGCGGCTCAGGCAAAGCAAAGGGCGTACGATGTTTCCGTTCCTTGGACGGATTCCGAGCAGTCCGTTAATTCCGGTACCCCGGATCAGATTCAGTAATACGGTCTCTACGCTGTCATCTTTATGGTGAGCTACTGCGATAACAGCTGCTCCACGTTGTTTCCTAAGCGTTTCGAACCACTCGTAGCGTAATTCACGGGCAGCCATCTCGATAGAAATGTGTTTGTCGGCGGCATATTGAATTGTATCAAAATGTACGGTATGTAAAGGCACTTCCGCTTCATGGCACAACCGGCGTACAAATGCTTCATCTCTGTCCGATTCTTTATCCCGCAGATGGAAATTGCAGTGAGTAGCTTCACAGGTGTACCCCATTGATAGCAACAATCGTAGCAAAGCCACAGAATCGGCTCCGCCGCTTAGTGCTACCAATACCTTGTCATTCAGATAAAAGAGCTTCTCTTTTTCGATGTATTGTGCTATTCTATGTTGTATCATATTGCAAAGATAATAGTTTTGTCAATATGGATAAGAATTCTTCCTTATTTAAAAACAATCTAAATAATTTGCATGCCACAAAGTTATGAATTATCTTTGCGCCAAAATTAGAGGTACACACACTATGCGATTGTCCGAATTAAAAACAGGTGAGAAGGGAGTCATAGTCAAAGTGCTGGGACACGGCGGCTTCCGTAAACGGATTGTGGAGATGGGTTTTATCAAGGGAAAAACCGTAGAAGTATTGCTTAATGCTCCACTGAAAGACCCGATCAAATACAAAATAATGGGTTATGAAATCTCTCTGCGGCGACAGGAGGCTGATATGATCGAGATCATCAGCGAGCAGGAGGCTAAGTTACAAACACAGGAATCTGCTTATCATCAGGGATTGACTGAAGATATTGACGTAAAAGAGGAAGATCTGAAGCGGGTTGCCCTTGGAAAACGGCGTACGATAAATGTGGCGCTGGTCGGTAATCCGAACTGTGGTAAGACTTCTCTTTTCAATCTGGCTTCAGGAGCCCACGAACATGTAGGCAATTATAGCGGTGTGACCGTAGATGCCAAAGAAGGATATTTTGATTTCCAGGGTTATCACTTCAAGATAGTCGACTTGCCCGGTACTTACTCTCTGTCAGCTTATACTCCCGAAGAAATTTATGTCCGCCGCCACATCATTGATGAAACGCCGGATGTGATCATTAATGTGGTCGATTCTTCCAACCTGGAGCGTAATCTCTATCTTACTACCCAGCTTATCGATATGAATGTACGCATGGTAGTAGCCCTCAATATGTATGATGAACTGGAAGCCAGCGGTAATACCCTTGATCACCGCCTGTTGGGCAATTTGTTCGGTGTTCCGATGGTACCTACTGTTTGCAAGAAAAATATCGGAGTAGACCGTCTTTTCCATGTAGTTATCAATCTCTACGAAGGTGCCGACTTTATTGATAAAAAAGGGCATATCCATCCGGAAGTGGCTAAGGAAATCATGGATTGGCATCAGACCCTGCCTAACTTTAAGGATCACGGCGAACATCCTGCCGACTATACCCATGGTAAAGAACCGGTGGGCAAAGTATTCCGCCATATTCATATCAATCATGGCCCCGATTTGGAGAAGGCTATCGATGCGGTGAAAGAAGAAATCTCAAAGAACGAATTTATCCGCCATAAATATTCTACCCGTTATCTGGCTATCAAATTGCTGGAGAATGATCCTGAAATAGAACGCTTCATTCATACTTTACCTAATGCTGCAGAGGTGGAAAAGAAACGGGATAAAGCGGCCCGGCGTATACAGGAGACAATGAACGAAGATAGCGAATCTGCTTTGACAGATGCTAAATATGGTTTTATCAGTGGAGCGTTGAAAGAAACTTTCACCGACAATCATCTGGAGCAGGAACAGACAACGAAGGTGCTCGACTCCATTGTGACCCATCGCATTTGGGGATATCCCATTTTCTTCCTTTTTATGTATCTGATGTTCGAGGGTACGTTTGTAATTGGGGAGTACCCGATGATGGGTATCGAGTGGCTTGTCGAGGTGATGGGTAACCTGATTCGGGATAACATGTCCGAGGGCCCGCTGAAGGATATGATGATTGATGGTATCATTGGTGGAGTCGGAGGAGTGATTGTATTTCTGCCCAACATCCTGATATTGTATTTCTGCATTTCCTTGATGGAAGATTCGGGTTATATGGCCCGTGCCGCATTTATTATGGATAAAATCATGCATAAGATGGGCTTGCACGGTAAGTCGTTTATTCCTTTGATAATGGGTTTCGGGTGTAATGTGCCTGCAATAATGGCTTCACGTACCATTGAGAACCGGAAGAGCCGTCTGATCACCATGCTTGTCAATCCGTTGATGTCGTGCAGTGCCCGTCTGCCTATCTACCTGGTATTGGTGGGTGCTTTCTTTCCTAATAATGGCAGTTTGGTTTTATTGGGAATTTATGTTATCGGAATCGCATTGGCGGTTATTATGGCTCGTTTGTTCAGCCGTTTTCTGGTGAAGGGAGATGATACTCCGTTCGTGATGGAACTTCCACCTTACCGCATGCCGACTATGAAGTCTATCTTCCGGCATACATGGGAAAAAGGCGCGCAATACCTCAAAAAGATGGGAGGTATCATTATGATTGCTTCCATTATCATTTGGTTTTTGGGCTATTATCCGGATCATAATGCTTATCCTACCCAGGCGGAACAGCAGGAAAACTCTTATATCGGGCAGATAGGTCAGGCAGTAGAGCCTGTACTTGAGCCGTTAGGATTCGATTGGAAGCTGAGTATCGGTCTTCTTTCCGGTGTGGGTGCCAAGGAGTTGGTAGTAAGTACGCTCGGTGTACTTTATACAAATGATGCCGATGCCGATGCGGTCAGTCTGGCTGAACGGATTCCGATCACTCCGCTTGCAGCATTCAGCTATATGCTGTTTGTGCTGATCTACTTCCCGTGCATTGCCACGTTGGTGGCCATCAAGCAAGAGTCCGGTAGTTGGAAGTGGGCTATCTTTACGGCAGGATATACCACAGCATTGGCATGGATTGTTTCATTTGCCGTTTATCAGATAGGAGGATTGTTTTTATGAATTGGCAAGAATGGGTTGTCGGGTTACTGATTATATTGTGTGTAGCCCGTATCCTCTATGGTATTTATGTTTTTTTCCGTCGTGTGAAAGAAAATGATAACCCTTGTGCAAGTTGTGCAAGTGGCTGTGAATTAAAGGATATGATGGAGAAGAAGCGGAAAGAGTGTTCGTCTAAGAAAAAAAATACAAAGAAAAATTGCTGCGGATAGTTTGGTAGTTTCAAAATTTGTACTACCTTTGCAACCGCAAACGAGAAACAAGGTTCCTTGGATGAGTGGCTTAGTCAGCGGTCTGCAAAACCGTGTACGGCGGTTCGAATCCGCCAGGAACCTCGAACATTACTTTAAATCCCTTGAAAGTCAAGTGCTTTCAAGGGATTTTTCTTTGTTGGATTCCAATCTGGGGACCAATAAATTCATTCTTTCCACACTATTGCAGCAAAAAATATTAGGGAGCAAGTTGCAGAATTGATAATAGGACACAATCCTCCAAATCCATATACAAGCCATTTGAGCATATCCGACAGATGAGGATTCCATATTTCCGTATAATATGTCGTAAGATATATAAAAATGCAGTACATAGTAGAGTGTATTGCATTTTTCTTATATTTGCAAGTACTTTCATGAAAGGTAAAAAAGACCATAAAAAAAATGAAAACGAAAAAGTTATCAAAACTACTACTGTTGTTCTTGTGCACAATTAATCTTATTGGTTGCAACAATGAAGAAACGGAATCTGCCTACCATTTGGAGTTGACTGTAAATTCATGCAAAATCATATTGGGCGGTAGTGAATCTGTAAAGCTGACGGCCCATGAAAACACGACATTGGATATAACTGATGGTGAAGTGGCTGATGCTGTTTATACATGGGGTGGAAATACGGAAGCCTCTGATATCAAAATTACAGGTAAGCGTGATGGAGAAACCGATATTATCGTTACCGATCATGAAACAGGAGAGACTGCCACGATAAAAGTGGAAGTGACCAAAGCGCCGATGCCTCACCTTGCACTTAAAAAAGGGAATAGGAAAAATGTTTTTGACCGTATGGATTTTTATCTAACAAATGATGGTTCGCAATCTATAACGATGGGATTACTGTCAGAGGTATGCGATTCAATAGTCTGGACAGTGAATGGACAGAAAGGCAGCTATCGGTTGTATGAACGTGAAAGTGGAGAAGGAGTAGTTAAGAGCCATTTGGTTATGGAGTGGGGGCACTGCTTTATATTTCCCGGAGATTATGAAACTTGCCTTACAGCATGGAAGGATAATAAGGTGCTTTACCAAGACATACTTTCGGTTACTATCATTAATGATAAAGATTTTCTGGGATTTAATTGGAAGGATGTGACTAATACTTCACAGGCGTGGACTTCTTATGCCGATGTTATCGGCAGTAACCCTGATTTGATGACTACTTATCGGTTTAATGCTGGTGTCCCATCAGTGGAAGTTGCATACTTTAATGTTACAAGCGATAAATATCTGAGCCAAAGTTATGATGTGCTTTATAACTACTTCTGTTCATTCTATTCGCAACCTACTTACGAAGATAAAAAGGATAAGCAAAAGATCTTTCGATTATATAAGGAACTGTTTTCCGAGCAAAAGGTATATCCGAATGCCTATCCGTGCGCTATATGGGTTACAGATAACGCCAATGCGGTTTTATTACTTGACGAAGACGATTCGGCACGCTATATTGTTTATGCAGAACCAAGACAGTGATAAAATTATTTTTTATGAAGGAAGCCCTCAGTGAAGTTTCTTCATTTAAATTCACTACATTGGTGCTTTGTGATTTATTAATAATAGTCATAAAGTGGCACTATCCCGGTTAGTTGGTTGATAATATCTAAATTTAAAGTGAGGGTGCGTATGGATACTGATTTTGTAAATTTGACAACAGAAAACCTTGCCGGTGAGCATTTATGTTGTATTATCCGCAGTAAAAAGCCACATCAGGGTATTGAAGCAAAGCGGCGATGGCTTTCTGACCGGCTGAATGAAGGTCACGTCTTTAGAAAATTGAATGCAAAGGCTACGGTTTTTATCGAATATGCTCCCCTTGAAACAGCTTGGGTCCCCATAACCGGTGATAACTATTATTACGTATATTGCTTATGGGTTTTAGGTAGTTACAAAGGAAAAGGGTATGCAAAGTCATTGATGGAGTATTGTTTGGCTGATGCCAAAGCAAAGGGTAAATCCGGTATTTGTATGCTGGGAGCAAAAAAACAAAAATCCTGGCTTTCTGACCAATCATTTGCGAAGAAGTTCGGTTTTGAAGTTGTTGATACTACTGATAACGGATATGAATTGCTTGCGCTTTCTTTTGACGGAACAATACCCCGGTTTGCGCAAAATGTAAAGAAGCAGGAGATTGAAAGCAACGAACTGACGATTTACTATGATATGCAATGTCCCTATATCTGTCAAAACATTGAAATAATAAAACAGTATTGCGAAATGAATGACGTTCCCGTATCTTTCATTCAAGTGGATACGTTACAAAAAGCAAAGGAATTGCCCTGCGTTTTCAATAACTGGGCTGTATTCTATAAAGGAAAGTTTGAGACTGTGAATTTATTGTTGGATGTCGACTATTTAAAGAGGATACTCAAAAAGTGAAAATGTAAATTCGGATATGCTTTGTGAGCTTTGCTGAAGGTGTCAATCATATTTTAAATGAAGGTGTGTCGAAAATGTCAATTCCGCATGGAGACATTCTCGACACACCTTCATTGGTTTTATCTATCTTTACTCCAGAATAAAGATATAGCCTTTGTCTTTCGGTATTTTGATTTTATCTTTGGCTGACAGTGTGAATCCTTCCTGGAAACCTTTGATAGCAGGTGCCGTCAGTTTTGCCTTGTCGGGGTCTATCCCCAGTTTCTCCCAGTCAATTTGTAGTTTCACCTCACTGTCTTTCTTTGCCCAGCTGGCAATGGCTATCATCACTTTGCCGTCTTTGACAAACGAAGTGCCCAGAATATCGCTGCGTCCTGTTTTCACCGGATTGTATGATACCCAATACCCCATCATCCGGCTGTCCTTGATACCGAAAGCATCCCATACCTTCCAGAGTTGTGAAGGGACGGACTCCATCGGTTCGCGTGCTGTCATGCCGTATAGCATACCCCGGTAAGGATTGCCACCGTCTTGTAACATTTCGCTCATCATGCCGAAGGGGATACCCGAAACATCTGTCAGCCAGTATTCCGGTGATTTTTCGTATTTGAAGTATTCGCCGAACCAAAGACGGTCCAGGTAAGGCATGTGTTCCATGTACAGGAAGATGCTGTTGATGTACCCGTCCGCCGGATTGAACTGGTTGGCGGAATGAACGTCGATGCGCGGGTCGGGACGATTGTTTTCCAGTACCCGGCGGATACGTTTCATGGTGTTGCGGTCGAAAGCCAGGTCGTCGATATATACACCGTCGATACCTACATTCTTTGTCAGCCAGTTCAGCCCTTCCACGTAAAAATTATGCCAGCGTGAAATGCCGGTATTCACGATGGCTGCATCTTTGTAGGCATCTACAAACCATGCGGCGATGTAGTCACCGTCCAGATGCTCTTGTAACCATGCATATCCTCCTCCTTTGCCCGGAGAGAAGATCTCGTGTCCGAGACTTTTCAGGGCAAAAAGCTCCGGTGCGTGATTGTTCAGCTCCCTTACGGTGTAGTAGATTTTCACTTTGTAACCTTTGGCATGCGATTCGTCAACGTACTGCTTCATGAAGGCCGGACGGAAGAACGGATAGTTGATATGCGGGTTGACTGCATTGCCGTGATGCAGGTTGATGACGTTCGCTCCGGTTTCGGCTACTACGTCTACCGCCTGATAAGCATGCGCATCACCCTCTTTCAGTTTTTCGGCAGGCTGGTAACCGTGATAGTAGCGATCGGTCCACTGCTTCATGGTGTCTATCGGTTTGAAAGGTGTCACCAGCACCAGGAAGTCGAAGTTCAGCTCTTCTCCTTTGGTCATGGTCCGCTTTCCGCTGTAGGTTTCGATATCCACTTGTTTCCCTTGTTCCCGGTAGCTGATACCTCCTTTGCCGTCGTTGAACCAGGATGGCGGCATGTTCAGCGGTTGCATTTTGTAGAAATTGGTGTTCAGCGGGCGGCGGTAGTTTTCCGCACGGAACAGGCATTGCATTCCACCGTTTACGTCGCCGAACCAGAAACCTTCCTGATTGCGTTCCACATTCCATTTCCATCGGTCGCTTTTAGGACGCAGAGAACCTTCATATCCCATTCCCAAACGATATTTGGCAGTCGCTGCCGGCATGGAAGTCATCAGAGCTATGTCATCTACCGATGTGTTTTCGGTTGCTTTTACTTTAATCTGATAACTCATGAAACCGTCGAACTCCATGCTGGCATGTACCGTCACATCGAGTGATCCGGCCTTCCCGGCAGCTGTCCAACTAACAATCCCGTCATCCTTCTTGCCGAATTTCAACGGTGAAGTGATGGTGACGGGCAGTTGCTTTCCATTCCGGCGGATGACGAGCTCCATCGGTTTTGCCAGGATGTCTTTGGCTTCTTTGCCAACGGAGGTCATCTCTTCGGTGAAATAACTCCGGATGGAAGCCGGTAACCCCAGTTCGCCGGCAGTGACGCTTCGTCCCAATACGCTGATTGTGTTGTCTGTCACCGTCATCGGAATGAACGGCTTCACCAGTTGGTCGTTTACGGCATATTGTGAATTCAGCCAGCGCAGGCGCGACAAACGCCACAAATCACTGTCTCCTTTGTCTACCAGCACATTGTCGGACAGGTTGATCGTGATCTTTACCTCCTGAGAGGCTCCCGATGAATCGCTGACAATGGCTTTACCGCTATAAATGCCTCTGCCGGCATGTTCCGGCATCTGAATGCCTATCCAAAGCGGCTGTACACGCCCCTTGCCCACGTTTACTTCCGGATGCATCGGGCGCCCTATCCAGTCGGTCCCTTCCGTATTGAAACAAGTGATAGCCGATGCCGGAATCATCCCGTCTTTACCTTTCAGGTCGGTGAAGGTTACTTTGACCCCGTTCACCGGATTCTTGAAAGCCCATAGTCCGAGTTGCAATACATAATATTCGTTTAAGTCTGCTTCACCGAAAAATTCGCCGGTGGCTCCTTGGGTTACCTGACGGTACGAGAGATCGTCGAACATACGGATAGGGAACTTACGGTCTTCGGGCAGCAGCAGGAACGGTTTATTGCTATTGGCTTCTGCCAATGCCTGTTTCTCTTTTGCTGTGGCAATGATTTCCATCGGATAGAAGCTGTTGAAACTGCCTAACGACTCGAATCTGACCAGTTTGGCCCGGGTCACCTTTGTTCCCGGAGTGGAACTGCAGATTGCTTTCCATTGTGCGTCGGCTCTGTCAGGTTGCTTCGGATAGTTCACTTTGGGGTATGGACCTCCCGATGTATGGTAGGGCAGATAGTATACATAGTAATTCCCTGTACCTGTACTGGCATCGAACCGGATACGTCCGTACTCACGGTTGATTTCCACCGGAAGTACATTGTCCACTACTTTGCCGGTAGAAGCATTTATCACAATAATCCCTTTCTGTTCGGGATTGGCGTCGCGTCTGCGCCAGGGGATATAAGCTTCCGCTACGGTGGCGGGAGTATTCATTGAAACAACGGCACGGTGATTACCCAGTGTGTCGGGAGTCCAGTAGTTTTCGCCGTAAAACGAAGCTTCGGGGACGAAGTCCTGAGCAGCTGCCGGAAAGGTTAACAAGGCTGACAGTGCCCATAAAAAGAGTTTTTTCATAATGTTTTGTCTAATAAATAAGTATGTGCAAATTTACAAAGAATCGTTTGGGATCGGATAAGATTTGCCTGTTTTTATTTGAGATGCGGTTTCTCTGTCGATTGGCGGACAGTATTTGGACACCTTTATTTGCATTTTCCCTTTTTGTATTATCTTTGCGCCCTCAAAAAACAAATAAACCCTACACTATGAACAAAAAGAAAGTTTTAGGTATTTCGCTTCTGGCACTCTCTCTGTTTGCTTGCCAGGATGATGATACCGTCGACATTCTCAATGCCTTTGGCACACCGCCTGCCTTGACTAAAATTTCGGCAGAGGAGTTTCTCAATCAGGGAGAACAGATGTTTGAAGATGGTGAGAGCGTTGATGACATTGTTTCGGCCGATCGTGCCTTCTATGTGAACCAACCGCTTAATGTATCGATGACAGACGGAAAGCTCCGCCTGTTCAATGGTATGGCCCACGATTTCAAAGAAGTCTCCGTATGGCTTACGATGCCCCATTTGCGTGATACCATCCATCTGATGCAGTTTGAAGAAGTTCCGGGCTTTTACAACATCCGGTTGGATTCTCCGCTGAAGATGGGCGAGGCAGTCTATCCCTCCAAAAGCGGCAAGCCTGTCCGTGTCAACAATCTGGCTTTGCTTTCTCCCGATCAGTACGAACTGTTGCTTACATGCAACGATTCTGTATTCGATATGTTGAAAACCATCAAGATGAAGACCCGCATTCAGATGGGAAAATACGGTAGTGGTAACTGGGGAGTGATGACGCCCAATGCAGCCCGTTATTATGCCACTTCAGCGGTAAATATGGCCGTTATGTTCAGTTCCGGAATTTTTCGTGATTCATTGATGAATTATAAAGGCAGCATCCATAACGATGCAGGGAAGGAGATTGACCGTGAGGGATTGTTGAAATCCATTCTGAATAAGCAAAGTCTGGTGTTCGGAGTAGTCACCGGGCCCGGGATCGCCGGACTTGGCGGAGGAAACGCACTGGGATTGCGTGAGGAATATCTTTCGGGCTTCTTTTACCAGAACCGGGTAGCGATAGATTGCAATTGGGTGCTTCATGTCTGGATTCACGAATTGGGACACTGTCTGGGTTACGGCCATTCCAGCAGCTTGTGTTATGGATCAATGCCCGACGAGATTGTGCCGAAAGTATACCGTTACATGATGAAACACCGGATGTTGCCTTATGTCATCAATCCATTCAAGAGTTACAATGATTATAACCCCGGTATCAACGATGCCGATAATCCCGACATAGAGTTATGATGAAAAGATACAGCATTTTTATGGTAGTGGCGACTTTGCTGCTCACTTTTGCCGCATGTGATAAAAACAATATGCCGGGGTTCGGTTTCACTACCGATTCCATCCTTACACTGACTTTTGAGAAAGAGCTGGATGCGGCAGCTATCGGTGTAGGTACACAGAACTATAATCCTGTGGGAATGCGCCGTTTGGGTGATACCCTTTTTATAGCCAACTGTGCCGACGGATCGGATGGTGTCCGGATTGTTCGTGCCTCCACCGGCGAATTGCTTTACTCGTTGACAGGTTGGACGTATGACGGAAAAGCTGAAAAGTTCGATAATCAAGTGATGGATGTAGCCGTCAACAGCGATTATATTTTTGTGGTGAACCGCTCTTCCCGGATCGACATGTTTCGCCGGAACGATTATACGTATGTAACCACTATCGGGCGTACAGGTTGGCAGTCGAGCTCGTTGTTGCAATGCGAGTCTGCCGAAGTAGCCGGTGACAAACTGTTTATTCGTGATAAACAAAAAATCAAGGTGGTACAGCTTTCGGACTGTACACCGGAAAATCGTTTCAAGGTCCCCGTGTTTGCCCAGAACACCGACAGCACAACTTCCAACAATGGATTTAACCTCGAGACCGTGGCACGTTACAAGGAACTTATTTACGTATCGGACTATGAAAGTTCGCGTATCCTCGTAATCGATCCCTCCACCGTCACCACGAAAGGAGAGCCGGTCCGCTTTGTCCGTTCCTACCGTATGCAAAGCAAGCCGTTGAGTATGGGATTCTTTCAGGATGAAATGTACGTTGTCTGTGCCAATAACCGTATCGTAAGAGTAAATCTCCTCACCGGAGAGGAGAAGGACGCTTACTCTTCTTTTGCCGGAGGAATGGGATTCGGTACTCCGGGACGCCTCTTTTTCCATAACGATATGTTCTATCTTTCAGGTCGGAACGCGAACGCTCCGCGCCTGATACAGGGAAAAGTAATGTTTGTTGAAATATCCGAGTTGGACTAAAAAAGCTCACGACAGAGGATCACAGAGTCTCACGGAGTGAAAATATAGAGTACAAAACTCTGTGAGACTCTGTGAAACCCTGTAGTGAATGAAATTCAAAAAAATAAGTAAACATGAATTTAAAATTTTTATATCTGTTATTATTGCTGTCTGCTGCCTGTTGTGTATCCTGTTCCAAGGACGAAGAACCGGCTGATAAAGGCAATACCTCTCCCGAAGAACCGGTTTATACCACGTTTACCGATGCCGGCGAAGTGATTATTCCCGGAGTGCTTCCGGCCAATTTTACTCCCCGGTCCGTACGGGTCAAAGGGGATACATTATTTGTTGCCAACAATAATGCCGCCGACCGTTCTGTTCTTTTGTTGAACTTGACGACAGGCGAGCTGATCGGACGCATCGATTCGTGGATGCGGAAAGATACTAAAGAGACATTTAACGCTGAGATAGGAGATATGGCTGTTTCGGACCGTTATATTTTTGTGGGCATGTACAACTCCCGTATTAACGTTTTCGACCGCCGTACCCTTCAGTTCGTCAATGCCATCGGGCGTTCGGACGGAAAGTGGGGTGACGATATTTACAGCATGACTCATTGTTACGGTCTTCGCGAATGCGGCGATAGGCTGATGGTGCGTGATAAAAATACCATTCGCGGTTATTGGATTTATGAAGCTGTTACCGAGCCTGCGTTTCGTGTCCCCTGGATCGGAAAGGTAAAGGTACCCGAAGGGATCGGATATGACTATCAGCCCCGCATTCATGGCATGGCGGAGCATAACGGGCGCATGTACCTCACCGACTGGTACAACAAAAGCCTGCAAGTGTTTACTCCCTCAAAAATGGAAATTGTGTTTGGCGAAGAGACACATATCACTTCCGATGCCGTATTTAAGTACGACGCCATACAGCCTTTGGGACTGCTGTCCTATGGCGGAGAGCTCCTGATGTCAGTACAAAAGAGTGGGAAGATACAGCGCTATGACCCCGAGACGGGCGATTTGTTGGGGCTGTTAGCCGAATTTCCAGACAAGGAAATCGGGCGTATGGAGATAGCCCGGGGAATGCTTTATTATATTGATCTCAAAGCCGGAAAACTGATGAAGGCAAAAGGAGAATGATTTACCACAGGGTTTCACAGAGTCTCACTGAGTTTTATTCTTTATCATTTTTACTCTGTGAAACCCTGTGGTGAATCTCTTTCCGTTATACATTCATCGCATTTGCTCCGAGTGCACCCAAGTCTTAGAAGTGAATTTATGCCGTCTGAACCGGTATCTTCATCCTTATACCTTTCTTCAATTAACATTGTTAACGCTTTTTTTAGGCTGTCTTATTCTTATGCGCAAATAACAAGTCTTTTGCATTTAAAGAATTTGTTATTCGCATCCAAAGAACAAGCTTTAACTCTATGTTAAAACAAAGCTTTTGAGAACAGAAATCTTACTTTTTAAAGATGTTGTTTTTCAGATGGTTAAGTCTGAAATTCGCTTCTCTGCCTCACGGATGGACTTTTCGGGCGAAAGCCGGGGTACTTGCTTTTTTGTCAACTATAAACGAGGGTTTACACTTCCGAAACTTGAATAATTTATATAATTCCGGCAAATATATTGTATCTTTTTGAAAAGCAGATGTGCTTACGTGCGCGTAAGAGGAGAAAATCTTGTGTGTAAGTGATAGGAGGGTGGGATACCTATTATTGGGCTACAAACATATACGTTATGTAGAATTTATAGAAAAAATAGGGGGAATTGTTTCAAAAAACGTTCGTCATTTGAAACACCTTTTTTTGACCTTTTTGAAAAATCCCGTTCTTATGAAAAAAAATATAGATAAAAACACTATTTTTTATTCATAACTCCTTCATTATCAGCAGTGTGTTTTAGTAAAAAAGAGAAAAAAGCAATTTATTTATAAAAATATTTTGTTGTTATAAAAATGTGCCTTACCTTTGTGTTTATAAACGAACGTTTTTTGAAACAATTTCGTCCGTTTTACCACTATAAATATTTTCGGAAATACTTACGGTTTGAATGAGAAAAGATGTCTCGTCCAAACCGCGTAGCGCACCCGAAAGTAACCTATCGAGTTTTAATTTCCAACAATAAATGTCTGAACAACAGGAGTATTGGTTTGCCGCTCGGACAAAGAAGGATCAGGAGTTTGCTATTCGTAATGCTTTAGAAAAGCTTGGAATAGAATACTTTCTTCCTACACAATTTGTCATTCGCCAACTGAAATATCGTCGTCGTAGGGTAGAAGTTCCTGTTATCAAGAATCTTATTTTTGTCCGGACTACCAAAGAGCGTGCCTGGTCCATCACGAAGGATGATCACGTTCCTTTATTTTATATGAAGGATCTTTATACCCATACTTTGCTCATCGTCCCCAACAAGCAGATGGAGGACTTTAAGTTTGTGATGGATTTAGCTCCGGAAAATGTAACTTTTGACGACCTTCCTCTTACCGTGGGTACAAAAGTACAGGTTGTCAAAGGAGAGTTTTGTGGTATCGAAGGTGAGTTATCCAGCCTTGCCAATCGCACCTATGTGGTGATCCGCATTCATGGGGTTCTGTCTGCCAGCGTCAAAGTACCTAAAAGTTACCTTCGTATTCTTTCAGCGTAATTCGTAATTTCAAAATTATATGAATCAAGTCCAAAATCTGCAACACATTGCCCGTGAGTTGCTTTATCTTGGTACGGATGGCTCTCCCATCTATACCGATCATTTCCGTCAACTGAACACCGAAGTTTTTCGCTTGTCCGAAGCCCTTTTCTCTATGAAAGGTGCCATTTTTGAGGAAGAAGCAGCGATTTGTCTATCCCTGTTAATGGGTTATAATGCTACCATTTACAATGATGGCGACAAAGAATCTAAGATACAAAGCATTTTAGATCGCTCTTTTGCTGTGTTAGATCATCTTCCCGCTTCTCTATTAAAATGTCAATTGCTGACATATTGCTATGGCGAGGTATTCGAGGAAGATTTGGCACAAGAAGCACATCAAATAATGGATGGCTGGAAAAGCAGGGCGCTCTCAGAAGAAGAATTGGAAGTGATGGAAACATTGCAGACAATGGAAGAGAATAGCTATCCATGTAGCGAGATAGAAGACTGATTATATGCATTTTTGATGAATAATATAAAATATGCTTAATGTAGATAATTTTATTGGCGATAATATCACTTTTCGTCGTTCCAGCATGTTTGCTCCCGATATTGCAGCAAACAGTGATCGTCTTCGCCAGGAGGTTGAAGGTAAGAGTTTATTGGTAATTGGCGGTGCCGGTTCTATCGGTTCTTCCTATATAAAAGCCATTCTTCCTTTTAAGCCTTCTAAACTTGTTGTGATCGATTTAAACGAGAATGGATTGGCCGAACTTACCCGTGATTTGCGTTCCACTTATGGGCTGCATATTCCGGAAGAGTATCGTACTTATACCTTGAACTTTGCAGATCCCATCTTCGAGCGGATGTTCCGTAAGGAGCAGGGTTTTGATATTGTAGCCAATTTTTCGGCACACAAGCATGTACGGAGTGAGAAAGACGAATATTCTGTACAGGCCTTGATTGAGAATAATGTAATCAAAGCCAAGAAACTGCTTGATCTGTTATCGGAATTTCCTCCCCGTCATTTCTTTTGTGTTTCTACGGATAAGGCTGCCAATCCTGTGAATATAATGGGTGCCAGTAAACGTATCATGGAAGATATGATAATGGCCTACTCCTCTAAATTTAAGGTCACTACTGCCCGCTTTGCCAATGTTGCCTTTTCTAACGGCTCTTTATTGGCCGGTTTTATTGACCGTATCATGAAGAAACAGCCTTTGGCTGCCCCCAATGACGTGAAACGCTATTTCGTTTCACCTGAGGAAAGCGGTCAGATCTGTATGCTTGCCTGTATTCTTGGGAATAACGGAGAGATTTTCTTTCCAAAGTTAGGTGAGGAAAAGATGATCACTTTTTCTTCTATCTGTGACCGTTTCCTCCGTACTCTGGGCTATGAAAAGAAAGAGTGTGCTACAGATGAAGAAGCCAGAAGATATGCTGCCGAAATGCCGGATGACAGCAAGATATATCCTGTTGTTTATTTTGAAAGTGATACCACGGGTGAGAAAGGCTACGAAGAGTTCTATGTGCCCGGTGAGCGGTTGAACCTGGAACGTTTTTCTTCTTTGGGTGTGATTGAGGATGTCAGTAAACGTCCTTTGTCTGAATTGGATTCCTTCTTTGATGAGTTGGAGTCCCTCTTTGCCCTTCCGGATTGCCATAAGTCTGATATCGTGACTGCACTTAAAAGATTTCTTCCCAATTTTGAACACGTGGAGAAAGGAAAGAATCTGGATCAGAAAATGTAATGTTTACAAGTATGTATAATAATATAACTACTTTCATCCATAGCTTGTTTGGTACGGATGAATTTGTTCCGTTGCACGCTCCTTTATTTATCGGTAACGAAAAAAAATACCTTGCAGAATGCATTGATACTACTTTTGTCTCGAGTGTGGGCAAGTTTGTCGATCGCTTTGAGGAGCAGGTTGCTTCCTATACCGGCTCAAAAAGAGCTGTTGTCTGTGTGAGTGGTACTAATGCATTGCACATGGGTATGCTTCTTGTCGGTGTTGAGCGTGATGATGAAGTTTTAACTCAGGCTCTTACTTTTATTGCTACCTGTAACGCCATCAGTTATATTGGCGCACATCCTGTATTTCTTGATGTGGATAGAGATACTTTGGGTCTTTCTCCTCTTGCTGTGAAAAGGTGGTTGTCTACGCATGCGGAAGTAAGGAATGGACAGTGTTATAATAAGAAGACGGGACGCCGTATCAAAGTTTGTGTTCCTATGCATACGTTCGGGCATCCTATGAAGATTGACGAATTGTCGGCAGTGTGCAACGAATATCATATAGAACTTGTCGAGGATGCGGCCGAAAGTATCGGCAGTTTCTATAAAGGCCGTCATACGGGTACTTTCGGAAGAGTGGGAGCCATCAGTTTTAATGGTAATAAAACGATCACCACCGGTGGTGGGGGTATGTTGCTTTTCCAGGACGAAGAGCTGGGCAAGTTTGCCAAACATTTGACGACCCAGGCCAAAGTTCCGCACCGTTGGGCATTTGTTCATGACCATATCGGTTACAATTACCGTATGCCTAATATCAATGCCGCATTGGGTTGTGCCCAAATGGAGAATCTTGACAGGTATGTTGTCAATAAACGTGAGACAGCGGAACGGTATCGTGAGTTTTTCTCTCGTATTCCTGATGTTGAGTTTGTTGTTGAGCCTGCGAACAGCCGTTCTAACTATTGGTTGAACGCTGTACTTCTGAAAGACCGTCGGGCCCAACAGTCTTTCCTTGAATATACGAATGACCATGGTGTAATGACCCGCCCTGTTTGGGAATTGATGAATAGGCTTGAGATGTTTCGGGGATGCGAGACGGATGGTTTGGAGAATACTGTGTGGTTGGAAGAAAGAATTGTGAATATACCAAGTAGTGTAAGATTATAAAAAATATGGAAGAGAAGATTTTAATTATTATCAATGAGATAAGGAAAGCTAAAAAATTGTCAGAATTGAGTGTTATTAACTTAAGTGATACTTTAAGAGATGATATTGGATTTACTTCATTTGATTTGGCAGAACTTACCGTTCGAATAGAGGATGAATTTGATATTGATATTTTCGAGGATGGGTTAGTAAATACTGTTGGTGAAATAATTGAGAAGTTACGTTAATATGGGACTGTTTTTAGTAGATCAACATAAATCATATACTTATGAAGATCTGTTGCAACGGATAAATGAAGCAAAGTCATACATTCCACTGATGCAGACGAATAATTTATATGATTTCTTTTTGAATATGATCTTATCTTTGATTTCCGATCAGCCTCTAATTCTTTTAGACTCAGATACTAAAATGAATGAATTAGAAGGAATAGAAAATACAGATATAAATAAGCCTAGGAATATTCTTTTTGATGATAAAGCAGATATAGATGATCTGATAAATAGGGTTTTAACCTCAAAATCAGAAATAACTATATTCACATCTGGTACCACAGGGCAGCCCAAAAAAGTAGTACATACTATTGGGACGTTGACTCGTTCGACAAGAGTTTCTTTTAAATATCATTCTCAAATATGGGCTTTTGCTTTTAACCCGACTCACATGGCTGGTTTGCAAGTCTTTTTTCAGGCTTTTGCAAATAAAAATGCTTTAATAAATGTTTTTAATAAAAACCGAGTTGAAGTATATGAATTGCTTTCGGAATACCATGTAACTCATATTTCTGCTACTCCCACCTTTTATCGTTTATTGTTACCAGTAGAGAAATCTTATCCTGAAGTGTGTAGAGTGACTTTAGGAGGGGAGAAATCTAATACTAAACTTTATGAATCAATGCTTTTGATATTTCCGAATGCTCGAATAAATAATATATATGCTTCAACTGAAGCTGGTTCTTTGTTTGCAGCAAAAGGAGATTTATTTCAGATTCCAGTCGAATTGAAGGATAAGATTAAAGTTGAGGATGAAGAATTATTAATTCATAATTCTCTTTTGGGTAAATCTGATAGCTTTTCATGTGTAGGAGATTATTATCATTCTGGTGATTTAATAGAATGGATTGACTCTGATAAAGGATTATTTCGTTTTAAAAGTCGTAAGAATGAACTGATAAATGTTGGTGGGTATAAAATAAATCCTGGAGAGGTTGAGAGCGTCATGATGCAATTTGATGGTGTTCAACAGGCTTTTGTTTATGGCAAACCAAATTCTGTTTTAGGTAATATTCTTTGCGCTGAAATAAAGATTGAGGAGGGATGTAGTTTGTCTGAATTGGATATTCGTCACTGGTTGGCTGATAAGTTACAAGAGTTTAAAATTCCACGTAAAATAAAATTTGTGGAGAATATAGCATTAACAAGAACAGGAAAATTAAAACGAACATGAATATATTAGTTACAGGTTGTTCTCGTGGGGTGGGCCTTGAGATTTGTAGAGTTTTGTTGGAGGAAGGACATGTTGTTTATGGAGTTTCTCGTAGTTATTCGAATGAATTCCGAATACTTGAAGAAAAATATGAAAGTAAACTCTTTTTTAAAAGTGTTGATCTCTCAGATACGACCAATATTCACAAGATCATTTTTAAAGAGTTTCTTACTAACTCAGTCCCATTAGATGGTTATGTAAATAATGCAGCTGTGGCTTATGATGATATTATTACCAACTTACAAATAGATAAGTTAAGGGTAATGTATAACGTGAATGTATTCTCTCCGATGCTGTTGACTAAATATGCAATTCGTAATATGTTATTACATCATATTCAAGGAAGTATAATACATATATCTTCTATAAGTGTTCATACAGGGTATAAAGGGTTATCTATGTATGCTTCTAGTAAAGGGGCATTAGAAGCATTTTCCAAAGATACTGCTAGAGAATGGGGACAGTTAGGTATTCGTTCTAATGTGGTGGTACCTGGTTTTATGGAAACGGCGATGAGCTCTTCTTTAACAGAAGAACAGAAAGATCGTATTTACAAAAGGACTTCTTTAAAACAGGCTACTGATGTACGTTCTGTGGCAGAAACTGTCGCTTTTCTATTATCAAAGAAAGCTTGCTCTATAACAGGACAAAATATATTTGTTGATAACGGTACTATTTAGTGATGAAACCTACTCTTTTTATTGTTGGTGGTAGTAGTACTGCCTTGGAAATCCGAGAAACTGTAGATCAGTTTTTTAAGGATAAATATTTTGCTGTTTATAACGTTATATCAGATGAAGAACCTCCTATTTTACAAACTTATATTAGAGACTCGTCTTTATTAGATAGATTATCTACAATTGAGGTTTCTCATTATATTATAGGATTTACCAACAGAACTTTACGCTTACGGTTTGTTGATCTTTTTGGTGGATTTAACAGTGTACTTGATAATGTCATTCATCCATCTTCTTATGTTTCTCCTTCAGCTATATTAGGTAAGGGTAATTATTTGGCCGCTAATGCTGTTATTTCTTCCAATGCTCTTATTGGAAATTCAAATCTGATTAATTACAATGTGACTATTGGGCATGATGTCGTTGTTGGTTCTGATTGTTTCTTTAATCCGGGAGCCAGAATTAGTGGTAATGTAAAAATTGGGAATGGATGTTTATTTGGTGCAAATTCTTTTGTATTTCAAGGACTTGAAATAAAAGATGATTGTCAGATTGATGCATTATGTTACATTGATAGAGTAATAGAAGCAAATAGTATGTGTACAAGTAATGGAGGGAGCTTAAGAGTATATAGGAGACGGTATTAATAGATACTAAAGAAATGGATTACCAACAGTTGATTGTGGATATAAATGTTTCCATATTGCATACATTGGAGCAAATGGATAAATGTAACAGGAAGCTTTTATTAGTGTTTTCAGAAGGAGAATATTTCGGTTTGGTTAGTATTGGAGATATTCAACGCGCTATAATTGGTAATAAATCCTTGGATACGCCTATTAAGAATATTTTACGAGATAGAATTATTACTGCTGACGACACTTTAAGCCTTGATGAAATCAGAACTTTAATGATGTCTTATAGAATGGAGTTTATTCCAATTCTGAATACCGAGAGGAGGCTTGTTAAAGTTTTAATGTGGAGTGAGCTTTTCCCCAATGAAGATAATGCTCCAATAGATCAGTTTGATCTTCCAATAGTTATTATGGCAGGTGGGCAGGGAACACGTTTAAAACCGTTAACAAATATTATTCCTAAGCCATTAATCCCTATTGGAGAGAAAACTTTTATGGAGGATATTATGGATCGTTTTGTTAAATGTGGAAGTAATAACTTTTATGTTTCTGTAAATTATAAAGCAGATGTTATCAAACATTATTTTTCTACTCTCAAAGATTCGTCATATCGAATAAACTATTTTCAAGAGAATGTGCCCTTGGGAACTGCTGGTAGCTTAACATTAATGAGAGATAAAATACACACTACCTTTTTTGTGTCCAATTGTGATATTATAATTAATGAAGATTACAGTCAGATACTGAAGTATCACAAAGAAAATAAAAATGAATTGACTGTTGTTGCGGCTCTTAAAAATTATCCAATAGCTTATGGCGTTCTTTATACTAAGGAAAATGGTCTGTTAGATTCAATCGTAGAAAAGCCTGACTTGACTTTTAAGATAAATACGGGACTGTATATTCTTGAACCCAACTTATTGGATGAGATTCCAGAAGGACAATTTTATCATATAACTTCTCTAATAGATAAACTAAGAAAAGAAAATAGAAGAATAGGGGTTTTTCCTGTTAGTGAAAAATCTTGGATTGATGTAGGTAATTGGAATGAGTATTTCTCAATTATTAATAAATAGTCAATTATTATAGGCATGAAGGTTCTAATAATTGGAAATCGAAGTCATCAGTTTATATACAATTATGTGAAGACTCTAAAAAAAGTTTATCTTAATTCAGATTTAGAAATTGATATTCTTTCTCAAGATAGTTCAGATCTCTTTTTTCCTTCTGATAAATTTTATAATAATATTTATGCTTTAATAGTACCGTCTTTTTTTCAAAAAAATCGTTTCTTAAAAGTTCTTTATCAACATATATTGTTTCGTAAATATATTAAAAGACTTGATTTTTATGATGTAGTTCATATTCATTATGTTGAGAATATAATAGTACGAGATATTAGGTTCTTTTCGAAATATATCCGTGGAAAGTTAATTGTTTCAATATGGGGAAGTGATTTTTTACGTGCATCGGAAGATAGGAAAAAAAATATGACTGTGCTATTTAATAGAGCAGATCATATAACTATTGCATCGGATAAAGTTATAGAAGAATTTAAAGCTTGTTATCAAAAGAGTTCTTTTCTTTCCAAGATCGTTTTATGTCGTTTTGGGTTGGAACCTTTAGAAAGTTTGATTTCGATTTTAAGGAGTGGTGCAAATGCAAGAATTAGTAAATCTAAAATAGGATTATGTGCAGACAAAATAGTAATAACTATTGGATATAATGCTAGTAGGTTACAACATCATATTGATATTATAGAGAATATAGAACGATCTCCTTTGCTGTCTCCCTTTCATGATAAGGTAGAATTTCTTTTACCTGTAACCTATCCCAAAGATGCCGAATATATTGGTATAATAAAAAAAACAGTTCTTAATTCGAAGTTTCATTATAATGTAATTGAACAATTTTTGTCTGATGAAGATATTGCACATTTAAGAGTTGCATCTGATATTTTTATTCAGCTACAACCTACAGATATGCTTTCTGGATCGATGTTAGAACATTTAAGTGCGCAGAATATAGTTATAACAGGTTCGTGGTTACCTTATGATTGTTTAGATCAGTGGGGCATTTTTTATAGGAAAATAGATTGTTTGGAATTAATATCAAATGAATTACATGATGTTTTGAACAAATTTGTTCCTTATAAAAAGCTCACTTGTAAGAATTCAGATATAATAATAGACAAGTTTAGATGGAATAATGTAATTCACGATTGGCTGGATTTGTACATGAAAAGATATGATAATAAAGAAAGTTTTTAAGAAGGTCTATCATTTAATTTATCCTCCTAGAGTGAGATTTAAGCATGGCCAACGTTTTTACAGTAACTCTTTAATTGATACATTATTTCCAGAACTAGTGGAAATAGGTGATGATTTTATTTCTGCACCAGGATCTATTATATTGGCACATGATGCTAGTACTCTTTGGCATACAGGTAAGTATCGAGTACAAAGGACTAAAATAGGGAATCGTGTTTTTTTAGGAGCTAATAGTATTATTTTACCAGGAGTTGTAGTAGGTGATGATGTGATAATAGGCTCAGGAAGTGTTGTCACTAAAGACATAGCTTCTAATTCTGTTGTAGCAGGAAATCCTGCAAGAGTTGTTTCCACTATTAGTGAATATATTGATAAATGCGAGCAGCGTAAAATTCTTTATGCTCCTAATGAGAAATTTATTGATTTAATTACTAGAGGTGAAATAATTACTGAGGAACGACAAAATGAATTGAGGGACACTATTTATACTCAGCTGAAATGAAAAGAATGTGTTTGTCACTTATAGGTGATATCTGTTTTCCCGAAGAATTTAAACAGATTTTTACTTTAGATGGAAAGTTTCTAATTACAAGAAGTTTAGGTTCCGATTGGTGTTTTGAGATGAGTGGGGAAAGTATGTTTTATGCATTATGTGAGATAGAGAAATCTCAAAAAGAATCTCTTTCTGATTATAAATTAAGAATAATAGAAGCCATTGATAGACGTATAACTTGGGGTAATGGAAAACTATTGCATCGTAGCTTTACAGGAGATTATGATATACAATTTCGTTCGACAAATTCTGCATTGAGAACGCTGTTGTATGCTTGTGAAGATGGATTTGATACAGATAAAAATATCAGAATCATAGCAAATGAACAATTTAAATATTTTTTTGAATGGAAAGAAGGTATTTGGTTTTGCCATGATTCAAGTGAGTATGGTGGAAAAACCCCCTTTTCACATATTAGATCAAAAGTGGCAGGTAAGAGTTGGAGGAATACTTTAACCTTGAATACTCATATTGATTCTTTGAATACACTTCTATTACTAAAATTCTATAGGAAAGAACATCTTCTTAACTTTGATTTAGACTATTGGATAAACAAAGGTCTTATTTCCATAAATCAACTTTTGGAATTAACTAATAAAGGAAAAATGATGAATAAATTGCAGGCAATGGATAATTATTGCTTGAATTTATTTTTGAAAGAACAACATAATTCTTTTTTGATTGATTGCGTATATGAAAAAATTGTTCATCCTATAATTTTTAAACTTGTATTTCCTACTGTCTTTTTTAATAATGGTTTTATTTCCAGGGATTTATCTGTTTTAAATAGGCATATAGATTATCAGTTAGTCAACATTGTTGATTTTGCTCGATTGCTGAATCTCTACAAAAAAAATAGGGAAACAGAGATACTAACTACAAGTATTTTAAACTATAATGAAATAGGGGATAAATTAGAACGAGCTATTGACTTTGTTGAAAATAATAAATCTCTGTTGAATTACATCCAATCTAGTGATTTACAAAGAGCTTGGTATGCAGAGATGTATTATGCAATGTCAAATATAAATTCTAAGTATATAAAAATGGCACAGAATCTTTATTCTGATCAGTTATATTGTTCCGAGAGCCCCTTTTATAAATTGGATTTTTTGAATGAAAAGAATTAATTCAGATTTTATTTCAGGTTTTATCAAGAGAGGAGGTTTTTCTGTCTTTTTCTCTACAGCTTTGGTAAAGATAAGTGCCGCACTACTTTCTATTATTGTTGTGCAATTACTTACTAAAGAAGACTACGGAATATTATCTTACGTATTGTCTATATATGCCATAGCAATCGTTATTGCAGGATTTGGAGGGAATTATTCGTTGTTAAGATTTGGTTCAATTGTGAATTCATTCTTGAAAAAAAAACAGTATTATTATTATACTCAAAGGGTTGGGATAAACTATACTTCAATTGTTGTTGCTATTATAGTTGTTTATTCTTTTTTTCTACCTGAGGGTATGAAGAATGAGTGGCTTTTAATTGTTTATATGTGTCTAGGATTGTATAGCTTTTATATTTTAGAAACAATGCGTAGTTATTTCCGAATTGTAAATTTAAATAGAACCTATTCTAAAATAAACGTGTACAATTCTGTTATATTATTATTACTGACGGTTTGCTTGACTTTGTTTTTTAAGAACTATGGCTATATTACTGCTCTTATATTAGCACCGTTATTGACTTTCTTTTTGTTTAGGAAAAAAATCTCTTATATACAATTTAGTAACCCGATTGAGATTTCTAAAAAAGAATATTGGGGATATGGAATACATACAAGTGTTAGTGCAATTGCTAACCAGATTATTTTCTCTATTGCTCCTTTGCTTTTAGGTATATTGAATGAACCGGAACACAGTATAGCAAGTTTTAGGGTTGCCACTATAATACCTTTTAATCTTTTAACTCTACCTGGAATTTTGATGATCTCTGATTTTAGCTATTTATCTAGGAACTATATGGATAGTAATTGTTTAAAGCGATATTATTATAACTATCTGAAAGTGGTAATTCCTATTTCATTTATAGTCTTTTTATTATTGATTATATATGGGGATTTTGTGGTAGAGAATCTATTTGGGGCACAATATAATGATTGTGTATATATGTATAAGATGTTTATGGTTGCAACATTTGTTACATATATTTTTCGGAATCCATTAGGAAATATATTACTCGCTGTTGGAAAAGCAAAGTGGAATGGATATAATACTTATGCTTTTTGCTTTTTATATATTATTTTCTCACTTATATTTTATCAATATTGGGGTGTTATAGCAATTGTTTATGGTTTGTGCGCTACATTTATTTTGTCAGGTATAGTTTCTCTTTTTTTGTTTTATTACTATATAAAAGGTTTGCGGTAAAGGTCGATGTTTCCTTATTTTTTTATATATTTTTTCTTACTGGTCTTTTGCTCTTTAGGAAGTGTTACTAAAAATTGCTTTTTTCTAATTTGTGTATTTATTCTTTTTTCCATTTTCTCTGGGTTTAGGTATTATGTAGGAGTCGATTATATTAATTATGTGAAAATATATAATCTTGAAGAGGGGTATGGAAGTCGAGAATTAGGATTTAACTTGATTCTATATTTTTTGCGATATATCGGGGCTAGCTATCAATTCATGTTTTTTATAATGGCTGTTGTCATGCAAATACTGGTATATAATGTTATTAAACGATATAATTACAGTGTTTGGATTTCAGTTTTTATTTATTATTGTATTTCTCCGTTTTATATTGCAACCTTTAATGGGATGAGGCAATACTTAGCAATCGCTGTTTTTATTGTTGCATTAAAGTATATTGAACAAAAAAATATATTTAAGTATATCGTTTCTCTTTTGTTGGGAGGATTCTTCTTTCATGAATCGATTTTAGTTTTTATTCCTTTATATTATATATTAAATAAGACTATATCTATAAAAGGCAAATTACTTGCGTTTTTGTTGACTATTGCGGGTAGCTTGGCTATAGATAAACTTATTTCCTATACTCCATATATTGTGTATTTGACAAGAGATCGAGAAACTCATATAAGCTCATTCACTTATATTTTTGCGGGCATTTCAATCTTATTTATCATCTTTTGGAATAAGCTTAATTCTTTTAAAAGTAAGCTTATAATGGAGAATATGAATCTTTTTTGTTTTTTGTCATTATTAGTAGTGTTACTTCAATCTAATGGAGTGCTTATTCAAATGACTCTCCGAATGAATAGTTATTTCTTCTTTGTGTATATCATATTGGTTCCAGCCGTTATATCATCTATAAAGAATGTCCATATGCGTATTGGTATGTATTTCAGCCTTCATTTAGTGCTGTTATTATACCTTGTCCGTACCATTTGTTTTAATGGACATTTGTATGATTTGGTTCCTTATTCTATGAATTTCAACTTATTTAAATAAATATCATATTATGAAGATTGCTGTTATTGGCCTTGGATATGTAGGTCTGCCTTTGGCTCGCTTATTTTCAACAAAATATCAAACAATAGGTTTTGATATGAATCAGAAACGAGTAGAATCTTTAATGGGGGGGCATGATACTACTTTAGAAGTTGCTGATGTTTTGTTACAATCAGCTTTAGATAGTGGTTTTAAATGCACTTCTAACTTGGAAGATATACGTGATTGTAATTTTTATGTAATAGCTGTACCAACACCGGTCGATAGAAATAATCGCCCTGATTTAACACCGTTGATATCAGCTAGTGAAACTGTGGGAAAAGTAATTTCAAAGGGCGACATAGTTGTTTATGAATCGACTGTGTATCCGGGGGTTACTGAAGAAGAATGTTTACCTGTTGTAGAACGTGTATCTGGATTAAAATTTAATCTCGATTTTTTTGCTGGCTATTCACCAGAAAGAATAAATCCAGGTGACAAAGAACATACTGTTGAAAAAATAAAGAAGGTGACATCCGGATCTACTCCAGAAATTGCTGACATAGTAGATAAAGTATATAATTCTGTTTTGATAAATGGAACACACAAAGCTCCTTCTATCAGAGTTGCTGAAGCATCTAAAATCATAGAGAACTCTCAACGTGATGTTAATATTGCATTTATGAATGAATTAGCGAAAATATTTAATGCAATGGATATTGATACCAATGATGTGATTGAGGCTGCTTCGTCAAAATGGAATTTTATAAAATTGAGACCAGGATTAGTTGGTGGACATTGTATTAGCGTTGATCCATATTATTTGATACAAAAAGCGCAAGTGTATGGGGTTTTACCAAGAATAATGTCTTCAGCCCGGCGATTAAATGATGGTATGGGCGATTATGTTGCTAATCAAGTAATCAAGTTGATGAATAAAAAGGGAGTATTGGTGAAAGATTCTAATATATTACTACTTGGTATTACTTTCAAAGAGAATTGCCCTGATATACGCAACACAAAAGTTGTTGATATATATTCAACTTTGTTAGAGTATACTAAGAATATTTCCGTTTATGATCCTTGGGCAAATGCAGAAAAAGTGTATGAAGAGTATGGTATTCGTATGATTGATAATGTTAATGAAAAAAAATACGATGCTATAATATTGGCGGTTGGACATAATGAGTTTAAAACAATTGATATAAAAGCACTTGGCAATGATATTTCTGTTGTTTTTGATGTCAAATGCTTCTTAGACAGAGCAATTGTTGATGGACGGCTGTAAGATTAATATGATTTCTGGATTAGTTAGTGTCATTATTCCAACTTATAAACGTCCCAATATGTTGGGACGAGCTATAGACAGTGTACTCGGTCAAAGCTATACTAATATAGAGGTGGTGGTTGTAGATGACAATTCTGATGGTGATAAATATCGATTGGAAACAATCCAATATATGGAAAGGTATGCTAACGATTATAGAGTTAAATATATAAAACATAAAACAAATCAGAATGGCTCTGCCGCTCGTAATACAGGTATTCAAAACTCTGTAGGAGAGTATATTGCTTTTCTTGATGATGATGATTATTTCTTAAAAGATCGAATAAAGGAAGCCATACATTTTCTACAAAATTCAAGTGCAGATTGTGGTGGTACTTGTTGTAATTACGTAAAGAAATATAAAAATAAGATATATAAAGTAAGTCGAAACGTGGGCTGCTTTAATTCATGTTATGAGTTGTTGTCAGCACAAATTGATTATGCTGCTGGTTCTACTTTAATAATTAAAAGGGAGGTATTAAATAAGGTGGGGTTGTTTGATATTTCTTTTAAGCGGCATCAGGATTGGGAGTTTTTGATTCGTCTATTTAGATTCTATCAAATAGAAATTCTTCCTTATGTAGATGTAGTGATTTGTGCTGATGGAATAAGAAATACACCTCGTACTGATGTTTTGTTGGAGGTGAAGAGGAAGTTGTTACAAACGTTTGCCACTGATATCGAAATATTGGGGACTCAAGAGCAGGCTGATATTTATCAGGCACAATGGAAAGAAATTATATATAATTATTTAAAAGAGAAAAAATATAGTACAGCTATCGCTTTTGCTCAAAAGAATATTTCAAAGACTTCCTTTAGGAAGAGGGATATACTTAATGCTATATTGTCTTGTATCGTTGGTATCATTCCATCTTTTATGATTGTAGTGTATTCAATTTATGATCTTAAGTTTAACAGATTTAAAAAAGATATTATATAATTATATTCATGTTATATGTTATCATGTCTTTGTATGCGAAAGACACTTTATTGAAAGTTCAAGAAGCGATAGAAAGTTTGCTTAATCAGACATATACTTCTTTTTATTTATATATTATTTGTGATGGTCCTATAGAAAATGGTGTAGCTTCCTATGTAACTAATTTGTTAACAGAACAAATCTGTATAAATACGAGAGAAAAGAATCTGGGGTTGGCTTATTCATTAAATGAGTTGTTAGATGTTGTCTTGAAAAAGGAGGATTGTACCTATATTGCTCGTATGGATGCTGATGATATTTCCATGCCGGAACGTTTTGCAAAGCAGATCGCATTTATGGACTCACATTCAGATGTTGATTGTCTTGGTACTTGGGCAATAGAAATTGATAATGAGGGAAAAGAATACTTCCGAAAAAAAATGCCGACAACCCATGAGGAATGTTTGGAACTATTTAAAAAGCGGGATTGTATGATTCATCCTACTGTGATGTTTCGGCGTTCATATTTTGAGAAAGCTGGTTTATATCCGGAAGACACTTACTTTGGAGAAGATACTATGATGTGGGCTAAGGGTTTTAAAAGTGGATGTAAATTTGCCAATGTACCCGAATACTTATTCAAATTTAGATTAGATTTAAACTTTTTCGAAAGAAGGCGGGGGTGGAAACATGCCAAATCTATTTATACCTTACGTCGTCGCGTCAATAGAATGTTGGGGTTTGGATGGAAAGAAGACTGTTATGCTTTGCTGTATGCTATGGCTAAATTAATGCCTAAATCAGTTCTTGATATAATCTACAAAACAGTTCGTTAATTTTACTTTTCTTATAAAATATATAACTCATGAAAATACCATTTTCACCACCTTATATTGACGAGGCGGTCATCAACGAAGTCGTTGATTCGTTACGTTCCGGTTGGATCACATCCGGTCCGAAAGTGAAGGCTTTGGAGGAAGAAATAAAATCTTTCTCGGGAGCAAAGGAAGTACTTTGTGTCAATTCCTGGACATCAGGAGCTATTATGATGTTGCGTTGGCTGGGAGTGAAGGAGGGAGATGAAGTAATTGTTCCTGCTTATACTTATAGCGCAACGGCATTGGCCGTGCTTCATGCCGGGGCTAAACCGGTGATGGTGGATTCCGGAATGGATTTTAATATCTCGGTAGAGGCTGTTCGTAAAGCTATTACTGCTAAAACAAAGGCAATTATCCCGGTAGACATTGCCGGTTTTCCTTGCGATTATGAAAAGATCATGGCACTGGTACAGGAATCTGAAATGATAAAATTGTTCCGTGCGGAATCTCCCGTGCAAGAAAAATTAGGACGTATCTTGGTGATGAATGATGCTGCACATTCTTTGGGGGCACGTTACAGTAACCGGCAGCGTACCGGTTGCGAAACTGATGTGGCTATCTTTTCACTCCATGCCGTGAAGAACGTGACTACTGCCGAAGGCGGAGCCATTTGTTTGAACTTGCCCAAGCCGTTCGATAATGCAGAGCTGTATAAAGAACTCCGGATGATGAGCCTGAACTGCCAGACTAAGGATGCTTTTTCGAAATCGAAAGCCGGGGGATGGCGTTATGATATTGTCGGTTTCGGAATGAAAATCAATATGGCCGATGTGAATGCTGCCATCGGACTGGCGCAAATACGGGAATATCCGGAGTTACTGAAGGAGCGGAAGAGGGTGTTCAATACTTACAATGATGCTTTTTCGACTTGTGACTGGGCCATCGTTCCGCCTTCTGTAGATGGAGAAAAGGAAAGCTCTTATCATATTTATGCTTTGCGTGTGAAAGACTTTACAGAAGAGCAACGTGACCGGATGATTGACGAGATCGCTAAACGTGAAGTGGCTGTGAATGTACATTTTATACCGATGCCGATGTTGTCGTTCTTCAAATCGATGGGATATGATATGAATGATTATCCACAGGCTTATCAGAATTTTAAGGGTGAGATATCATTGCCGATATATCCTCAACTGGATAGTGAAAAATTGAATTTCATTATTGATACTGTAAAGGCGGCCTATACGACCGTAATCGCAGAAAACAGATAGTATATTTACAAACACTAAACAGATAAGCTTCTTGATTCGTTTTTTTGATATTGTTTTTTCCCTTTTGGGAATTCTTCTGCTTTCTCCCGTTTTTCTCTTTCTTTATATAGCCATCTGCCTTGAAAGTAAAGGAGGCGGTTTCTATAAACAACTTCGTGTGGGACAATACGGGCGGGACTTTTATGTCTATAAATTCCGTTCAATGCGTGTGGGGGCTGATAAGAAGGGATTGATAACGGTAGGGGGGAGAGATCCCAGAATAACCCGTACCGGGTATTTTATCCGGAAGTATAAATTAGATGAATTACCCCAGTTGTTCAATGTACTGAAAGGTGATATGAGTCTTGTGGGACCACGGCCTGAGGTTCGTAAGTATGTGGATTTGTATACTGATGACCAGAAAAAGGTATTGAGCGTACGTCCCGGAATTACGGATTATGCTTCTATTGAATATGTGGATGAAAATACGATTCTTGGAAAGGCTTCGGATCCCGACAAGGCATATATAAAACAGATTATGCCCGATAAAATACGGTATAATATGAAATATATATGTAATCGTTCGGTGAAGGAATATTTTAAAATTATATTTCTGACATTTTGGAGCATCATTCGTTAGATACGTTTTTAAAGAAAGTGGGGAAAATCCTTCTTTTTGTTTTTGTACCTTATTACGTGAGAAAGAAGAAGGAGTAGTAGCTCGGAGGTAAGTTCCGGAAAGAAATTAATTCAATAAAAGAGAAAGGATCAGCAATTGCTGATCCTTTCTCTTTTATTGAGCCTCTTGTCGGATTCGAACCAACGACCCCGAGATTACAAATCACGTGCTCTGGCCAACTGAGCTAAAGAGGCGTCATTTCTGTTTTGCGGGTGCAAAGGTAGGAAAAACTTTTAAACTTGCAAATACTTTGGCAAAAAATGCTTCATAAAAATAGTGTTTGATAAATCGGATTCTTTGTTTACTTTTGCAAATCAATTAATTATAGAAAAGTATGAAGAAGAACTTTTTTTATGTATGTGGTCTGTCATTGCTTCTTTGGGGTATGGCAGCATGTTCCGGACAGGGAAAAGCGGATAAAGCAACCGTTGTTGCGGATAGTGTAGTGGTGAAAACGGATAGTGTTGCGGCAGACAGCACAGGATATATTGTGAGAGTAGGAGAGATGGCCCCCGATTTTACTATTACTCTGACAGATGGAAAGCAGATAGAGCTTTCTGCACTTCGTGGCAAAGTGGTGATGTTGCAATTCACGGCCAGTTGGTGCGGAGTATGTCGTAAAGAGATGCCTTTTATAGAGAAAGATATCTGGCTGAAACATCAAAGCAATCCGGAGTTTGCCTTGATCGGTATTGATCGTGACGAACCTCTTGACAAAGTGATTGCATTTGGTAAGTCAGTAGGGGTGACTTATCCGTTGGGATTGGATCCGGGAGCGGATATATTTGCAAAATATGCATTGCGTGAATCGGGTATCACCCGCAATGTACTGATAGACCGGGAAGGTAAGATTGTGAAGCTGACTCGTTTGTATAACGAGGAGGAATTTACTTCACTGGTAAATCAAATTGATGAAATGCTGAAGAAATAAGTTGAACAAGCAGGGGTGATTTTTTGTTTTTAGCATGGAATCACCCCATCTTTTTATTTTATGGCTATAACGATTATTATTCTCGTACTGTCGGCTGCCTTTTTCATGAGTGGAAAGGTACGGTCTGACTTAGTGGCATTGTGTGCGCTGGTATTATTAATACTTTTCGATATCCTTACTCCGGAGGAAGCGCTTTCGGGCTTTTCCAATTCTGTTGTTATCATGATGATCGGTCTGTTTGTGGTGGGCGGAGCTATTTTCCAAACGGGGCTGGCAAAGATGATCAGTAGCCGTATCCTGAAGTTTGCGGGAACAAGCGAGTTGAAACTCTTTGTACTGATCATATTGGTGACAGCGGCTATCGGCGCTTTTGTCAGCAATACGGGAACGGTGGCGTTGATGCTGCCTATTGTGGTCAGCATGGCCATGAGTGCCAATATCAATGTAAGCCGTCTGCTGATGCCTCTTGCTTTTGCCAGCAGTATGGGTGGTATGATGACGTTGATTGGTACTCCGCCTAACCTTGTGATACAGAATGCTTTGATTGAAGCCGGATATGAACGGCTCTCTTTCTTTACCTTCACTCCCGTGGGACTGGTATGTGTTACTGTCGGTCTGATTGTGCTGATCCCGCTGAGCAAGATATTCCTGACGAAGAAAACAGATAAAGAAACGCGGGGAAAGCATAAGAATAAGTCGCTTCAGGAATTGGCGGGGGAATATCAGTTATCGCAGAACCTGTATAGGGTGGAGGTCGAAGAATCTTCAGGAATTGTCGGTAAAACAATACAGGAGTTAGGGATTCCGCAGAGGTATCATGTGACAATTCTGGAAGTGCGTCGCCGATCGGTTTCATCCCGACACTTTTTTAAGACAAAAAAGCAGGAGATGGCAGAAGCGGGAACCCTGATTGAAGCAGAAGATATTCTTTATGTATTAGGGGAGTTTGAGAACGTGAAACGTTTTGTCGGTGAGAATCGTCTGGCTTTATTGGATACACATAAGACGGAAGGTAATTTGCATAATACGGATGAAGGTTTCGATTTTCAGGAGATAGGCATTGCCGAAATCTTGTTGCTGCCTACTGCCAATTTGATAAACAAACCGGTAAAAGCTTCCGGATTCAGGGAGAATTACAGCATTAATATATTGGGAATTCAGCGCAAGCGTGACTACTTGTTGAAAAACCTGAAGGATGAAAAAATGCATTCGGGAGATGTCTTGCTGGTACAGGGAAGTTGGGCAAACATTGCCAGGCTTGGTGAAGACCAGTCGCAATGGGTCGTTCTGGGGCAACCATTGGCTGAAGCAGCTAAAGTGACCTTGAACCATAAAGCACCGGTAGCGGCACTGATCATGTTGGGGATGATTATAACCATGATGTTCGACTTTATTCCGGTGGCCCCTGTGACGGCAGTAATTGTCGCAGCTCTGCTGATGGTGCTGACCGGATGTTTCCGCAATGTGGAAGAAGCTTATAAAACAATCAACTGGGAGAGTATTGTATTGATAGCGGGAATGTTGCCCATGTCATTGGCATTGGAGAAAACCGGGGCTTCGGAAGTGGTGTCGCAATCATTGGTGAACGGTCTGGGTACTTACGGGCCTTTTGCTTTGTTGGCAGGCATCTATTTCACTACTTCGCTGATGACGATGTTTATCAGCAATACGGCTACTGCGGTGCTGCTTGCTCCTATTGCGCTTCACTCTGCCGTACAGTTGGGACTGAGTCCCTATCCGTTTCTGTTTGCCGTGACGGTGGCGGCGAGTATGTGTTTTGCCTCACCTTTCTCCACGCCGCCTAATGCACTGGTGATGCCGGCAGGACGCTATACATTTATGGATTATGTAAAAGTTGGCCTTCCGTTGCAGATCATTATGGGCGTGGTGATGGTGTTCGTGTTGCCGTTATTGTTTCCGTTTTAGTCTTTTAGGAGGACCGGTTATCGGGAGTTTTCATGCCTGCCCGGTCACGGGACAACAGTCAGTTTGGCCAGGTAGTCATAGTGTTTGCCCTCTTTTATCATTTCGGCCTTGAAGCCATTGTCGGCAGCATAGGCACTGAGGGTCTGGAAGTCGATATACAGCCAGTCGAAAGAATCACCTTGAATGTCTTTGTACTGCATGCGGAAGTCGATTTCTCCATAATAATCTCCGGCCAGGTCGATCAGGAAACTTCCGTCTTCATCTTCGAACAGATAGCGGAGGTCACTTGAATCCATCAGGATGCAACCATTCGGGCGGAGTATTTGTTTCATCTTACGGAAGAAGACAGGCATATTCTCCAAGCGTCCGATGATACCGGAACCGTTCATCAACATCAGTATGGTATCAAAAGTATCGGCAAAGTGTTCGTCGAACAGATTAATCTGGCGGGCATCTTTTACTCCCCGTTGTTTCATTACTTCGACGGCCAGAGGAGAGATGTCGATGGCAGAAACTTCTTTGCCGGCTTTCTGAAGAGCAAGGGCGTGGCAGCCACTTCCGGCGCCTACGTCGAGTATTCTTCCGGTAGCCATCTGAAGAGCTGTGCGTTCGAGCAGGGGCATCTGTCCGGCTTCGCGGAAAAGTTGTTTGACGGGTATTTCGTCTTCATCGAACTGAGAAGAAAATACACGCAGTCTGTCTGCCTTGTGATTGTGATAATAATCGGCTATGGCGGCACCCATCGGGTCTTTTTCTGCCGGGAGCAGGAATGTATCCATTGATTGGTTTTTAGTTGTTACAGCGGGCAAAGATAGGGAATTCACAGAAAAAGAGTATCTTTGTCCACGGAAAATATAGAATAAGAAAGGAAAGATTATGAGTTTAGAAGATGCAATTATGGGTGGGATTGTCTTTAAAGGAAAGAAAGAAGGCCTGAAAAAAGATGAAAATAAAGTGAAAACAAAAGCGAAAAAAACAACTTATATAAAGGGAACCCATGGTTCCGGAGCAGCCAAGATGAAAGCTGAAATTCGGAGAAAGAGGGCGAATAGACACAAACGGTAAATAACGATGAACGATAAACTGTTTGCAATATTAATGTGCAGCCTGTTTATCGTTCATTGTTTAGAAACATGCGTCGTTTATCGTTTTAGAACCGCTCCGGCAATATTTCGATCCAGTAATCATCCGGATCGTTGATAAAATACAGTCCCATGGCAGTATTCTCAAAGCATACGCAGTTCATTTCTTTGTGATATTGGCGTATGGCATCATAATCTCCCGTTACACGGAAGCAGAGATGGCTTTCGTTCTCTCCCAATTCATATGCTTCGGTATGGTCTCTCAGCCAAGTGAGTTCCAATAAGAATCCGGTGGTGCTATCTGTGAGATATACCAGGATAAAGGAACCGTCGGCGGCTTCTTTCCGGTGGTGTTCTTTCAGTCCCAGTGCTTTTTCGTAGAAAGCAATGCTGCGTTCCAAATCAGTCACATTGATGTTGAAGTGGTCAAATCTACTTTTTATTTCCATTGTTGCTAAGTTTATTTTGTTTTAGGTTAAAATAGAACTTATAAAGTTGCACCACAGATTATACTGATTAGGGCAGATTGTCTATATTAATAATCTAATTAAAATTCAATCTGTGTTTATCCGTGTAATCTGTGGTGGCTGATTTATTTCATAAATGCTTTTGTTATTTTACCTGCATAAGTTCTGGGCTGTCCTTCCATTGGTGTCGGGGCAGGAAGCTTCTGACATTCCAGTATGACAGACGGCTCGCTTTGTCCTGTAGGATAGAAACGTATGCTATATGTCTCTGCTTTCTCCAATTGCTCGTAAGGCTGGTCGGGCGAGAGGATGCTGAATACAACAGGGCTTCCGGAAATTTTTCCTATGGATCCTCCGGCGTTAGCTGTCATCATGGTCATGTTGAAAGGATCGGAGCCGATAGCGATCACCAGTCGGCCTGCACCCATCTGGATGGCGTTGGCAGGAACTTGATCGGGAGCTACCTCTTTATAGCCAGGCATTGTGCTTGGAGGGGTAACAGGGATTGCGGGGGTAACCGTAGCTGCTTTTTCTACCTTTTCAGTTTCTTTTTCACCACCGATTACCACAACTTTCGGAGCGGTCACTACTGCCGGCTTTTTCGGAGCGGCTTCTGCTGCTGCGGCTTCCTGAGGTTTTTGGCTCAGTGCTTTTGCTGCCTCTTCAAAAAGGTTATCGGCAAAGTCTACCGTCTTCCTGCGCCATTTGGCAAGACCACGTACCAGTTTGGTTTTGGTTTTATTCAGAGCAAATTTATCGGTGATCCATTCTTCGGCTGTATATTTTTCTTTTTCACGATAAGTGTAGCGGATTTTTTCTATTTCCATTGTGCACTTCTGCGGCTGGCAGTTGACGGTGATTTGATAGGTCAGCCAAGTACGGTCCAAAGAAAGAGCGGTAGAGCTGAATACCAGCCATTCTTCGCCGGTTGCGGCAATGACACCTTGGTCTTTATATACCACGCGGCTATTGTTTTTGTTCTGGGCCATGCGTCCGTCAAGCCACTTGAGCATCCGTTCATAGATTTCGTCTTGTGACATACCGGGAATGCTGAATTCGCGGCTGAAAACTACCCGTCCGTCAACTTCGGGCACAGCGCCCGCAAGGTATCTGCTGTCATCATCATCTTTGTCATTGTCTGCCCAAAGGGTTGCAGGCAGGCAAATCATAAATAACACGAGAAAAAATTGTGTCAGTTTGTTCATAATCGTATGTTTTATTTAGTTATATCTCAAAGCTTTCGCCCCGGTGAGTGATGGTAATAAAACGGCATCCACCGGCTTCGGCTATAGACCGGAAAGCATTACCTCCTTCACAGTCTTCGCTGAAGTGCATGGGTACAAATATAGTAGTTTTTATTCGTTCGATGAATTGTTGGGCGCCTTTCATATAATCTTTTCCCATTCGGCGGTCGACGGGGAACATTACCAGATCGACGGCCGGAGCAGATTCCCGGAGAAATTTCACTTCTGCCAGAAAGTCGCCTTCGGCTTTGCGTATCTCTTGTTCGGTAGACTCTTCGCTCCAATGCCAATTGTTGAGGTCACCGGCATGGAAGATGTTTTTCCCTTGCAGATGAATCAGGAAGGAGATGCCTACGTCCGTAGAACCGAAAGCCTGAATGCGCAGTGTATCATCTTCGTACTCCTCACCTTTATTAATATAGATCGCATCTTCACTTTGTGCCCGATGATGCTTCAGGATATCTTTTGAGAAGATATAGATGATGTCGGGACGTTGCTCTTTCCAGGTTAGTATTTCCCGGTTAAAATGGTCGGGATGAAAATGTGAGGCAAGTACATACAGCTTGCCGGGTCGTTGGAGCAGACGGTCGTGTACGATACCTTTATTTCGTTCCGTTTCCGAAGAGTCCTTGTAATAATCAATGATAAGGGTTACACCTTCTGCTTCGATGGCAAACCCGCTGTGGTATATATAATCCAGAATCATAAGCGGATGTATTTTATGAATGCAATATTACGTATTATTTGTTGGTTGCGCAAGCACAATAACCGGAAATATCAAGGGGCAAGCCTCTCTTTCTGCCAGCTTCCGTCCGCTTGGAGGGTGTAGAGAAAGCGGTCGTGCAGTCGGTTGGCTCTACCCTGCCAGAACTCGATTCGTTCAGGGGTGACGGCATAGCCTCCCCAGTGTACCGGACGTTCCACTTCTCTGCCTACCCATCGGGCAGCTTCTGCAACGAAACTGCGAATCAATTGCATCCGGCTCTTCAACGGACGGCTTTGAGGAGAGATGCGTGCTCCGATGCGACTTTTGTAGGGGCGTTGGTGGAAGTAGGCATCGGATTCACCGGCAGGGACTTTTGAGGAAATACCTTCAATGTGTACCTGTCTTTCCAGCGCGTGCCAGACGAAAGAGAGGGAAATATACGGATTCTTTGCCAGATGACTGCCTTTACGGCTTTCATAATTGGTATAAAAGATAAATTTTCCGTCATGTAAATCTTTCAGCAATACGGTACGGGTCGATGGTCGCCCTTCGGGGGATACGGTCCCTACCAGCATGGCTGTAGGTTCTTCTACTTGTGCATCGATAGCTTCGTGCAGCCATCGGTTGAAAAGAGAAAGCGGGTTGTCGGGAAGATCTCCTTCCTTCAGCCCGCCTTTGGTGTACTCCTGCCGGATGGCAGCGAGGTTGATAGTCTCACTCCCGGCCCCTCTTCCGTGAAGAGGGGAATCAGGATGTGTGGACGTATGATCGGTTGACATAAGCAATTACTTTAAATTTACATCGGTACTTCTATCAGTAATATCTTGGAGTCTTTCAGGGTTTCTATCTCAAAGCTTTTGGTTTCAGAGATTCCCAATCCGTCGCGGCGGGTCAGGATGATATCGTCTATTTTTATTTCTCCTTCGATGAGGAAAACGTAGACTCCCGTATCCGTTCCATGTGTCTTGTATTCAAGCGTTTTTCCGGCTTCTGCTTCACCCATCGAGAACCAGGTGTCCTGTAGCAGTTTGGCTGGTGTACTGCCATCCGGTGACAGAATCAGGGCCAGTTCGTTTTTCTTCAGCAACCCCCGGATGTCGTAATCCTGATAGAGTGGGTGGGTGTTTCGCTCTTTGGGCATGATCCATATTTGTAGAAACTCCACAGGTTCCGACTTGCTGCCGTTCATTTCACTATGATAGATGCCTGTTCCGGCACTCATCACCTGAATATCGCCAACAGTGATGGTACGGCTGTTCTTCTTACTGTCTCCGTGTGCCAGAAATCCCTTCAGGGGGATGGAGATGATTTCCATATTTTTATGTGGGTGGGTCTGAAAACCTTCTCCCGGTGCGACACGATCGTCATTCAGCACCCGTAAAGCGCCGAAGTGGATGCGTTCGGGATTATAATATTCATCAAAGCTGAAACTGTGGTGGCTGTCAAGCCAGTCATATAAAGATCGTCCGCGGGTATCCGAGCGGTGAACTACCTTTTTCATAATGTATCCTTTCTTTTAAAATGTATTCTATAAGCCAAACAATTGGGAAGTATAAATGGTTTGAAGCGTTCACTTTTTTATTAGGAACAAGGGGAAGGAGGCGGTTCCAGAAGTGAAACAATCAGGCTCCTGAAATCCGGCAAACAGAAGAGATTTGAATGCGTTCGGTAAATATGAGCCGGAGAAAATTTTGTTGAAAATATTATTATCTTATTTTTGTGCTTCTAAAATCTGCCAATAGTAAGAAGATATGAGAAAGTTATTGTATGTTATTCTGTTAGTACTGTTTCATTGTTTTATATCTCCGGTGTCTGTTTGCGCCGGAACGTTTTCTTTACCGGACAGTTTGATTACAGATGACAACGTATATAAGTATACATTCTCCGACTTTGAAAAAGCGCAGCAGATCATGGAGCAGCTGAGGAAACAGAAGTCGCTTCCTCCGTTCCGCTTGGATGTGGTGGAAGGCGATTTGTATTTCAATGTAGGGCAATACTACTGGGCGTTGAAATTCTATAAGCGTGCTTTGGAAAGTGACTCGGTGCTCAATAGTGATAAAAACTATATGGAACAGGTGCACCGTATGATTTCGTGTTACGACTGTTTGCACAATGAGAATAAAAAGGCACAGTATGTGGACTTGCTTTTGAAGAGGGCTGAGCTGTGTGATGATAAAGCGATGCAGTCCGTTGCTCTGTTTAATATGGGGAAGATGCTCTATTATCAGGGTAATAAGGATAAGGGATATGAATTTATGGAGCAGGCGGTAGCGATGATGGAAAAAACAGATTACCCATATAAGTACGATAACCTGCGCTATAATTATAATACTTTGCTGATATTCCAGGAGTCGGACAGGCGTAGTGAAGAGGCCCTGAAAACACTGGCTGCATTAGAAAGGATCGTGACGGAAGAGACCGGCAGTGAGATACCGATGGAGGGATTGAGTGGAAAGGAGAAAAAGGCGATGTACGCCCATTACGCTGTGGTTCTTTTCCGGTTGGGGCGGTCGGAAGAGGCTGACCGCTATTACCGGCTATTTTTGTCAGTAAGTAAGGAATACGATCGCGATGACTACCTGATTATGCCTTATCTGTTCGATCGGAAGATGTATGATCAGGTGATCCGTATGAATTCCGCTCGTGAAAAGGTATATGTCATGCGGAAAGATACGGTAAATTATTATATGGTCACCATTAAGAAGTCCCTCGGGCGTGCCTATCGGGATAAAGGTGATTACCGGACTGCTGCAAGATATTTTGAACAGCTGGCTGTGTTGCGTGATAGCATTAAGGCCAGAGAGCAGAAAAGTGCTGCATTGGAACTGGCAGCGGTTTATGAAACGAATGAAAAGGATATGTTTATTCAGCAGCAAGCCGCTGATATGCGGATGAGGAATGCCTTGCTGATATTTGTGGTCTGTATTGTTTTTCTGTTAGGGGTACTTTTATGGAGAACCATCCGACATAACCGTACCATACGCCGTAAGAATAAGGCAATGGTAGGAACCATCGAGGATTTGCTGGTTCACAAAGAAGAACTCTACCGGAAAAAAGAGGAGAACCATCTATTGAAAGAACAGTTACAGAAAGAGCGGGAAGTACGGACGTATATAGATGGAAATGCATTGCAGGCAGAAGAGCCCGGAAAGTCGGATGTTCCTGTCGATCCGGAACCCGAGACGGAAGATAACAATGCGGTACACGATAAAATGCTGTTCGACAAACTGGAGCGTGAAATCATTAACCGGCAGTTATATCTTCAGCCGGACTTTTCGAGAGAGGAGTTAATCAAGACAATCTACATTCCCAAGAATAAGTTTGCGCCGCTTTTTAAGCAATATGCCGGAATGAGTTTTTCAAAATACATTAATAATCTTCGTTTGGAGTATGCTGCCAAGATGCTGAAAGATTACCCCGATTATACAGTAGACACGATAGCCCAGGAGTGTGGAATGTCTACCCAATCTTTTTATCGTCTCTTTTCCGGTAAATTTGGGGTGACTCCTACCGATTTTCAGGTAGGAGTACAACGTGTTAGTAATAAGGAAATTACTGAGTGAAAGTGAAAAAATGAGAGACTAAGAGTGAAAAAATGAGAGAATAACCCACTTCAAGTATTTTGATCTGTAAATCTTTCCCTTTACCTTTGAACCACATCAACGAATCTGGTTTAGGTGATGTACTGTACCCAAAATCTGCCGGGAGTTTTCTCCCGGCAGATTATTCTCAGCAAGGCCGGTCACTGCATCAGGCTATTAGAAAATTTCACAGAGTTAATCTTTTAAAAAACACGTATTGTTATGATTAGGAAAGCATTCAAAGTAGGTGATACAATCACCATCAAACGTACCTCACATGCAGGTACTGGTTATCGTTACGCTTTAGTACGCCTGACTGGTGGAGTTGCCCTTGTGGAGGAATTGTCAGAAGATGCCGATACCTTGGGTGGAATGTCTGTACAGTCTTTTACCTTCCAGTTTTTGCAGCCGGGACAGGTAGAGATTCAGTTTGCCTATTATCGTGATGTCACGGGAGTTCTTTACGAAGACGTATTCCCTTATACAGTAGTTACTTCCGAGAAAGCGGATATAATAATAGGAGGCTGGGGAGAATTTGAACCATTGACGGATCAGGATAAAGAATTGTTTCAGACCTGCATGACTTTGAAAGGGGTGGATTATACTCCACTTCTGGTTGCCAAACAACTGGTAAGCGGCTATAACTACCGCTTCATCTGTATGACTAAAACAGTAACTCGCGAGCCCAAGTATGGTTTTGCTAAAGTAACTATTTATGCTCCTCTGAAGGGAGAGCCTTTGTTAGAGAGCATTGTGGAATACTGATGAAAAAAGGGTGAACCGAAGGCACATAAATAGAGAATGCTAAATAGTAATCCCGGATATTATGTATTTCATCCGGGTTCCCCCCCTTGGATTAAGCCTGCCGTTTCTTGAGAAAGAAGTGGCAGGCATTATTGTTTGTTACACATCACTTTTTCGTGTTGCTCTTTTCTAAGCATTGCCCAGTTTCACTTCATTCACTAAAGGTTTCCGGTTCTTGAAGTCCCGTATGTTCTCCAAAGTCGTTGCTGCAATATTAGCCAGAGCCTCGCGGGTAAAGAATGCTTGATGAGAAGTTACGATCACGTTATTGAATGACAGCAAACGTGCCAGCACATCGTCGTCGATGATACGGTCCGATTTATCTTCGTAGAAGTATTCGCTTTCTTCTTCATAAACATCCAGTCCGGCCGAACCGATCTTTTTATTTTTTAATCCTTCGATCAGCGCATTGGTATGAATCAGCTGTCCCCGTCCGGTATTGATGATCATTACTCCGTCTTTCATTTTGCTGATCGAGTAGTCATTGATCAGATACTTTGTCTGTTCAGTGAGCGGGCAGTGCAATGATATGATATCCGAGCTGTGGTATAATTCATCGAGCGTCGTATATACTATCTGGTTCTCCCGTGCAAAGTTATAATCCGGATATAGGTCATAGGCCAATATGTTCATGCCGAATCCTTTGAGGATGTGTATCAGTATTTTTGCAATCTTTCCCGTACCGATGATACCTGCTGTTTTTCCGTGCATATCGAAACCTAACAGTCCATGCAGAGAGAAGTTCCCATCCCGTGTACGCCACGAAGCTCTCGGAATCTTCCGGTTGAGTGAAAGCATCAGGGCAACCGTATATTCGGCTACGGCATACGGTGAATAGGCCGGGACGCGGACAACGGTTACTCCGTTTTCGGCAGCGGCTTTTAAGTCTACATTATTATATCCGGCACAGCGAAGAGCGAGTAATTTTACCCCGTTGGCGGCCATTGTTTTTATTACTTCAGCATCAGCTGTGTCGTTCACGAAAATGCAGACAGCATCCACTCCCTGGGTCAGCAGCACGTTGTGCCGGTTCAAGTGACCTTTGAAAAATCGGAGTTCGAATCCGAATTCTTTGTTTTTTTCGTTGAAAGAAGCTTCATCGTAGGGTTTGGTACCAAAAAATGCGATTGTATATGCCATAGTTTTCTTATTTATATTCTATATGATATAAAAACGTTTAGCAATGGAGTAATGTTTGGCTTTCGGGGTGTCTTTTCTTGCGATGTTTTCCTATTTGTTTCAATCGAAACAGTTTGTGTTTCCAATTAATTTGTTGGTGAAAACGTAATTAGATGCACAGAAATATTCGTCATGTGCAATATTATTGTACCTTTGCGCCCGAAATAACTTAAAAAAGATTTAGATGAGAAAATTATTCTTGATTAGCATCGGGTTGCTAATCGTTTCAACTTCAACTTTTGCGGGAGGTCTCCTGACAAATACCAATCAGCACGTATTGTTTTTGAGAATGTTGGCTCGTGATGCTTCTACACAAATTGACGCAGTATATTCCAATCCGGCAGGTGTCGCCTTCATGGAAGATGGTTTTCATCTGTCTCTCAACGGACAGAGTGCTTTCCAGACAAGAACCATCACTTCTACTTTCGCTCCGTTTGCAGGCTTTGGCGGAAACGCTACAAAAGTATATAAAGGTGAAGCTTCGGCTCCGTTCATCCCCAGTGTATTTGCAGTATATAAGAAGGATAAGTGGGCATTCTCCGGGAATTTTGCAGTAACCGGTGGTGGTGGTAAGGCTACCTTTAATGAGGGATTGGGTTCATTCGAGTCATTGGTATCTGTAGTGCCCGGAATGATGGTAGCTGCCGGTAAAGAAATGGTAGACGGAGGCATTCTGCCGATTAATATCTTTGAAGGTACCAATAAATACTCGGTTGACAGCTATATGCGTGGTAAGCAGATGATTTTTGGTCTTCAACTGGGAGCATCTTATAAAATCACCGATTACTTGTCTGCATTTGCCGGTGTACGTATGAATTACGTAAGCAATGGATATGAAGGACATATTCGTAATATTGAAGCTAATATCGGTGGAGGGGAAATGGTAAATGTGAACAAATATTTCAGCGATTATGCCAAGCAAGCCAGAACAGCTGCAGATGCTTATCTGGCAGCGAATGATATGGTTAATTATGCAAAATATGATGCTATCGCAAAGAAAGCGACCGGTGTTGCAGAATTGACGGCTGATAAAGAGTTGGACTGCGACCAGACAGGTTGGGGGGTAACTCCTATTTTGGGCTTGGACTTTAAGATGAATAAGTGGAACATTGGTGTAAAATATGAGTTCAACACCAAACTGAATGTAGAGAACAAGACTCGTATAGATAATACAGGGCTGTTTGCGAATGGAGTAAATACTCCGCACGATATTCCGGCTTTGTTGACAGTAGGTGTTTCTTATGAAATTCTTCCGGTACTTCGTGCTTCAGTTGGTTATCATCATTTCTTTGATACCAGTGCACGTATGGCCGATGCTAAAGATCCTGTGACCGGCCAGACTATGGGTAAACAGCATTTCATCAAACAAGGTACTAACGAATATTTGGGTGGTATCGAATGGGATGTTTGTAAATGGGCCCAGGTAAGTGCCGGTATGCAACGTACCAAATATGGTGTAGGTGATAATTACCAGAGCGATATGAGTTTTGCAGTTAGTTCTTATTCATACGGTTTTGGTGCCGGATTCGACATTGCGAAGAACCTGAAACTGAACGTTGCTTATTTTTGGACTGATTACGATAAATATACCAAAGAGACTCCTAATTATGGAGGTACAGGAATCTCCGGAAAGGATGTCTTTACTCGTACCAATAAAGTATTCGGTATCGGTCTCGACTATAAGTTCTGATACAAGGCTTCTACTAATCTTTATTAATATAACTCTCAAGAAGGATCGGATTACTCAAATAATCCGGTCCTTTTTCATTTAACCCTCCTATATTAAGATTATCTTTGTGTTCTAATCCTGAAAGATATGAGAGACACATTTTTTCTTTTCTTTGCTGCATTGAGCTTTGCATGCATTTCTTGCAGCCGGACTAATCCCGTGAAAGAGCCCGATATTCTGAAAGTGGAGCTGAAAGAAACTCCTGTTTCCGTTTCCGAACTGTTTTCTAAAGTTGAAGTGATTCCGTTGGAAACCTCGGACAGTTGCCTGCTGGCCACAATTTTGAGAGTGCTTGTTTCCGGAGATACTACTTATATATTGACTCAGGATTATCCTACTTTCAGGCATATCACGTTGATGGCTTTTGATAAAAAAGGGAACTATCTCCGTTCTATCGGGAGAGTAGGGCAAGGTCCCGGTGAATATTCACAGATTTATGATGCAGTCATTAATGACCAACGAAAACTGGTGTATATGTTGTCTCCTTTCGGTTCGATGTATACCTATCGGCTGGACGGTTCGTTTATAGATAAAAAGATACTGCCGGAGAAGATAAACTTCCAGAAGATAGGATTGACTCCGGGCGGTGACCTGTTGACGTGGTCGGCACTGAACAAAGATGACGGGGCTTGCGTCATGCGGTTGGAGGCCGATTCGGCGAAGTTGATCAATGAGTTCTGGTCTGATCACTTCTGTCTGAACTGGGCTTGTTGGGATGTATTCTATTCTTATCAGGGTAAAGCCTACTTTTCTCCTACGTTTTATGAAGAAGTTTACGAAATCACACGGGATAGCCTTCGTGTAGCTTATCGCTGGGATATGGGAGAGCAGAATATAAATATAGAGCAGTATCATTTTAATTCAGGGCCGGATACACGTAAGGAAGAGGAAGAACGGCTGAGGGAATACCGTAAAACGGGTAAGATAGCCTTTAATTTCACCAAGCAATATCAGACGGATAAATACTACTATGCGCAATTATTCAGTATGTCATCCTATCCCCAAAGGAAACTTACAAATCTTCTTTATCGCAAAAAGGATGGAGTTGTTTTTTATTTTGAGAAGACACGGGAGGGAATCCGGATCAGCCCGGAGGTGGTGACTGAGGACTTTATGCTTTGCATCGTTCCGACCGAGGAGTTGGAAAATTATAAGAGTATACTTCCCGAGGGAGAATATCGGGCATTAAGTAAAAGAGTAGAAGATGATAATCCCTGTGTGGTGAAATTTTATTTTTAGCCCCATCTCCGTAGGGTAATAACAGAGACGGGGCTGGGTTCGTCCTTGGACTTTTTTTACGTTAGAGTTCAGAGAGATTTATAAAAAGTTAGAACGAATATTGTACCAATGCGTTCATGCGGTTGGCATGACGGGTATTGCTACTGAAGTCCGTACGCCATCCTCTCAGATATTCGGCGCCTACCTGTAAGTTGCTGGTTACGTTCCAGAACAGGTTAGCCACCAGATATTGGCCCTTCCGGTACATATCGGGTACATCGCTTGGATACGTGTGTTCCGAGTAGAGGCGTGACAAACTGTAAGTGCCCGATACAAATACATCTTTGCTGATGTTGTATTGCAATCCGGCGAACCATCCCAACATGGGGAGCGTCTGCATGCGCCCTTCTTTTTCCGGGTTAGGAACAATATCCACATTCAGGTTGCTCAAGTCGTTCAGATATTGTCCGATACCCCTTCCGTAATTCACCTGTCCGTATACTTGCCATTTCGGAGTCACGTTGAAGGAAGTTGAAGCTTGAAGTCCGTATCCGGCTTTTGAGTGCGCCTTATTGTCTACGGAACTTGAATAAGTCATGCTGCGAACGATGGCAGCTAACTTCAGGTGGCTGTTGGCATTCCAGTTATACTGTGCTGAGGCAGTGAAGTCGGGCATACGCTGGGTGTTGATGGTGAGATACTGATTCGTGGTACCGTCTACCGATGGCATTTCGACACCGACGCCGAATTTCCAGTTCTTCAGCTTGTCACACATATAGCTCAATTGAGTAGTTCGATAGAAAGCCGAGCCGTTAGGGCCTGCAAAGTCGATGGTAGGAGGCAGCGCGGCAAGGTCCATAAAGTTACCATAGCTGTATCCCAGAGTAAAGCCGAGGAAGGTAGCATAAGCATTCTGCAACTCGAAAGTCTTTCCGTCTCCACGGAAGTTTGCAGCAGTATAAACCACGAAGTCACCCAGACGTTTGGTATGTCCCACCAGTTTCAGGAAAAGAGTCGAAGTGCTGATATCCATCTGGAACTGATTGCGTGCACGGTCGGCAGAGCCTTTATTAGGAATCAGCGCCGGATAGAAGTCTACATCTTTCACAATTCCCCCGAAGTCATATTCGGCGGTTGCCCGTACATATCCGCCGATACCCAGTGCGAACTTTCCTTGCCGGTCGGTCAGTACGAAGCGTGGAGCCTTCGGTTCCTGGAAACGCGGAAGACGCGTCTCGTTCATGATCCGGATAATCTCGTCTCCGGCTTTGTCGGTCGATACAAACATCACGGAGTTCGGTTCTTCATCTTCGATGATTACTTTTTTCTGGGCATGTGCCGCTACAGGCAAGAGTCCCAATCCGAGTAGCATAGCTACAGATCTAAAAAATGTTTTCATTATAAGTTAAGTTTTAGGTGAATTGCCCTATTGAACAACTTAAATGGGAAATGGTTGAAGGGCCGAGGGAAAAATCGCCAAATTATGCGGAAGAATTGCTATAGGACAGACCGTTTAAAATGCGAATCTTTGCATATTCGATAATCAGAAAGAAAGAAGAGCAATGGAAAAGATGAATATTACCCATAAGATAGTGGCTATGCAGCCCGAACTGGAACATTTTGCCTATAAACTGACTGCTGACCGGGAGTCGGCCAATGATCTGGTACAGGATTGTCTGTTGAAGGCATTGGACAACAAAGAGAAATTTGTGCATACCCAGAATTTCAAGGGATGGATGTATACCATCATGCGCAATATCTTTATCAATAATTACCGTAAGTCGTTACGTGAAGTGGATATGACCGATTCCACCTATAATCTCTATGCGCAAACCATGACGGAAGGTGAGGACGGCAACCGCTTTGAAACAATTTACGATCTGAAGGAACTCTATAAGGTGATTAATGCCGTTCCCGAAGAGTTGAAGAAGCCTTTCCTGATGTTTGTTGCCGGATTCAAGTATCGTGAGATAGCTGAGAAGATGGATTTGCCGGTAGGGACTATCAAGAGCCGTCTGTTCCTGATCCGCAAAAGATTACAGCAGGATTTGAAAGACTTCTCGTAAGAGCGCTTATTAAGATCGATGCCGGATTTTCCGGAAGTATGAATGGGCTTTTGCAACTCTGTGACAAGAGTAAAAAGAATAGTGTGTTAAGTGTTTGTTATGTTGTACCCGGACGGGGCATTACATTATATGTTATCGCGATAACAATATATGTAATGCCCCGTTACATATATTGTTATTTTGTCGATTAAAAAAGAATTGCTACCTTTGCTGCCCGTAAACGTATGATGCCGTGAATAGCGGTCGTGTATTCTAGAACACCACGTAAAAAACAGGAATTATGAAAGAAAAAGTATCTATACCCTTCATGTTGCTCGGCATTCTGTTCAACGTCTGCCTGATTGCAGCAAACCTTCTCGAAACCAAAGTAATTCAGGTTGGCAGTATCACTGTTACTGCCGGATTGCTGGTGTTTCCCATATCCTATATTATCAATGACTGTATAGCCGAAGTATGGGGATTTAAAAAGGCCCGTCTGATTATTTGGAGCGGATTTGCCATGAACTTCTTTGTGGTAGGCCTCGGGCTGATTGCCGTGGCGTTGCCCGCAGCACCTTTCTGGGAAGGCGAACAGCATTTTGATTTTGTGTTCGGCATGGCTCCCCGCATTGTTGTAGCCAGTTTGTTGGCCTTTCTGGTCGGTTCGTTTCTCAATGCCTATGTCATGAGTAAAATGAAAGTGGCCAGTGGCGGACGTAATTTTTCTGCCCGTGCCATCTGGTCTACGGTAGTGGGAGAAACGGCCGATTCACTGATCTTCTTTCCCATCGCATTCGGCGGACTGATTGCCTGGCCCGAGCTGTTGGTGATGATGGGCACTCAGATTGTGCTGAAGTCCCTTTACGAAGTGATTATCCTTCCGATCACCATCCGTGTCGTGAAAGCCGTTAAGAGAATTGACGGGAGCGATGTTTATGATACCGACATCTCCTATAATGTACTTAAGGTAAAGGATATATAATAAGGAGAACTTAAAAACACTTTTTTCAAGAAAATAAATGATGAAAAATGATTCAGCAGTAGTTCTGTTCAGTGGCGGACAGGACTCTACAACGTGTCTCTTCTGGGCGAAGAAACATTTCAGCAAAGTATATGCGCTTAGTTTCCTGTACGGACAGAAACATGCACACGAGGTAGAACTGGCCCGGGGAATAGCCGAAAGGGCAGGAGTGGAGTTTCATGTGATGGACACCTCTTTTATCGGGAGCCTTGGAAGCAATTCGTTGACGGATACCAGCATCTCGATGGACGAAGACAAGCCGGAAGATTCGTTCCCGAACACCTTTGTTCCGGGACGTAACCTGTTTTTTCTGAGTATTGCTGCTGTCTTTGCCCGTGAACAGGGAGCTTTCCACTTGGTTACCGGAGTTTCGCAGACCGATTATAGTGGTTATCCCGATTGCCGCGACTCGTTTATCAAGTCGTTGAATGTCACTCTGAATCTGGCGATGGACGAACAGTTTGTTATCCATACACCGTTGATGTGGATTGATAAAGCCGAAACCTGGGCATTGGCGGACGAACTCGGCGTATTCGATCTTGTACGGAACGAGACGCTGACCTGTTACAACGGGATTCCTGCCGACGGGTGCGGACACTGCCCGGCATGCAAATTGCGGAAACAGGGGCTGGAGGAGTATTTAAGTAAAAGAAACCGTTAAATGATTAATAGATTATGACTGAACTGAAAGACCAGCTTTCTTTACTGGGAAGAAAGACCGAATATAAGCAGGATTATGCTCCCGAAGTATTGGAATCCTTCGATAACAAGCATCCTGAGAACGATTATTGGGTACGTTTCAATTGTCCGGAGTTTACCAGCTTGTGCCCCATAACGGGACAACCGGATTTTGCCGAAATACGTATCAGTTACCTGCCCGATGTGAAGATGGTGGAGAGCAAGAGCCTTAAGCTATATCTGTTTAGCTTCCGCAATCACGGTGCTTTTCATGAAGATTGCGTGAATATCATAATGAAAGACCTGATCCGTCTGATGGACCCCAAATACATTGAAGTGACCGGTATCTTTACACCCCGCGGCGGTATTTCGATTTATCCGTATGCCAATTATGGTCGCCCCGGAACGAAATATGAAGAGATGGCTGCCCGGCGGTTGATGAATCATGAATAGGGGATAACCCTATTCATGGTGATAGGGCCCGCCGTTCAGTATGGTCATGGCCCTATACATCTGTTCTACAAAGATCAGACGGATCATCTGGTGCGAAAAAGTCATTTTCGACATGGATATCTTTTCGTGTGCCGCATCATATACCTTTTGTGAAAATCCGTAAGGTCCTCCTATGATGAATACCAGGCGTTTGTTGACGTTTACCAGCTTCTTCTCCATCCAGCGTGCAAATTCCACCGAACGCATCTCTTTTCCGTGCTCGTCCAGCAACACTACCACGTCTCCCGGCTGGAGGGCTTTGCCTATCAGTTCGCCTTCCTTCTCCTTTTGTTGTTCCGGGGTGAGGCTTTTCGTGTTTTTCAGTTCGGGAATCACCTCCATATCGAAAGAAATGAAGTGTTTAGTACGCTCTATGTAATCGTTAATTGCAGTGATATAATGCTGCTCTACAGTCCGTCCTACGACGATAAGGGTTGTTTTCATTCAAGTGCAAACTCTTGTTTATTGCACAAAAATAAGAAAAAAATGTTGTTTTTAGCATTAAATACTTACCTTTGCGTATCGATAATACTTGTGATTATGAAAAAACGGGTACTTTTATGGATGGCCGGACTCGTATTCGCTGTAACTTCGCTCTTCGCACAGGACATACCGGTGGGCGTGGTCGTGGCGTTTAAGAAAGGAAACTCCCAAGAGCTGAACAGGTATTTGGGAGAGAAGGTGGATCTGGTAATTCAGAATCGCTCGACAAGCGTCGACAAACAGACTGCTGAAGCAACACTTGCTTCTTTCTTTAATAGCAACAAGGTGAGTGGTTTTAATGTAAATCACGAAGGTAAGCGAGAGGAGTCGAGTTTTATTATCGGTACCCTGACCACTGCTAACGGCAATTTCCGGGTGAACTGCTTCTTCCGCAGGGTACAGAACAAATATTTTATAAATCAAATAAGAATAGATAAAACCAATGAATGAGTTAATAGACAGACTGATTGATCTGGCCTTTGCCGAAGACATAGGCGATGGCGACCACACAACACTTTCCTGTATTCCCGCCACTGCAATGGGAAAATCGAAACTTTTGATTAAAGAAGCCGGTGTATTGGCTGGTATCGAAATTGCCAAAGAAATATTTCACCGTTTCGACCCGACTATGAAGGTTGAGGTGTTTATCAACGACGGTGCCGAAGTGAAGCCGGGTGATGTGGCAATGGTTGTGGAAGGTAAAATTCAGTCTCTGCTTCAGACAGAACGTCTGATGCTGAACGTGATGCAGCGTATGAGCGGCATTGCCACTATGACACGCAAATACGTGAAGCAGCTGGAAGGCACCAAAACACGTGTGTTGGATACCCGTAAGACTACTCCGGGACTCCGTATGCTTGAGAAAGCAGCGGTAAAGATTGGCGGGGGTGTCAACCACCGTATCGGACTTTTCGATATGATTCTTCTGAAAGATAATCACGTGGACTTTGCCGGTGGCATTGATAAGGCCATCAACCGTGCTAAAGAATATTGCAAGGAAAAAGGAAAAGACCTCAAGATTGAAATCGAAGTGCGCAATTTCGACGAACTTCAGCAGGTGTTGAATATCGGTGGGGTAGACCGCATCATGCTCGATAACTTCACTCCCGAAAATACAAAGAAAGCTGTCGAGATGATCGGCGGAAAATATGAGACCGAATCGTCCGGTGGTATCACGTTCGATACACTCCGTGACTATGCCGAGTGTGGTGTAGACTTTATTTCGGTAGGTGCCCTTACCCATTCGGTAAAGGGACTCGATATGAGTTTCAAGGCATGCTGACATTTTGAACGGTCGGCGATAAACGTTCTTAAGTGATAAACGATGAACAGGCTACGCATTGATGCAAAGGCTTATTCATCGTTTATTGTTTCTTTAACTTCTTTTTGCACTATTGTTTGCAGCATTCGTTGCATCCTTGCGTCTAATAGACAAACGACGCAGACATACGTTCGATTTTAAAAAGACAATTGACATTGGAAAACGAGATAGAACTGATAAAGGGCTGTCGGGCAGGAAAGGATTCGGCCCGTAAGGAACTTTACACCCTATACTCGAGGCAATTGCTGGCGGTATGTTTCCGCTATACGGGCGATATGGAAGCGGCGCACGATGTACTGCATGACGGTTTCATCAAAATATTCACCAACTTTTCGTTTCGTGGTGAGTCTTCGCTCGGAACATGGGTGACCCGGGTGATGGTGACTCAGGCACTGGATTACCTGCGAAGGCAAAAACGGATCAGTCAGTTGGTGATACACGAGGATCAGCTTCCTGATATTCCCGATCTTCCGGAAGGAGGGGAGGCAGGACCGATATCCGAAGAACAGTTGATGAAGTTTGTCGCAGACTTGCCCGATGGCTGCCGGACGGTTTTTAACCTTTACGTGTTTGAGGAAAAGTCTCACAAAGAGATAGCCGATATGTTGGGTATTAAGGAGCATTCATCCACTTCGCAGTTGTACCGTGCAAAGTTTTTATTGGCAAAAAGGATTAAAGAATATAGAAATCATGAAGAGAGAAAATGATGAAATAACCGATCTGTTCCGTTCCCGTCTGGGCAACGCCGAGATGACTGTGCGGGATGGTTTCTGGGAAGAACTGAATTCTGAGGTGATGGTGCGTTGCCATCGTCGGAAGGTGTTTTTCTTCCGTGTAGCGGCAGCCGCTTCCGTACTGCTGGTGCTGGCTGCTTCATCGGCTGCTTTTTGGTTCTTCTCTCCGAAAGAGGAGATAGAAGAAGCCTTTACCCAGGTAGCGGTTGTCAGTGGAAATGCGACTCACCTGGATGGTGACGTGGTGAAACAGGATTTCACTCCCGTACATTCCGAGCCTGTTTTGAGTAAACCGACGCCTAAGCGTTTCGGTACTCTGGCCCAATATCAGGACGAAGATGATGATTCGGTTTCGGTTACGGTTTCCATGTCATTCAGCTTCTCTGCAACGACTACTCGCAGAGGACAAAATAGTCATCCGGATAAAAACTACTGGCAGGCCGGCGGAGATGGACAGACCTTAGTAAATTCTGCTGATGAATCCCCGTCTTCCGATTATACGGCTATGACCGCTAAAGCCCGGACATGGGCTGTAAAGGCGGCAGTCGGTACCGCATTGCCTGCCGGAGATGGTAAATATAAGATGCCTGTTATGGTCGGTCTGACGGTAGAGAAAAAAATAAATAAACATTTAGCCGTAGAAACCGGTTTATTATATTCCAGTTTGCGTGCCGGACAGAACTTGCATTATCTGGGAATTCCCGTAAAACTGAACGTGACACTTGCGGAAATGCCGAAGTTGGATATATATGCTTCTGTAGGTGGAGTTGCGGATAAGTGCATAGCGGGAGCACCCGATAACAGCTTCAAACAGGAGCCTGTGCAACTGGCCCTTACCGCAGGAGTGGGAGTGAACTATAAAATTAATGATAAACTGGCTTTATTTGCCGAACCGGGAGTGTCGCACCATTTCAAGACAGACTCCAAGCTGGAAACAGTACGTTCGGCACGGCCTACGAATTTTAACCTGATTTGCGGTCTGCGCATGACCTATTAACCATTTAGTACGGACGTTATGAAAAAAACATTTTTTATGCTGCTCACGGTTGTTTTATCATTGCTTACTTGTGTAAGTTGCAGCGAAGAGACATTAGATTACAATAACCCGGATGTAGACCTTTTCGTAAGGCAACTCAAAGCGGGGAACTATAATACCAAGAGCCCGAAGGGCTTTGTAGAAGTGCCTAAATTTACGGAGAAGGATATTCCGGCATTGCTGAATTATGCAGAAGACCTGACTCAGGTTGCTTCTTTTCCGCTTCCGCCGGTATCTGCTTACTATAGCGGTAAGGTCCGGTTGGGCGAGTGCATGTTGTGGATCGTAGAAACCATTCGGTTAGGGCATTATGCGTCGTTTGGCTGCAAAATGGTGAGAGCCAATGCCGAGAACTACGAGGGCATCTATTTCCTGACCGATGAAGAGTTACTTGATGCTGCTGCCCGGTATCGCCGCTGGTGGGAAAACAGGCAGTATCCTCGTACGGCATGGACCATTGACGCATGCTTTGACGAGCCCCTTTGCGGGAGTGGATACCGTTGGTGGTAAAAAACTAAATCAGATGAAACGTATCGACTTTCTGGCGCTGTCTTCAGGGGCGGCAGTGATCCTTTATGCCCGATGAACAGCCACGTAAAGGAATTCAAAGACAGGAACATGCGAAGCAGGTACTTTCATCTTATTAAATAAGTGTAGAAGAATGAAGCGTTTGATATTGTTTATATGGTTATGTCCGATGGTCCTGATAGCCCGTGCCCAATGGACTGCGAAGGATTCATTGAATCTGCAACGCATCCTGAACGGCCAAGAGGATATCAAGCTGAATATGGATGCTGTGAAACAGATTGATTTCAACAGCTTGCCGGGTGCTCCCAAAATGTCGAAGGAGAAGCCCGGTCTGAAATTGGACGAGACGCTTCCACAAGTACTTGATAGAAAGAAAATTGTGTTGACTCTCCGGCCTTATACGGCCAATACCAAATATAACTGGGACCCTATTTACCAAAAAAAGATACAGGTGGATGCCGATACGTGGCGAGGAGATCCGTTTGTCGAGTTTTATGAGACCGTTCCTTCCAACTGGGCTAAGAATGTATACGATAAAGGTATCCGCAGTTCATACGAGGAAATCCGTTCCAGTGGGTTGCGGCATAATTTGTTTGGCGAACGTGCCAATGGCAGGATGGTGACTACGCAGAGCATGGTGCATACCTCTGCCATGAAGCTTGGCAAAAGTGGAGTAACTGTGAGTGGAGGCACTATCGGAGGTCTTGACCTGATGACTATTTTCACAAAAGATTTCTGGGACAAAAAAGGACGTGAACGGAGGGCGCGTACACTGGAAGTTCTGAAAGCGTATGGTGATTCTACAACGGTGCTGCTTCCTGAACCGATTATACATTGAATTTGTTAAAAGATAAATAGGGGGATTCTTGCCTTCTTTTTTCAAAAACGATATGACTATGAACAGAATTTCTTCTCTTTTCGGTATTCAGTATCCCATTATTCAGGGCGGTATGGTGTGGTGTAGTGGCTGGAGGCTTGCTTCGGCTGTCAGTAATGCGGGTGGTTTGGGGTTGATAGGCTCCGGCTCGATGTATCCCGATATTTTGCGTGAACATATTCGTAAATGCCGTGCAGCCACAGACAGACCTTTTGGGGTAAATATTCCTTTGATGTATCCCCAGATAGAGGAGATCATGAATATCATTGTGGAAGAAGGGGTTAAAATCGTATTTACCTCTGCCGGAAACCCGAAGACATGGACCGGCTGGCTGAAAGAGCGTGACATCACGGTGGCACATGTCGTTTCTTCTTCTAAGTTTGCCATGAAATGCGAAGAGGCGGGAGTCGATGCCGTGGTAGCTGAGGGTTTTGAAGCCGGCGGGCATAATGGGCGGGAGGAGACAACAACGCTTTGTCTGATTCCTGCGGTACGTGAAGCCACTACTTTACCTTTGATTGCGGCCGGAGGGATTGGTACCGGTGAGGCCATCTTCGCCACGATGGCGTTAGGGGCCGAAGGAGTTCAGATAGGTACTCGTTTTGCTCTGACGGATGAAAGTTCGGCAAGTGATATTTTCAAGGAATATTGTTTGCGGTTGAACGAAGGTGATACCAAATTATTGCTGAAGAAACTGGCGCCTACCCGTCTTGTGACCAATTCGTTCCGTGATAAGGTGGAAGTGGCTGAGGCGCGGGGAGCTTCTGCCGAAGAACTCCGTGAACTTTTGGGCAGAGGACGCGCCAAGAAAGGCATCTTCGAAGGTGATCTGGAAGAAGGAGAGCTTGAGATAGGGCAGGTGGCTGCTCTGTTCCGCCGCAGGCAAAGTGTGGACGAGGTAATGAAAGAATTGTTGGAGGGATACCGCAGAGCTTCGGACAAGGTATCTTCTTTTTTGTTATAAACGGATCATTCCACCACAGGGTAACACAGAATCTTACGGAGTTCTTCTTTTTATGATTCTGCTCCGTGAAACTGTGTTACTCCGTGGTATTACTTGTTATTCTAAATTCAATTGCTCGTATTTAAGCCCGAATACCTCAGCTATTGCTTTATATACCACTTTCCCTTCTACCACATTTAATCCCAAAGCCAGTGCCGGATCTTCTTTGCATGCTTGTTTCCACCCCTTTCCTGCCAGTGCTGTTACATAAGGCAGAGTGGCATTGGTCAGTGCCAATGTAGAAGTGTAAGGCACTGCTCCCGGAATATTGGCTACGGCATAATGTACGATTCCATCGACCACATACGTCGGTTCACTATGGGTAGTGGGGTGCGAAGTTTCGAAACATCCTCCCTGGTCGATAGCTACATCCACTAATACTGTACCCGGTTGCAGCATCTTCAGCATACTGCGGGTGATCAGGTGCGGAGCCTTGTCTCCCGGAATCAAGACCGAGCCTATTACAAGGTCTACGTCCGGCAACTCTTTCTTCAGCCTCAGTTCCGAAGCATATAAGGTTTTTACATTTTTGGGCAGTGTTTCACTCAAATAACGAAGACGGGCCAGGTTGATATCTGCAATTGTGACATCTGCTCCCAGTCCGGCTGCCATCTGGGCTGCATTGCTGCCTACGATGCCTCCGCCGAGAATTAATACTTTGGCAGGCTTCACACCCGGTACACCTCCCAGCAGAATACCTTTTCCACCTTGCGGCTTTTCCAGGAAACGGGCGCCTTCCTGTATAGCCATGCGTCCGGCTACCTCACTCATAGGAATCAATAAGGGTAAAGAATGGTCAGCTTTTTCTACCGTTTCGTAAGCAAGGCAAATCGAGCCGTTTTCTATCATGGCAAGAGTCAGTTCTTTATCGGAGGCAAAATGGAAGTAAGTGAACAGCAACTGTCCCTTGCGGATCAGCTTGTATTCCGGTGCGATAGGTTCTTTCACTTTCACTATCATCTGGGCTGCGGCATACGTCTCTTCCATAGTGGGCAGGATCTGCGCTCCTGCGGCTATATATGCCTCGTCCGGAAAACCACTGTTCTCTCCTGCGGTGTGCTGTATGTATACAGTATGTCCGCGTTTCACTAATTCGGCAACTCCCGAGGGCGTCATGCCCACCCGGTTCTCGTTGTTCTTAATCTCCTTAGGTACTCCGATAATCATAACGTTACTCTATTAAGGGTTAAACATGGCACAATGTAAGAAAATTCTGCTTATGTTGTTATCCTTATACGGATGTTTTACAGCAGAATGATAGTAGAGGTGCAGGTACGGCTCTTTCATTTAACAACCGCCTTCCTCCCTTGTTCCCCCCCCACAAAACCTTCCATTCGCACACAGCGATGCGGAAGCAGTGCTTCGTTGTTTCTTTTTTAAGAAAGAATCCGGCCGGCTATTACCGGAGAAGTGTAGTAGATTAACCAATGTCATACAACTCTTTATCCCAGCCCGCATACCCGGGCTGATGAGCCCACATGCCCGGGCTGATGAGCCCGCATACCCGGGCCGATGAGTCCGCATGCCCGGGCTGAGATAAGGATCCGACCATTTGCACTAAAGAAAGTAAGGGAAATGAAATGCTTTTAGAGAGATAAACGGATAAGAAATTGGATATATCCATTTGTTTCCCAAATAGTTACTACTAAAATGCTCCCTAAAACAGCGGGTGGAAGATGGAAGATGGGGGTGGAAGATAAATGGCATAAAAACCGCATCTTCCACCAATCTATACATCTTATAATCAACGATATGCATTCTAAAAGGTGGAAGATGGAAGATCGAAACGTATTTTTTGTATGAGAGGAAGGCGGGGTATAAAGAGCCGTGGCAGGCAGGAATAAAATCCATCTTTCTGTTTTCTGATATGGCAGGAATAATGTATTTTTGCAAAGATTCCATTTTTAAGCAAACTACATGAAACAGTATATAGTTGCTCTGATGCTTGCCTGCAGCATTCAGGGACATTCTCAAGATGTGAAGCAGGCTGCTTTTGTTCCTCCATTTGACTTTACACTGACTCTGAGCGGTAATTTCGGAGAAATTCGTGCCAATCATTTTCATGGCGGTCTTGACTTTAAGACTCAGGGAGTTGTCGGTAAACCGGTGCGCGCGCTGGCCGACGGATACATCTCACGTATTCGTGTCACCAATGGTTCGGGACATGTACTCGATGTGGTATATAATAACGGTTATACAACTATTAACCGGCACTTGAGCGGATTTATGCCGGACATTGCCCGAAGAGTGAAGAAGCTTCAATACGAAAAAGAAGATTGGGAAGTAGAGATTGTTCCCGAACCGGGGGAATATCCGGTAAAGGCGGGACAACAGATAGCCTGGAGCGGTAATACGGGGTATTCATTCGGACCGCACCTGCATCTGGACTTGCTGGAAACCGCTACCGGTGAATCTGTCGATCCGATGCCTTTTTTCAAATCAAAAATAAAAGATACCACTGCTCCCCGGGCTGAGGGCGTTATGTTGTTTCCACAGCCGGGAACCGGAATCGTGCAAGGCAGTTCGGAGCGGCAAACCTTCCAACCCAATGGGACGCGTCCCATCGAGGCATGGGGAGTGATCGGATCGGGTATCAAGGCTTATGATTACATGGACGGTGTTCACAACCGTTACGGTGTGCATACCGTTGTGCTCAAGGTAGATGGAACGGAAGTGTTTCGCAGTGTGGTCGATCGCTTTGCTCCGGATGAGAACCGGATGATAAACTCCTGGACCTACGGGCAATATATGAAATCATTTATTGATCCGGGCAATACGCTGCGTATGCTCCGGGCTTCGAATGATAACCGTGGATTAGTGACCATCAATGAAGAACGGGATTACAAGTTCGAATATGAATTGAAAGACGCTTTTGGCAACACTTCCCGCTATCACTTTACGGTGCGTGGAAAAAAACAGCCGATAAAGCCGTCTGAACATCGGGAGAAGTACTTCTTTGCCTGGGACAAAACGAACTTTTTGCAAGAACCCGGTTTGACCCTTACCGTCCCTCGGGGGATGTTATACGACAATGTGGCTCTCAATTATGAAGTACGTTCCGACAGCGGGGCAATTGCTTACACCTATCAGCTCAATGATGAGAAAGTGCCGTTGCACGGTGGCTGTGAGTTGCGTATCGGGCTTCGTCATCAGCCGGTTGCCGATACAACGAAATATTACGTGGCTCGTGTTACTCCCAAAGGTGGTATGTATAGTGCCGGAGGAACTTACGAGGGTGGATTTATGAAAACCCGTATCCGTGAATTGGGCACTTATACGGTAGGAGTAGATACAGTGCCTCCCGAAATTATTCCGGTGGGCAAAAATGTCTGGGGACGTAATGGGAAAATTGTTTATCGGCTGAAGGACAAAGAAACCGGCATCCGGTCTTATCGTGGCACGATTGATGGAAAATTCGCTCTGTTCGGACGTCCTAACCTGACAAAATCGTATTGGGAGTGTAAACTCGATCCTGAATATGTAAAGAAAGGTGGACGCCATATGGTAGAGATGACCGCTACGGACGATTGCGGGAACGAGACAACGGTTCGTGAAACCTTCGTCTGGTAGCTTTCAAAACCAAATAACCGGAGATTATCCGGGTAAAACAGAATAAGATATTATATTAATAATTTATTATATGAAAAGAATCTTTCTCTTTGCCGCTCTCTTGACTGCGGCAGTGGCGGAAACCTTCGCCTGTACTAACTTAATTGTCGGTAAGAATGCTTCTACCGACGGTTCGACCATTGTTTCCTATTCGGCTGACTCGTACGGACTCTTTGGCGAGTTATATCATTATCCCGCAGCTACCTATCCCAAGGGTACGATGATGGATATCCATGAATGGGATACCGGAAAATATCTGGGACAGATTGAGCAGGCGCGTCAGACTTATAATGTGATCGGCAATATGAACGAGTTTCAGGTAACCATTGGTGAAACTACCTTTGGCGGCCGTCCTGAATTGGTAGATACACTGGGCATTATCGATTACGGAAGTTTGATTTACGTAGGACTGCAACGTTCGCGCACTGCCCGTGAAGCCATTAAGGTGATGACTGAGCTGGTTCAGGAATATGGATATTATAGCAGTGGTGAGTCATTTACCATTGCCGATCCTAATGAAATATGGATTATGGAAATGATAGGGAAAGGGCCCGGCATACGGGGAGCCGTCTGGGTAGCTGTTCGTGTGCCCGATGACTGCATCTCGGCACATGCCAACCAGTCTCGTATCCATCAGTTTGATATGAATGACAAGGCAAACTGTATGTACTCCAACGATGTCATTTCCTTTGCCCGTGAAAAAGGATATTTCAACGGAGTGAATAAAGATTTCAGTTTTGCCGATGCTTATGCGCCGCTTGATTTCGGTGCCCGCCGTTTTTGCGAGGCCCGTGTATGGAGCTATTTCAATATGTTTACCGATCAGGGTGAGGCTTATCTGCCTTATATCCAGGGAAAGACCAACGAACCGATGCCTTTGTTCGTGAAACCGAAACGCAAACTTTCAGTTCAGGACGTAAAGAATGCCATGCGTGACCATTATGAAGGAACTGCTCTTGATATCAGCAATGACTTTGGTGCCGGACCTTATAAAACACCTTATCGCCTCTCTCCGCTGACTTTTAAAGTGGGCGATCAGGAATACTTCAACGAACGTCCTATTTCTACACAACAGAGTGGGTTCGTTTTTGTGGCCCAGATGCGTGCCAATCTGCCTGATGCAGTAGGCGGTGTACTCTGGTTCGGTACGGATGATGCGAACATGACTGTTTTCACTCCCGTATATTGCTGTACTACCAAAGTTCCGGTATGCTATACCCGTGTGGATGGTGCCGATTACATCACTTTCTCCTGGAATTCTGCTTTCTGGATTTTCAACTGGGTGGCTAATATGGTATATCCCCGTTACGATTTGATGATCGGTGATGTACGTTCCACACAGAATGAACTTGAAACCACCTTCAACGAGGCGCAGGAGGGGATTGAGTCTGCTGCCGTTAAGCTGTACGAGAAAAATCCGGAAGCAGCTGTGGCGCTTCTGACCAATTATACCAACATGACGGCGCAAAGCACTTTCGACACCTGGAAACGTCTGGGAGAATTTATCATTGTGAAGTATAATGACGGTGTCATCCGCAAGATGAAGGACGGTAAGTTCGAGCGCAACGCTATCGGCCAACCCGCCGGTGTGGTACGTCCGGGCTATTCAAAAGAATTCCTTGAGGAATATGTGAAGCAAACCGGCGAACGTTATAAAGTGACTGAATAAACGCTTCCGGAGAGTTTTCTCGCTAAAAGATAGGAATTTCAAACTTATTCTTTTACATTTGTATTTTGAATAGAATAATTATTAATCTCTAAAAATAGATATAACCATGGGGAATGAAGAACTAATCAAACAGGTGACTGAGAAAGCCGAGAAGTGGCTGACCCCGGCGTATGATGCCGAAACTCAGGCTGAAGTGAAACGCATGCTGGAGAACGAAGATAAGACAGAATTGATTGAAGCCTTTTACAAAGACCTTGAATTTGGTACGGGCGGACTCCGTGGTATCATGGGAGTAGGTACCAACCGTATGAATATTTATACTGTTGGAGCCGCAACTCAGGGACTTTCTAACTATCTGAACGCAAACTTTAAGAATCTGAAACAGATTTCTGTTGTGGTAGGATACGATTGCCGTAACAATAGTTCTCTGTTCGCTAAGATTTCTGCGGATATTTTCTCTGCCAATGGCATTAAAGTATATCTGTTCGAGGAGATGCGTCCTACTCCGGAGATGTCTTTTGCCATCCGTCACCTTGGTTGCCAGAGCGGTATCATTCTGACTGCTTCACACAACCCGAAAGAATATAACGGTTATAAAGCTTACTGGGATGATGGTGCACAGGTACTGGCTCCGCACGATAAAGGTATTATCGACGAAGTGAACAAGATTGCTTCTGCTGCCGACATTAAGTTCCAGGGTAATCCGGAGCTGATTCAGATTATCGGGGAAGATGTCGATAAAATATATCTGGATATGGTGAAAACCGTTTCTATCGATCCTGAAGCTATTGCTCGTCATAAAGATATGAAGATTGTCTACACTCCGATTCATGGTACGGGTATGATGCTGATTCCCCGTGCACTGAAGATGTGGGGATTTGAAAATGTATACACTGTTCCCGAGCAGATGATTAAGGATGGTAACTTTCCGACGGTTGTTTCTCCGAATCCGGAGAATGCGGAAGCCCTGACAATGGCTCTCAATCTGGCTAAAGAAATCGATGCCGACCTTGTAATGGCTTCCGATCCGGATGCCGACCGTGTAGGTATTGCTTGCAAGGACGATAAGGGTGAATGGGTATTGATCAACGGTAACCAGACTTGCCTGATGTATCTGTATTATATCATCACTCAATACAATAAACTGGGTAAGATGACCGGTAATGAATTCTGTGTGAAGACCATTGTTACTACCGAACTGATTAAGAAGATTGCTGACAAAAATCAAATTGAGATGCTCGACTGTTATACCGGCTTTAAATGGATCGCCCGTGAAATTCGTTTACGTGAGGGTAAGAAGAAATACATCGGTGGTGGTGAAGAGAGCTACGGTTTTCTGGCCGAAGACTTTGTTCGTGACAAAGATGCTGTTTCTGCTTGCTGCCTGATTGCCGAAGTGGCTGCTTGGGCTAAAGACAATGGAAAGACTCTGTATCAGTTGCTGATGGACATTTACGTTGAATATGGATTCTCTAAAGAATTTACTGTAAACGTAGTGAAACCGGGTAAGAGCGGTGCCGAAGAGATTAAAGCCATGATGGAAAACTTCCGTGCTAATCCTCCGAAAGAGTTGGGTGGCTCGAAAGTGATTCTGTCAAAAGACTATAAAACTCTGAAGCAGACAGATGCAGAAGGTCATGTAAGTGACATCGATATGCCGGAACCATCGAATGTGCTGCAATATTTCACCGCAGATGGTGGTAAAGTGTCTGTTCGTCCGTCAGGAACGGAACCGAAGATCAAATTCTACATCGAAGTGAAAGGCCAGATGGGATGCCGCAACTGCTTTGCCACTGCCGATGCAGAGGCTACTGAAAAAGTGGAAGCTGTGAAGAAATCGTTGGGTATTTAAGGAACTTCTTTAAGCACTCTTTTAACAGATACTTTGGGTAATATAAATGTGTCCATAGTATTATAGTATTATCGAAATGCCCTGTCCTGAATTGGATGGGGCATTTCTTTTGGGATTATTCTTTTAAAGGGGCTGTGTCAAAACTCTTTTTACCACAGATTACACAGATTATCACAGAATAAGAATGTTGATAATCAATAACTTAAAAATTGCTCTATGTTACTCTGTGTCCTCTGTGGTGAGTTTCGACACACCCTCACAACACTAAAAGATCCGGGCAGACGGAGAACTAGGTGAAACTCACGTCTGTATTTCCCGGATGTATGGTTTTTAGTTAATGCCCAGATTTTTTTTTGCGATAGCCCTTTGCCCTGTGCTTAACTTGTTTCCGTATGCCGCATAGATATACTTTCCGATGGGACTGCTGGCATGTTTTATAATCTGTTCCATCAATAGCCCGGTAAAGCTTTCTTTTATTTCATGGACACTTTTTCCGGAGAAGTCGTGTTCCCTGAACTGATCGATGGCAAGAAGAAATTGCATCATCTCTGTGTTGAGTGCGGTCCCTTCCACTTGGACTACGTCTCCTATTTGCGTGCTGATTTTTCCCGCTTCGACAACGATAGGGAGAGTAACAGGAAAGCGGTCACTGTCATTTTCCTGAATAAATAGTTCCCTGACTTGGGGAGAATTGATTTTTCCCTCAAATGCAAACCGACAGTCAATCACTTGTGTACTGTCATATCGGGTTGTGCTGTGGATAGCATCCTGCAAATAGATTGTTCTGCCTTCCATTTGAGGGTTGGTTACCATGCCACTGACATAATAGCTACCGTTCTGTTGGGCATGGTTGCATGCTGCCAGAAAGATGGTTCCCAGTATGATTCCTCCTGCTGTTATTCTTTTCATCTTGGTTGTGATGTTCGTTAAGTAAAAAATCACCCCATACATACCCGAAGGTAGGACGGGGTGACTTTTTCGTAATATCTGGACTTATTTAAAATCTAAATCCTAATTTCAAATTGGGTTGTGCAAACAAGTTTATGTTATGATGTCCCACTTTGTAAGTGGCTACCCCTTTCGGACAAATCTGAATCATGTCGTAGCGATAGGCTACCGGTTGCAGTTCAAATCCGAAAACCAGTCCTTTACCCAGGCTGTATTCGATGCCGGCTACCGCTGCCGCACGTAATCCGAATATTTGTCCGGTTTTGGTCGAAGGGATATATACTTGTAAAGGCAGTGTTTCTGCGTCATTCAAATCGTCATCGTCAGTTATTGCATCACCGTCGCTTACAGTTTCACCCGTGTTGGGAGACATCGTTTCGATTCGTCCCATTTGCCAGCCTATAAGGCCACCCACATAAAGATTGATACGTTCGTTTTTCGTATTGAAATAATAGTTTGAACCAATGTTTACCATCCAGTTGTTTTTCACCCGTCCTTCTACATATTTGGAAGCGGGGATTTGCATATCGGACACACTATTGTCGCCTTCAATGAAATCCTTTTTCGGGGTGACTCCAATGTTCATGCTGAACATCAGATTAACGTCCCAACGATCGGTCAGGAAATATTTTCCCTGCAAACCGATGATGTTGACCAAGCTATTATTATTCCAACTTCCCAGATTCAGATACATGCCCGGATCTTCAGACTTGTTGCCTGTATCATCGCCCAAGCCAATGCCCGGCGCGTTTCCGGTCCCGTTCCAGTATTTCGGTAACAAGTATTCCATACCATCGGCGAATTGCTGTGAATTGCCTAATGCGACGGATATCTGCCAGTTACCTTTTTCCGGGGCAAACGACGCATCGTCACTGCTGCTGCGTTGTTGCGCCATAAGTGGCGCAACAGTACATGCAGTCAGAAGGATTATGCATAGTTTTTTAATCATACTTTTTTCCTTTAGTTTTTATTTATTCGGCTGAAGTGTCTCCGGTCAGTGTTTTGATAAGCTGATCTTTCATCTCTTTTGCCTTGTTGAATAATACCGTCAATGCTTCGATTTCAAAAGTTTTGGCATCGATTTGAGCTTCTTTAAGTTTGATGGCTGTTGCTTGTTCTTGTTCGTAGCTACCGTCCTGTAGTGCTTTCAGCAAAGCATCGTACATATTCAGTTCAGCTTTTGCCTCTGCCAGAGTACCGCTCTTTACAGTGATGTTGCCACTTTCGTTGTCAACTTCAGAAGGTGCACCTTCGATTTTGGCTATTTCGTCCTTCAGGTATTTAATTGCATCCTCATAAGTGGACAATGGCTGGTTATTATCACCAGTCTGAGGCAAAGCCTTTTTCATTGTACCTAAGATGCAATTCAAACCGGCTTTCTGCACTTCCAGACTTGCTTTCTCCGCATCGTACTTCTCTGTAATCTGGTTCAGGGTAATTTGTGCTGTTGCCAGTTTTGTATCTGTTGCGGCGATTGCTTTATCATTGTCGGTACCCATAGCCATTAATTTTGAGTTCAGGTCGGCCCATACAGATACATTGTTGATTTCATCTGTTAAAGCATCGTACTTCTTCTTTGCTTCAAATGTTTTGTCTGCCAGCCCGTTCTGGGTTAGGGAGATTCCGTCAGGATCGAATGTAAACTCTCCTTCTCCGGTGTGTTCGGCTAATGCTTTATTGTAAGCCGCCAACCATTCTGCGTAAACTGCTGTAGTTTGGCGTTCGTTACTGTAGCCGGCGGCTTTGGCTGCTTTGACGAAATCGGCAGCGAGGCCACCTTCAGCTTTAAACAAATCCTCCACACCGAATACGGCATCATAACTTGTTGTTCCGTTGTTCTCAGTGATAAGTGCCTTCCATGCGTCCAGTTTGGCTGCATCTTTAGTAATGTCTGTTTCTTCTTTCAGCTTTAGTCCGTCCAAAGCGGTTCTGGCGGTAAGATAAGTTTTGTATTGAGCAATAAATTTGTCTAAAGCAGCTTTTTCTTTAGCTGCATCTCCGGCGGCACTTTCATAATCTTTCTGGTAAGTCTGATAATCTGCGATGATCAAGCTGCGTGCGTCGTGTCCCTCCTGACTGAGATACTTGCCTGCATCTACTGCCTTATAAAAAGCTTCAGATGCTTTTGCCCATGTACCCTCTACTTTGGTCAGCTCTGCTTGGAACGCATCATAGTCAACTTTAGCTTGTGCCTGTGCCAGTTTTGCCTGTGCCTGTTCTTCGCTGGTCTTTACTTTGTCGGTTAATAAAGTAGTGATAGCTTCTAATATGTTTCTTTTCTCCTGCATGGTTTTAGAGAAGCGGAACCCATTAGGAAAATAGTATTTTCCGGTTGCGGGATCTATCTTTATTGCTGGCCTAAAGGAACAGGCAAGGTCATTGTTGTCCAAAGTTTGTTTTTCCAGAATCATTCTGGCAAATCCATCCTGGATGGCAGCAGGAATATCGAAAGTGAATTCACCTTTTGCTTCTTTTGCTTTCTGCACTTCAGCTACCTGTTGTACGGCTGCCTGATAATCGGCGTCACTTACTTTTGATAAGTCGATAGCATTGATTTTATTGTCAAGATCCGTTTTCTTATCATTAAGTTCTTTGTATTTGGCTTCAAACTGATCCAATGGAATTTCTGCGACAACCTTCAGCTGTGCCAGGTTTTCTTCGATACCTTTTACTTCACCTTTCTGAATGGCAATCTGGTTGGTAACGCCGGCAATCAATGCTTCCGGATCATAGCTGAATTCTAATAAAGATTTCTGTCTCATCAGGTCAGCCAGTTCTTCCTGGGCATCGCTTAATGTACCGGAGAGTTCGATCAGGCCTTTTACGGTAGTCTCTTCTCCATCTTCTACACTGATTTTCCCCAATTCTTCATTGTAGGTGATCTTTTTAGGAGTATATGCAAAACTTTGCGTGTATAGCAGTTCGTTCAACTTGGTAGCATAGGCATTATCTTTGTAACCAAGTAAAGCCACTTCTATATCGATCATTGCCTTTTCATAAGCGGCCTGTGCTTGTGCAGTCTGAATTTGTAGCTCAAGCATTTTAGCTTTGAATAACTCTGCGCTTTTCTCGGCTTTTTGTTGCCAATAGGCTTTCATCGCTTCTGTTTTGGCTGCTTGAACTTCTGTTTTAAGCTTTTCCTGGGCTACTTTTTCTTCCAGGTAAGCGGCTTTGGCATTGACGATAGCAATTTGTGCCTCTTTGTAAGCCGCTTCAGCAGTTTGTACAGCTGCTTTTGCTTTAATCAATTCTGCTTTCGCTCCGCGAAGTTCTGTGATGCTTGCCGGTTCATCATTATCGATACATCCGGTAAACGTTGTAGTTGCTCCTCCCACTAAGAGTGCAGCTACGAGATAAGTCCATTTTCTCATACCTCTGTTTTTTTAGTGTTAATAAAAATGTTATGTAAGTAAATCAATGTATTCTCTTGCCTATTGCGGCTTTTCCTCTATCTGTGTAATACCTCTATCTACCGTTACTTTATAGGTAACGGGATCGAAGTCCGCTTTTCGATAAGAAGCGTCTTTGAGAGGAGTTTTTAACATTAAATTCCGGTTATATGTAGTATAAAGCATATAGGAGATGGATCATCTCGTTGGGGATTAAAAACGGGATGAGCGAATTGTGCGCATTCATGATACTAATGTAATGTACACCAAAGACTATAGTCGTCTTTTTCTTTTATAAGGGATGATTCAATGACTTATTTTAATAAATAATCGTATTTTATTTGTTTTATTGTGAAAAATGATTTATGTTTGTAGCGCACTTATAGAGGAGTTACCTATAAAGTAATGGTTCAGATAATCAAAGTATTAGTCCTGTATATGCTTCTTTTGCAAATGATATAATATGAGCATTTGTTTCATCTAATTTCTTAATGTTGAATGGTTTCAAGTAGGTTTCTGTCACTTTGATTGACGAATGTCCCATGGCTTCACTGATGATGCCCGGGTGAATTTCAAGATGGTAAGCTAAGGTAGCCCAGGTGTGTCGTGCGGTGTATGAACTCAGGTTTTTCGAAATTCCCAATAGATGCGCCAATTGTATCAACTGATAGTTAAATGCACGTAAAGCATATTGGTATTCTTGATAATTGATATGGCTTTTTTGCTTTTTGCTCAGAATAGGAAACAAGTAAGGTGAGTCAGGGTCGGTATCTATATATTCCAGAATAATCTCCATAGCTTCGGAAGGAACGGTTACTGTAAGTTGGCGTCCTGTTTTGTGCCGGTGGTAAGTGAGGATATTTCCTTTTAAGTCTCTCTTTTGCAGATAGGCCAAGTCGACAAAGGGAAGTCCGCGTAATAAGAACATAAGTACAAACATCTTGTGGGCACGGCAAATGGCTTCTGGATGCTGTGCAGTGTGGTTCATTTGCAGTAAAAGCCCCATTTCTTCTGCTTTGAGAGATCTTTTCACATCGGCTTGGGTTCCAGTATATACAGGTTTGAACAAGCGGGGAGAGTAGGGGGCCAGTTGGCGGTCCACTGCCCGGTTGTAGACAGCGCGTAAGGCTCGCATATAGGTGGAGACGGTATTCCAGCTATTTCCTCTCAGGCGGAGATAATGTTCAAATCGTTTTAGTAATGCAGGTGTCATCTGACGAAACAGGATGTTCTTGCTGCCTGTGAAAGCTCCGAATGCATTCAGGCTGGCTTGATAAATATGGGCAGTTCCGAGAAAATTACCTGCTTTTTGTTCGCTGATAATGCTATCCATAAATCGGATAAAATTTTGTTCTTTCATAATACATTTTGTTTTGATGGAGCTGTGTCAAAACTCTTTTCACCACAGATTATACAGATTATTATAGAATAATAATGTTGATAATCAGTTACTTGGTATTTGTTCAGTGTTACTCTGTATCCTCTGTGGTGAGTTTCGATACACCCTCCGGGTTCCTAGTTTTTCTTTTCCCAAGATATTAATTTTCTTTTGATTAATCATTAACTATTGGTTTACGTAATTAATTGTTTGGTTCCAAATGATTAACTTTAACACATCATTAAAACAAACATTCTGTTAGTATGCTATCTATAAGATAAACAGTTGATTTAAACTTGATAATTGCTTGAAACGAACTCTTTGAATGATAGGCAGATTGATGGAATATCTGTTTGAACTTACCAAATTGATAGCTTCACATTTTTTAGTATTTTGTCTTCTTCGTCTTCTTTTGCTTTCTTTATGGAGCAGAGGCTAATCATTCTTGGCAATATATTGTTCTTACTGCAACATCTAAACTTAAAAACGTATGAAAGATCTTGTGTCCGGCATCCGTTATGATGCCTCTAATGTGATTAGTCAGGCTATAGGGCCAAGTAAAGAATTTTGCATGGGATATTTGAATCCCGGAGTTGCAAGTGGTGAAGGATATATTTCGACAATGAAATTGTCAGTCGGTACAGTCGACGTGAAAGACCTTGATGCAATAACTGAAAAGATTGTAGCAAAGGACCGCTGTGAGAAAAACGACGCATATCTCGGACAAGTCAATTTGATGAAGGCTTCTTCATTTTGTGGACAAAATGGAGCTATCTGGGGATTTGACCTGGCAATGCACGATGACATTGCCAAAAGAAAGGAGATGCCTATCTATATGCAGGCACAGCCTGAAGGGGTAGACGTTCCTGTTTATAATATCCGTCCGTTGCTGGAGGCAACCGAACGTTTGTTCGGCCGTGCCAAAGAGCGTCGTTTTCCCATACTCCCCGGAGCTTATGTGCCGGGAGGAAGCCGAAAGGTTGTAGCATGCGGTCCCACATGGGTGTGGTCTGTGATCGGACTGGCTATTTTGAAAAACCGTAGTAAAGGAGCCTGCCTGTTTGTGAAAGACGCCGGAACTTACGGGGATGATTCGACAACGGAAGGCGAAGCAATTGGTTTTTTGGAAGGGATACTCCGGAAAGCCACCAACAGCATTGTACTTTGCGGACAGGATCAGGATGTGATTTACGACCGTATTTATATTGGTTATAAATATACGTTTGTAGAACCCGATCAGGTTGGTTGTGCTTTGTCGTGCACTCCTGCTGTCTATTTGGCCCAGAATGCTGTCCCTGCCGATATGAAACCGGCTGATCTTTGCCAGATGACCATCAGTGACTGGGAAGAGAAGTTAGGGCTGGAAGAACTGACTATTTTTGAATAGAATTTTAACTGTAAAACACAGGCTACGAATAGGTACACAGGTTTATGATGCTGAGAACGGATTTCTTTTCTATCCGTTCCTGGTTGTTCGTTTGTGGTGGGTGTACCTTTCGTAGCTTGTCTTTTTTCACTGTTGTGCTATCCACCAGTCAATCATCTTACGTGCCAGACTTAGCTTCCGCGGAAGTTCCGGCAGATTATTTTTTGTATAGAAATTCCCGGAACTGAGTTCGTCATCCTGCAAGCGAATGCTGCCCCCGGCATAATCGGCAATAAAACCTACCATGAGTCCGCTCGGATAGGGCCAGGGCTGATTTCCAAAATACTGAATGTTCTTCACATCCAGTCCGGTTTCTTCTTTAACTTCCCTTTCCACACATTCCTCCAAGGTTTCTCCGGTTTCAAGGAAGCCGGCCACCAAGCTATTGAATGTACCTTTAAAGTTGCGGGCATGTACCAGTAACAAAGAATCCTCTTTGCGTACCAATACCAGAATTGCCGTTGAAATGGCGGGATAGACTTCTTTACCGCAATCCGGACACTTTTTCATAATAGGCTCTTTCTGTACCAGTGGAGTTCCACATGTGGGGCAAAAGCGGTTGCTACGGTCCCAGTACAGGATTTCGTGAGCTTTACCTGCTGCTTGATAGTGTTCGAGCGGCAGGTAATCATAAGAAGCGCGCAACCCCATTTGTGCATATTCCGGTGTTTCTGTGATCGGAGAATCTATGTAGAAACTTTTGCCGGATATGCCATCGGGCGTAGTTAGGGTGTGTACGGTTATTCCTTCCGGTATGGCGATGGGGGCGCTTTCTCCTGAAGGGATGGAGAAAGCGTTGTTTTTCTTTTCCAGTAATAACTGATCTTGGTAGAAGATGAACCACCGGTTGTTTTTTGTATGCATCATTTTGGATAATTCTTTTTTAACCGGTGCAAAATTATAAAAAGATACTCTCTTTCATACTGGTCTCCTTTATAAAATATTCATCATGTGATACCAGCAGTACACTACCCGTATAATTCCGGATGGTGGCGGTGATGATTTCGATGCTGTGTATGTCCAGATTATTGGTGGGTTCATCCAGGATAAAGAGGTCAGGAGTGTTATTGCTGATCATCAGGCAACAGAAAGCGAGCCGCATTTTTTCACCTCCACTAAGCTGTTTGCAAGGTTTGTCCCAACTTGCCACCGGGAAGAGAAAGCGATTCAATATGATCTTTATTTCGTGTTCCGGCAGGTTCCGGAGGTTGAATGACTCTGCTTGCTGGAGCACTGTCAGCCCGTCGGAAATGATGGAATACTCCTGATTGAGATAGACGTAACTGAACCCGGTGCGCTCCAGTCTACCCGAAGCAGGCAATAGTTCTCCGGTGACCAGTTTCAATAGGGTGGTTTTACCACTCCCGTTGTCTCCTTCGATACGTATCCGGTCGCCGCTTTTCAGTTGGAAACTTAGGGGAACCTTCCATAAAAACGAATCTTCATAAGTGAAGTTTATATCACGGGCAGTCAGTAATATTTTTCCCGGATGTAAGGCAGAAGCATTGAAATCGGTTTTAAGCAGTGACACTTCGCCCAACCTGTTGCGTATCTGACTTCGTTCGGCGACAAGTTTTTCCGATTTGTCCCGGTGGATGTCCGCCAGTTTGGTGGTACTTTTTTCTGCCCGGTCTTTCAGGGTATTGATGGCCATACGGGAAATGCCTTTTTGAGGAACCGCTTTTTCGCTCCGTACATTCTGCTTGTCTTTCCGCTCGGCAACCTCACGTGCAAGCTTCCGTACTTGCCGGAGTTCTTTCTCCTTTTCATTCAGTTGTTGTTGCAAAGCACTTAGCAGAAGCTCTTTCTGCTGTTTGTAGAATTCATAGTTCCCTCCGTAAAACACAAGTGCGCTACGGCTCAGTTCGCAGGTTTCGGGAAGCAGATTGAGCAGAGTGCGGTCGTGGCTGACTGCAATCAGCGTAGAACGGCATTTCTTCACCCATTCATACAGTTTGTTGCGTCCTTGGCTGTCGAGGTGATTGGTAGGTTCATCCATCAATATCACGGAAGTTTCCTGCAGTTCGATGCCTGCCAGGAATACGCGTGTCTTTTCTCCGCCACTCAGTGTATGCATGGGCTGGTCAAGAGACATTGTTCTGAGCCCCCATCCATTGAGAGCTGCTGTGGTTTTTTCTTCGATGTTCCAGTCGTCATTGAGGATATTGAAGTTGACGATGGAAGTATCTCCATCCAGAATGGCATGGAGGGCTTTTCGTTTTCCGTCTATCCCGAGGGCTTCGGCAATGCTCATTTTATCATATTGTCCGAAGTGTTGGGGTACATAATAAAGAGCGAATGGACGGAGTACGGTTCCCGAACATGGTTGCAGTTGTCCGGATATGATTTGCAGCAATGTTGACTTGCCACAACCATTATTGCCGATCAGAGCCAGTTGCTGTCCTTTGCTGACAGAGAAACTGAGATTTTGAAAAAGAATTTCTTTATCGGGATGGATATAGGTGATTTGTTGTACTTGGATACACATACTTGTCTATTGGTTTGAAAGTAAATACTTGCTGTTGATGATAGCGGGTAGGGGAGAGACAAACACAATAGGGGTTAAACAACACGGATTCGTGATGCTTAACAATACATGAAAAGAAGCATATGTGAAAAGTGATGTTTACCGGAAAGTGTTGTCTTACTTAGATATTCTCATGGGTATACATATGAAATTAGACTGCAAAGATAGAAGATATTCCGGCAATTACAAAAAGAGAGGGGAGAAATCTGAAACTTCTCCCCTCTTCTCGTTAAACTAATCTATTGAAAACAATTCATTCAATCCTTCGCCCATACTTGGATGTGTAAAGATGAAATCGCGAAGGAAAGTATAATGTTGTCCGGTCTTCATTGCCATGTTTACTATGTTAATGACTTCGGAAGATTCGGCACAGAACAGCGTGCAGCCCATGATGCGTCCCGAATGGCTGTCGATGATGGCTTTCAGTATACCGTCAGTCTGTTGTAAAGTACGTGCACGTGGTAGTGCTGAGGCCGGGAGACGTGATACTTTGAAGGAATATCCCCGTCTGATGGCTTCTTCTTCGGTCAGCCCGACATGTGAAAGCGGCGGATCTATAAATACCGAGTATGCCACCGGGTTGCGGTCGTCGGCCGTACGTTCTTTATTTCCGAAAAGGTCGTCCCGGATAATCCGGTAATCGTCCAATGAAATATAAGTAAACTGCAGCCCGCCTTTTACATCACCCATTGCCCAAATGTTTGGGGAGGTGGTGTGTAGATAACCGTTTACAACAATAGCCCCGTGGCTATCCACTTCTACTCCGGCTGCCTGAAGATTCAGTCCCTCAATCATTGGCTTGCGTCCCGTAGCTACCAGGATGGCATCACCTTCTATGTCAGAAGATGTACCGCCGGCGGTATCCGTATAAGTCAGGATTACACCGTCCGTTGTATCGCGGATGGATTGTGCACGGGCGTTGAGGCGGATTTCTATTCCTTTCTTTTCGAGTGCCTCTTTTACAGCGTTTGCTATATCGCGGTCTTCGCGGGCAATAAATTTGTCACCTCCTTCGAGCACGGTCACTTTGCTTCCGAAGCTTGCATACATGGAAGCAAACTCCAGTCCGATATAACCTCCGCCCACGATAATCAGATGTCGGGGCAATACATCCAGTTCCATCAATGATGTGCTGGTATATACCCGTTTGCTGTCTTTCAGCCCGTCTATTGCCGGTATAATGCTGGTTGATCCGGTATTGATGAAAATCTTTTTTCCCTGAAGTTCGATCACTTCGTTGGGAAGGGTTACTTTCACCACATCTTTTGAAACGAACGATGCCATTCCGGTGTAAATGGTCACATTGGGGAGACTGCTCAGTTTGTCGAACATATTAGCCCTTGAAGCTGCTGTCATTTCGTTTTTCCGTGCGATGGCGGCTTTATAAGCTTCGGCCTGCTTTTCGTAACTGGTTGGGTAGAGCCAACTCACCTTTTCAGCTTCGTGGATAAGGCGTTTGGTAGGCACACAGGCTATATTGGGGCAAGTACCTCCATACATCATGGCAGAGCGTTCAATCAGTGCGACTTTCCAGCCGCGTTTGGCTAATTCGGCGGTCAGCGTCTTGCCGCCCTTGCCGAAACCGATAATAATGGCATCATATTGTTTCATAATTCTTATACTTTAGAAGGATGTATCTTTAATGTCAGTTTATAACATTCCGTAACCCTTATTTGTTCCGTTTTTCCCAGTCGGCTTTTTTGAGGGAGTTCAGTACACGCTGCGATGAATCGGAAAGCAGGGTAACGGCACTTGCCAGAATTACGATATCTTTAATTACCAGACGTCCGGCACCGGATAGGAGCGGGAAGCCATATTCTCCGCTTCCCAAGTTCGGAACCCAGACTTCGGGAGTGGTCACCAGGAAGGAGAGTGTACCGAGTGTCATGATGATGGCCAGTGTGTCGCCGATAAGTGCCACTTTGGGGAAGAAGATGCCTAAGAATACCAGGATACCGATGGACATAATCAAAGCTCCCAGTCCATAAGAGAACGTGTAGGTTCTGTTCGCTTCGTGCCATTCGCGGTTGGCCGGAACATAAGCACCTTCCGGATTTTTGTGTTCCTTATATTCGGGGGCATCTTTGGCGTAGAAGAAACTCATAAACGGACTGTTGGCTACAAATGGTACAATGCCGTCGGCCTCGTAATGAAAATACTTCAGTCCGCCGATCCAAACAAAAACAACGAGGATGGCTACGCGGATAAATTTCAGTCCGAAACCTTTCAGACCGGATGCTACTGTGAGCAGAGTGATAAATTTCTCTTTCATGCTATTTCTTTTTATGGGTTTAACTTTCTGATGCAAAGATCCGGTTTTTCCCATCGGCGGGAAATAGCAATATCGCCGGATGAATTGTCAATTCTTCCCTTCTACCGAATTTCGGTATTGCACAGGGCTTTCTCCGGTCATGTTTTTGAAGAAACGGCTGAAAGAGGACTGGTCCTCAAATCCCAGAATATCAGCAATCTCTTTCGAACTTTTGTTACTGTATAAAAGGAGTCGTTTGGCTTCTGCTTCCACCCGTTCATGGATGACGCGCAGGGGCGAAGGCAGTTTACAGGAAGAAAAGATGTTCGAGAGTGTTTTGGGTGATTTATGCAGCATGTCGGCATAATCCTGCACTTGCTTTTTAGTCCGGAAGTGTTCGTCTACCAGATTATAGTATTGGCGGATAATCTCGAAGCTGTACTCCTTTTCCTGGGTGATATTCAGTCTTTGCCGGGCGATGCGTGTACTCTGGATGATGAAACGTTTAAGCAGGATGCGGAGCATCTCTTCCTGTAGATTGTCCGATACGGTGAATTCGCGGTCCAGCAAACCCACTACATCTTCCATCGACCGCCGTTCCGATTCGTTGAGCATAAATCTCACCACGTGCGAAGAACCGTTGAACAGAAATCCACTGCACGACACTTCATGGTCGTTGCCGTAAATACAATAGAAGTTGCTGTTGAACAGCACCGTCAGATACTCTCCATCGATGGACAGGAACTCCAGATGCTGGAGATTGGAGAGGGAGATCACTTCGTTTTCGGCCAGTGTCACTTCCTGGTGGTCTATCTCCAGGGTAATGCTTCCTTGACGTACCCATATGAATTTATACAAACTCTTTTCTTTCTGCAAGTTCTTTTCGGTATGATAGCTTGTGGTCAATGCAAGCATACCTTTCAGCTTTGTCTGGTAAGTTCTTATCATAATCAATCCTCCATGGCTGATGCGTCAAATGACAGGGGTAATAAATGTCCCACACTCTGTATTTCGTAAATACACTTTTTGCCGTAAAGCAATATACGTATGGGTTGTTTATATCTTTTTTCCGTTTCCAGAATCACCTGGCGACAGGCGCCGCAAGGAGGAATCGGAGTGTCGATAAAGTCTTTTTCCGTACGTGCGGCGATGGCAAGAGTCTTCACTGCCTGGTCCGGATACTGCGAATTGGCATAGAACAACGTAGTTCGTTCGGCGCAAAGTCCGGACGGGTAGGCTGCGTTTTCCTGATTGGTGCCTGTCACTATCACTCCGTTGGCCAGCAGTGCTGCCGCTCCTACCGAGAAGTGCGAGTAAGGTGCATAGCTACGCCGGGTTGCCTCGATGGCATCATCCAATAAGGCACGGTCTGCGTCATTGAGTTCGTCATATTCATATACTTTAATTACAGAGGTAATAGTCAGGTCTTTCATGTGGGTAGGTGGTTTATAGTTCTACAAATCATGTTACAAAGTTAGAAAAGAGATTGATAATCCCAATTATTTTTATGATTTTTGTGCCGCATAACCTAACATACACAAATTAATAGATGAATAGCAAACTTCTCAGGCTGATTGCCGTAGTTACAGTTCTTGCTTTTTCTGTCGGTGCTCAGGCGCAGCGCAGGAATTCCCGTTACGTAGATTATATAAATAAGTATAGTGCCCTGGCTGTAGAGCAAATGAAGGAGCACAAGATACCCGCCAGTATCACATTGGCGCAGGGGCTGCTTGAAAGTGGTGCCGGTATGAGCACGCTGGCGCGTAAAAGTAATAACCACTTCGGCATCAAATGCGGTAGTAGCTGGAATGGACGTACCGTACGCCATGACGACGATGCCCGTAACGAATGCTTCCGTGCTTATCGCAATCCCCGTGATTCGTACGAGGACCATTCGGCATTTCTGAAACGCGGTGCCCGCTATGCTTTCTTGTTTAAACTGAAGATAACGGATTATAAAGGCTGGGCCCGTGGGTTGAAAAAGGCGGGATATGCTACCGATCCTTCGTATGCCAACCGTCTGATTACGATTATTGAAGACTACGACCTTTATAAATATGACCGTAAGGGAGGATGGAGTTCGTCAAAGAGTGAACCGACGGTACTCAATCCGCATCAGGTCTACATAGCAAACGGTATCGCTTATATTGTAGCCCGCGACGGAGATACGTTTAAGTCATTGGGTAAAGAGTTCGATATCCGTTGGAAAAAGTTGGTGAAGTATAACGACTTGCAACGTGATTATACCTTGATGGATGGTGATATCATTTATCTGAAAGAGAAGAAAAAGAGAGCATCGAAACCTTATACGGTTTATATCGTCAAAGACGGAGACTCCATGCATACTATTTCTCAGAAATATGCCATCCGGTTGAAGAACCTGTATAAGATGAACCGTAAGGACGGGGATTATGTTCCCGAAGTGGGAGACAGGTTGAGGCTGAGGTAGACTTTGCCGCTGCGGTATATTAAGAAATGTATTAATAGCAAAAGGGTGTAGCCATACTTTATGCATGGCTACACCCTTTTGCTATTAGGGCTACACCCTTTCTGCCGGATGGCTACACCCAAACGTGTGTTTTTCACCGCAGAGAACACAGTTACGCTTTGTTACGAAACTGTACAGGGTGTTCATTATCGGACACCCTGTTTCTCTTCTTCCTGCTGAAACACAGTGCTTTCCTTTTTTGGCATAAGGTTTGATCATAGAAATACAAAGAATATTTGTAAATCTATAATTGACTATATATGGACAGAGAAATTCCAAAAGAGGTGCGCAATAAAGAGCGTAATAAAAAGATTATTCGTTTTTCAGCTATCGGTATTATCGGGATAGTAGGCATTAGCTTACTAATTTCGTTGTTGCGTACGGGAGTACAGAAGAAGGATCTCGTGTTGTCTACCGTTGACAAGGGGACGATCGAGGTCAGTGTCAGTGCTTCGGGCAAAGTGGTTCCGGCTTTTGAAGAGATCATCAATTCACCGATCAACACCCGCATCGTGGAAGTATATAGAAAGGGTGGTGACAGTGTAGATGTAGGTACTCCCATCCTGAAACTCGACTTACAAAGTACGGAAACCGACTATAAAAAACTACTGGATGAAGAGCAAATGAAACGTTATAAGCTCGATCAGGCGCAGGTGAACAGCCAGACCAAATTGAGCGATATGGCCATGCAGATCAAAGTGTCGGAAATGAAACTGGCGCGGATGAAGGTGGAGCTTCGCAACGAACAATACCTCGACAGTCTTGGAGCCGGTACGACCGATAAGGTACGCCAGGCCGAATTGAGCTACAATACGTCCCGCCTCGAATTGGAACAACTCAAACAACAATATGCCAACGAGAAACAGGTAGCAGCCGCCGACCTGAAAGTGCTTGAACTCGACCTCAACATGTTCCGTAAGGGACTTGCCGAAATGAAGCGTACGTTGGACGATGCACAGATACGTTCGCCGCGCAAAGCCATCCTTACTTATATCAACAACCAGATCGGTGCGCAGATTCCTCAAGGAGGGCAGGTGGCTATCATTTCGGATCTGAGCCATTTCAAAGTGGATGGCGAGATTGCCGATACTTATGGCGACCGTGTGGCAGCGGGCGGAAAGGCTATTGTGAAAGTGGGCAGTGAGAAACTCGAGGGGACCGTAAGCAGTGTCACTCCGCTTTCAAAGAACGGAGTTATCTCTTTCTCCGTGCAACTGAAAGAAGATAATAACAAGCGGTTGCGTTCGGGACTCAAGACTGATGTATATGTGATGAATGCCGTGAAAGAAGATGTGTTGCGTATAGCCAATGCCTCTTATTATGTAGGCCGCGGCGAATACGATCTGTTCGTGATGACTTCGGACGATGAAATCGTAAAACGGAAAGTTCAGCTGGGCGATTCGAACTTTGAGTTTGTAGAAGTGGTGAGCGGACTCAATCCGGGAGACAAGGTGGTGGTCAGCGACATGACCAACTACAAAAATAAGAACAAACTCAAAGTGAAATAATCCGCCGAAAAAACTTTTTAAATCAAGGCACCTTAGGGTTTAAACCAAAGGCTTGTTGGTTTTAAGCCAACGGAATTTTGGTTTAAAAGGTGGATTGTGTGCCTTTTAAGATGTGAAACTATGATAACAATTTATCTCAAACAATCTTATAATTTGCTGAAAGAGAACCGTTTCGTAAATGGAATCTCTGTAGCGGGTACTGCTTTGTCGGTGGCAGCAGTGATGCTTATTTACCTCGTCTATCAAGTAAATTTCTCTGCGTATGCGCCGGAGTCTAACCGATACCGCATCCTTTTTGTCAACAGTCTGCAAGCATGCGGGAGTGACGGGAATCCCATCAATAATGGGGGTATGAGTCACAAGGTAGTACGCGAATGTCTTTATCCTTTGCAGACGCCCGAGGCAGTGACTGCTTTTACCGACAGACAACTTCCGGTCAATATACGCGGACAGCAGTTTTATGATAAATATACGATTAAGTTTACCGATGACGGCTTCTGGAAAGTATTCGATTTCACCTTTCTTTCCGGTGTCCCCTTTACACATGCCGATTGGGAATCGGGTATACGGCAAGCGGTTATTTCTGATAAACTGGCACGTAAGTTATTTGGTACGGTTGAAGCAACAGGGCAGACTTTACGCATGAATTATGCCGATTATCAGATATGCGGTGTGGTGAAAGAGGTGAGTCAAGCTGCCGAAAACGCCTATGGAGATGTATGGGTGCCCTATACGGTCAACTCCTCCTTATTAAAGGAAAATGTTAACTATTGCGAAGGAACTACGGGGGAGTTTACCTCCTGCATCCTGGCACGTTCTTCATCCGACTTCGAACCGATCCGCAGAGAGATGCTGAAGTTGCAGGCGGCTTTCAATGCTTCGCTTACCAACACAAAACTTGACTATATGTATTCTCCCTATACCCAGTGGCAGGCTGTGCTGGGTACAAATGGTTTCGACCGGGGTACAGTGGGCGAATGGTTCAAAACTACCGGTGCGACGGTTCTTTTCCTTTTGCTCCTGCCTGCCTTGAATATAATAGGTATAACGCTGACACAGTTTCGCAAACGTCGCAGTGAGATTGGGGTTCGTAAAGCGTTCGGTGCTCGTTCGTTTTCGTTGGTAGAGCAAGTGATGACCGAGAACCTGTTGATCTCCTGCATAGGTGGGCTGATCGGATTGGTGTTGTCATACGCCCTGTTATCTCTTTGCAAGTCATTTTTCTTTTCGGGAACTATTGCTCTGACGCACGATATGCTGATACAGCCCTTCACTTTTGTTGCGGCTTTCTTTTTCACGCTGTTACTGAATTTGCTGAGTGCCGCGATCCCCGCTTGGCGGGCCTCACGGATGCCTATTACAGAGGCGTTGCATGATATGGAATAATTTTAAAAACAAAGACCCGTTATGATAAAGCAAATATTTAAGATAATATGGAACCAACGCCGCTCTAACGGTTGGATATGGATGGAACTTCTGGTCGTATTCGTTGCGCTGTGGTATCTGGTAGATATGTTTGTGGTACAGTTCTATTCCTATTCCCGTCCGTTGGGCTATGATATCACGAATTGCTGGCGGCTTTCGTTTGATGTTTATCCCGAAGATGCCGCCGAGTATGTCAGCGACACTACTCAGGCTCCTACCGAAGGCGAAGCATTGGCCCGGATCCTTGAACGCCTGCGTCGTGCCCCGGAAGTGGATAATGCTTGTGTTGCTTTCTATTCCTCACCCTATTCCGGAGGTAATTCATGGACACAGATCATGCCTTGTACGGCCGATAGCGGTAAGTTCAAAGAGCAATCCTATCACCAATATACCGTTTCTCCCGAATTTTATGATGTATTTCGTATCCGGAGCCGTGAGGGGCAGCTTCTGAGTGAATTATTGAACAAAAAACAGTTGGAATATTTTATTACTCCGGATCTGGAAAAAGATTTCTTCGGTGAGGAGTCGGCAGTAGGACAGAAAGTATGTTATCCCGGCAGTAGTATGCGGGAGATACGCATTGCGGCAGTGACCGTCCCGGTTCGTATGACCGAGTTTGTGAAGCCGGAGCCCGAACTTTTCTTTACTATGAGACCGAAAGAACTGGAACGTCAGGTGAATGCTTCCGGGGTAGCTAATATGGAGATAACCGTGCGGATGAAAGAAGATCTGACTCCGGAACAGATGGGGACTTTCCTAAACCGGATGAAGAGCCAGTTGACGGAGAATAATCTCTACGTTGCCAGCATGAAGGATATGAAGCAACAACGCAGTGAACGATTGCGGTATGAATGGCGGAAAATCAGTATTAACCTTCTGTTGTCCGTTTTCATCTTGCTGAACGTGCTTTTCGGCATTACGGGAACTTTTTGGCTACGCATCGAGCAACGGCGTAGTGAAACCGGTCTGCGGATGGCACTGGGCAGTACACGTAGGCGGGTAGGATGGTTCTTCACTGCCGAGGGGTGGTTATTGCTGACCACCGTAACTCCGCTGGTGCTGTTTGTTATGTTCAATATGATACACATGGAAATTCCCGATTTGTACAATCTTCCTTTCTCCTGGTGGCGTTTTGCTGTCGGTTTTGGTGGGGTATTGTTGCTGATGGGGCTGATCATTGCGTTGGGCACGTGGTTGCCTGCCCGTCGGGCCATGAAGTTGCAGCCGGCGGAAGCGCTGCATTATGAATAATAAATTTAGTACCGAACAGACATGATAAAACTCTATTTCAAACAATCGTGGGCGTTGATCCGCCAGAATAAACTGTTCAGCAGTCTCTATGTGCTGGGCACAGGGCTGGCCATTGCCATGACAATGATTATTGTCATTGTGTATTATGTAAAGATCGCTCCTATCTATCCCGAAACGAACCGGTCTCAGACGATGGTATTGACGTCGGTAGCCGTAAAAAACACCGAGCAACATTCTATGACCAAGTCCTCCTGTTCTTATCATATGCTGAAAGAATGGATCTATCCGTTGAAAAACGCGGAAGAAGTGACGGCCGTTTTGGGACGTATGTTATTGGGAAATTATGTACAGCCCGAAGACGGTGGGAATGTAATTCCCGTAATGGTGAAACAGACCGATCCTGCATTCTTCCGGGTGTTCCCGTTTGAATTCCTGGGCGGACAGGCTTTCTCACAGGCCGATTTTGAAAGCGGAATCCACAATGTAGTGCTCTCGGAGAGTGGTGCCCGCCGGATATTGGGTGACACAGAAGCGGTGGGACGTACGTTCTCGCTGAATTTTGAAGACTATCGGGTAGTGGGTGTGGTGCGTAGCGGCAGTTATATGCTCAGCGACTCTTATGCCGACGTGTATATGCCCTATACTTGTATAACCGGTTATGATCGGGGGGATAAAATGGCCAATATGGTAGGTCCTTATCAGGTGTTTATCAAACTGCCTGGGGCGGATGATGCCCCGAAGCTACGTGCTGAAATACAGGAGTTGGTTCATAAATTCAACCACTCTCAGCCCGATCTGGAAATAGACTTGAACAATCAGCCTCTTCCTTATTGGCAGTATCCTCTTAAACAAATGGGGTATTCGGAGATTGACTGGGCGAACGTATTCAAAATACATGGTTGGCTGTTGCTTGCTTTCCTGTTTGTTCCGGCCATCAACCTGGGCGGGATGATTTCCAGCCGGATGGAACAACGTCTTTCTGAGATGGGGATACGCAAAGCCTTCGGAGCCAATCGTTCGGTATTGTTAGGACAGGTGCTTTGGGAGAATCTGGCGCTCACCTGTGTAGGCGGTCTTATCGGTCTGCTGTTGTCATGGGGAGGTCTGGTGTTGGGGCGTAATTGGATTTTCGGTTTGTTCAATTCGTGGCCGGTACCCATCCCCGAAGGAGTGGAGGTTAATCTAAGTCCGGATATGTTGTTCAGTCCGCTTGTGTTTGTCCTTGCGTTCGGTACGTGTGTATTGCTCAACCTGCTTTCGGCTTTTTGTCCGGCATGGTATTCACTGCGTAAAAACATCATATATTCCATCAACGAAAAGATATAAATAGCCATGAATCAATTAATACTGAAAAACTTGTGGGCGCGCCGCAGTCGCAACCTATGGCTATTGGCCGAGATTGTATTGGTTTGTATTGTCTCTTGGAAAATAGCGGACCCTTTGGTCGTGCTTACCCATGACCGTACGTTACCTGAGGGCTTTCGTTCCGATCATTTGTTTGTTCTTGAACTGGCCACTTTGCCGGAGAAATCCGGGAAGTTTCGTCCCGAAGAAGACGACAGCCTGTCCCGCAGGGAAAACCTGGGCCGCATTTTTCAACAGGTGAAGAATTATGAAGGTGTGGAGTCTGCTACGTTCTTTTTCAATCGTATAATGCCTTATTCCGGTAGCAGTACCACTTCTCCCCAGACGTTTAAGGGAGATTCTACCTATATGCCGGCATGGCAAATCTCTTTCCTGAACCGTTCGGACTTTTTCCGGACCATGGGATTTGAAGGTGCTGAGGGGATGACGGCCGAAGAGCTGGACGAACGTATCTTTGATAAAGATGAATATGTGCTGACAGCCAATACGTCGGAGTTCTTTTTGCATCCGGAGAGTCCTCTCACCGGGCGGACGACATGGAACAACGACAGCACTGCCGAATATCGGGTGGCGGGTGTGATAAAACCTTTTCGCTATCGAAGCTATATGCAACCTCAGCCGGTTCGTCTGAATCCCCTGTCGGTTATGCCCGAACGGTATTATTCGGATTTGCCCCAGATTGTTTTCCGAATCGGGGATCGTCTTTCCGAAGAGGTGTTTTTGCATCACTTCATCCCTTGGACGGGGAAGGAGTTGAAAGCCGGAAATATATATGTGAATTCGGTGCAGTCGTATACCGATTTGCGTAAACAGTCGGAGTTCAGTGCCGGTACTACCGATACATACCGTAAAAATATAACTTTGGGCTTGTTCTTTCTGATCAATCTCTGTCTGGGGGTGGCCGGAACGTTCTGGCTGCAAACCCGTACACGGCGGGAGGAAGTCGGCATTATGCTTTCATTCGGAGCCCGGCCGCAAAACATTGTTCGCATGCTGCTGGGTGAAGGATGGGTACTGACAACAATCGGAACGCTGTTGGGATGCCTTGTTTATTTGCAATATGCCTTGAAAGAAGGACTATACTCCACAAATTGGGGATCATGGTCACCCGAAGTGGCTTCGCCTGCTTATTGGATCAATCATTTCGGTTGGCACTTTCTGGCAACTTCCCTGATGGTGTACATCTTGTTGCTGATTGTCGTTTCAGTCGGCATTTGGATACCTGCCCGGAAGATTAGCCGCATCAATCCGGTAGATGCTTTGCGTGATGAATAACTATTAAAATTACATACTATGATAAAACTTTATTTAAAACAATCGTGGATGTTGATCCGTCAGAACAAGTTGTTCAGCAGTCTGTATGTACTGGGTACGGGGCTTGCCATTGCCATGACGATGATTATTGCCATTGTGTATTATATTAAAATAGCTCCTATTTATCCGGAAGTGAACCGTTCGGTGACGATGCGGATGAAAGGGGTGAGTGCCATGCATGTGAAAGGAGGCGGAAATTCATATCTCTGTTCTTATGAAATGCTGAAAGAGTGGTTCTACCCACTGAAATCAGCGGAGCTGGTTACCGCTGTAAACGAACACTTTCTGAACCGGGAGGGGGCTTATATACAACCGGCCGGGGGAGGTGAGCAGATACCGGCTTTGGTAAAGTATACCGATCCTAATTTTTTTCGGTTATTTGAGTTTGAATTTTTGGGCGGGAGGCCTTTTTCGGAGGCGGATTTAGCCAGTGGGATCCGTAATGTAGTACTTTCTGACCGGATGGCCCGCCGCATTTTTGGCAGGACCGATGTGGTTGGGCAAACGTTTAAACTGGATTTCAAAGAGTCTAAAGTCGTCGGAGTGGTACGTGAGGGCAGTTATCTGTTGCCGGCATCTTACGGGCAAATCTATATGCCCTATTCTTGCTTGCCAGGATATGACAGTAACAATGATGGCAGTCATAAAGTCGGTACCTATATCGTTTATTTTAAGGTTCGCCAGAAAGAAGATATGCCGAAACTGTATGCGGAGGTCAATGAAATGGTGCATAAATACAATATTTCCCAGAAAGAATATACAGTTGATATTTTTCATCAACCGGATCCGTATTGGCAGACTTGGTTCAGAGAGGGCAATACGAACGAGATTGATTGGATGTCGGTCATTAAACTGTATGGAGGAGCTCTTTTGGCTTTGTTGTTAGTGCCTGCTATTAATTTGAGTGGCATGATATCCAGTCGCATGGACGATCGTCTGGCGGAAATGGGGATACGAAAAGCGTTCGGAGCCAACCGGAAACAATTATTGAATCAAGTGTTATGGGAAAATCTGCTTCTTACTTGCATCGGCGGGCTGATGGGACTTATTGTTTCATGGGGGCTGCTTGTGTTAGGGCGTAATTGGGTATTTAGCCTGTTCGACAAATATCCGACAGTTGTGTCCGACGGAGTCGATGTGGCTATCAATCCGCAAATGCTGTTCAGTCCTTTAATGTTTTGCGTAACGTTTGCTTTTTGTTTGATACTGAACCTGCTCTCTGCCTGGTGGCCCACATGGCGCTCGTTGCACAACGATATTATTGACTCACTTAACACTAAGAAATAAATCATGATACGACTTATAATAAAGAACCTCTGGGCCCGTCGCCGGAAAAACGGATGGCTGTTGGCCGAATTGATATTGGTATCGATCGTCACGTGGGTGATTGTCGATCCGTTGGTAGTGTTGACACACGATCGGAATCTGCCGGAGGGCTATCGTCCCGATCATCTTTTCTTGCTTCAGTTGGCATCGTTCCCTGCCGAATCGGAGCAATTTCATGCCGAAGAGAATGATACATTGGCACGTAAAGCCAATTTTGAGCGGTTGCTCGACAAGCTGAAACATTATGAAGGAGTAAAGTATACTACTTTCATCTTGAATGGCCAATATCCTTCATCGAATTCCACGAGTAACGGTAATACGATGTTCGATACTATTCCGGTCCGCACTCTCCGTCTTACTTTCGTGCCCCACACCGATTATTTCCGGACCATGGGGATGGAGGGAGCCGAAGGTATGACGGCCGAACAATTGGATAACCGTGACTTCCGTTGGACCGAATCGGTATTGACTGCGGACGTAGCGTATCGGCTGAAGGATGGAAAACCGCTTTACGGACGTCGTTTGGGGGAAAATGGAGATGATGAAGACTATCGGGTGGGAGGAGTGATCGCTCCTCTTCGTTACCGGAGTTATATGCAACCCATGCCCATAGAGTTATGCGTGTTTGAAGAGTTTCCTGATTATATGTACTATTATCTTTCGTTAATCGCTTTTCGTATAGACGACAATCTGTCGGAGAAGGCTTTTCTGCATCACTTCCGTGAGTGGATGGATAAAGGACTGACAGTAGGCAACTATTATGTGAAGTCTGTACGGCCCTTCAGCAGCATTCAGGATCAACATGAGTTTTCTGAAGGTATCACTAACCAGTATCGCCTGAACCTGGCTTTAGGTATATTCTTTTTAGTGAACCTTTGTTTGGGAGTGGCCGGAACTTTCTGGATGCAGACCCGTTCGCGCCGTGAAGAGGTAGGCATCATGCTTTCTTTCGGCGGTAATCCTTCACATATCACCCGCCTGCTTTTATACGAAGGTTGGGTGCTGACCACATTGGGGACGTTGATAGGCTGCTTGCTCTATTTGCAATATGCGTTGAAGGATGGTCTCTATACTACCTGTACCGGTTCGGAAGAGGCAATGCCTGTTTATTGGATTAACCATTTCGGTCTGCATTTTGCGGCTGTTTCCCTGATTGTATACCTTTTGCTGTTGATTGTTGTTTCTATCGGAATCTGGATGCCGGCACACAAACTCAGCCGCATCAATCCGGTGGATGCTTTGCGGGACGAATAACCAATAAATAAAATAAATTGCTATGATGGTATTATACTTCAAACAGGCCTGGCAACTCCTGAAACAAAATCCTTTATTCAGCAGTGTGTACATACTCGGTACAGGACTGGGGATTGCCATGACCATGAGCCTGGTGATCATCTGTTACATCAAGATGGCTCCGGTCTATCCCGAAGAGAACCGGAACCGTATCCTGGTCAGTAAAGGAATGACTGTTGTAGAGCAGAAAAACCAGGAGAATTGGTTTAGTTCGCACGTATCCTTTCAGGCAGTGAAGCGTTTTTATTATCCGCTGAAGAGTACCGAGGCTGTAGGGGCATCTATGGATGGGCGCAGTACATCATTACTTGAACTGCCGGGTGACGGAGATTTGAAAGAGGTGCAGGTGAAGCTGGTAGATGCCGGGTTCTGGAAGGTGTTTCAATTTGCCTTTGTAGACGGTAGGCCGTTTAGTCAGGCCGATTTTGATTCCGGATTACGAAAAGCTGTCATTTCGCGTACAATGGCTCGCCAGCTTTTTGGAGAGACTCCACCGGTAGGTCGTACTTTTGTTCTTGATTCCGATGAATATAGAGTATGTGGAGTTGTAAAAGATGTTTCCTTCATTACCCCTGCTACGTATGCGGATATTTGGTTACCACTGACGGTTGATGCCGATATTATAAAGGATAATAAGGGTGGCTATGAGTTGGTAGGTGATCTGAATGTCTATATGTTGGCTCCTTCTGTCGATGCTAAAGATAAGGTAATTTCAGAGGTACGTGACGTGTTCCGCAAATATAATTATTCTCAGAAAAAATACAGTGCCGATTTACATGGGCAACCGGTATCTTACTGGAAAAGTATTTTTTATGAATATTCTTCTTCGGCACCCGACTGGGGAGAGCTGTTACGAGTGTATGGCACTATCCTGTTAGCTTTACTATTTGTTCCGGCACTGAATCTGGCAGGAATGATTGCTTCACGTATGAAGCGCCAGCTTTCCGAATTGGGCATACGCAAGGCTTTCGGTGCTTCCAAAACTTCGCTTCTGTTGCAGATATTTTTGGAAAATCTGTTTCTTACTGGCATCGGAGGTCTGTTCGGTTTGTTACTTTCGTATCTGATTGTCTATTGTGGCCGGAACTGGCTTCCGGATCTGTTGTCTTTCTCGGCAGATGTGATGCCTGAGGGAGTCGATAGCTTCTTGACTCCCGGTATGTTGCTGAATCCGGTGGTGATAGGTATTACCTTCATGGTCAGCTTGGTGCTGAATGTATTGTCAGCTCTGATTCCGGCTTTGCATGCTTTGAAGAAAGATATTGTATATTCGCTTAACGAAAAAAGATAAAAGATATGAACCTGATGATGATACTCCGCCAGTTGTGGAACCAGCGTGCTGCCAATGGATGGATTCTGGGAGAACTGGTGGTTGTGACTTATTTTTTATGGGGAGTAGTCGACCCTGTGTACGTATTATTATCCGATAAGGCATTGCCCGATCATTATGATCTTACCGATACTTACCTGCTCAGTATAGGTGAATATTCAACTAACCATACCAAATATAAACCGGAGATGGCTTCCGATTCGCTGAAACGTATTGACTTTATGCGCATCGTAGATCAGGTACGTCGCTATCCGGGTGTTTCTAATGTGACTGTCAGCCTTTTTAATTCTTATCCGCAAAGCGGGGGCTGGAACGGAGGACAGGTTTTCAATGATACGATCCTTGCATATTCACAGCAGATGACCTTCCTTTCCGGAACCGACTATTTTGGAGTTTTTCGTATACACGATGCACGGACAGGGCAAATTCCTCCGGTACTTGCGGAAGGAGAACAGGGGATCTACCTGACTCCTGATCTCGCAGAGAAGTTGTTCGGCGAGAAATATCCGCAAAATAAATGGGTGCATTGGGGAGATACGACCCGTAAGTTTCCGTTGACCGCTATAATCGACCCCGTACAGATAAGAAGTAATAACCAACCCAGTCCTCTGATATTCAAGACTACTTCTGAATTGAAACATCTTCCGGGCAGAGTGCGGATTTGTTTCCGGGTGCGTGATGGACTCGCTTCACCTGTTTTCACTGAGACATTTAAACGTGAAATGCGTCCCCGAATGCAGGTCGGGAACTATTATCTGGCATCGCTTACGGATTTCAGGACGGAAAGTAAAAATTTTGAGTATTATATGGGAACTACGGGGACTATCCGGTTGCAGACCATTCTCGCTTTATTTTTTCTGTTGTGTGTCTTTTTGGGGATGGGGGGTACCTTTTGGCTGCGTTGCAATGCCCGCCGGGAGGAAATAGGGCTCTATATGGCAATGGGGTCTAACCGTCACCGGTTGATCCGGCAGTTTCTTTTTGAAGCCTGGTGGATGGTGACTATCGCATTTGTAGTAGGAGCATTGGTACAACTTCAAATAGTATATCTGAATGGCTTTGCTTTCCCGCCGGATAATCCGATCCCGGATTATATACAGAATCGTCCGGTGTTGCACTTTCTTATTGTATCGGTTATTTCGTATGTTCTGATTCTGGCTGTTTCGTTTGTGGCAACTTATATTCCGGTTTCAAAAGCAGCACGGATGAATCCTGCGGATGCTTTGCGGGACGAGTAACCGGATTGGTCGACAAATACCTCTACCACAGAGGAGACATGAAGTAACACAGATTATTTATATTGATCACCAGTGACTTAAATTTTCCTCTGTGTTCCTCTGTGTTCTCTGTGGTGAGTTTTGACACATCTCCATGATTTTCAAAAAACTTTGGACGGTATATAACTTTTTTAAATATCAGTTCTGCGAATATCTGTATTCGTTGGGCGTTACTCCCGTAATTTTCTTGAAAAACAGGCAGAATAACTGCGTGTTAGAAAATCCCAGTTGACCGGCTATTGCTTTGATTGTATTCTCTTTATCAAGTAGCATTCTCTTTGCGGTTTCCATTCTTTTTAACTGGAAGAACTCCAGTAAGGTTTTACCGGTTTCAAACGTGAGTAAATCTTCAAAATAGGCAACGGAGAGCTTTAAATTTTCAGCACAATATGCGGAGGTAGGCGGACCTTCCCACTTTAGCTTACCGGAATAAATATAATCATCCAATAAACGGTCCGTTTTGTCGAGCAGCACTTTATTCTTGTTCTCCCTGGTGATAAACTGCCGTTCGTAGAACCGGGTACAATAATCCAACAATAGTTCGATGTATCGTGAAATCAGTGTTTGGCTATGGCGGTCTATCGGGTGATGTAATTCCTCGTCCATTTCCCGTAGGCATTCTATAATCTTATCCTTTTCGCGTTGGGACAGATGTAAAGCCTCTTCTTTCCGGTAGAAAAAGAAAGTATATTCTTGAATGTTTTTTTCAAGTGTGGTACCATAAAGCAGATCGGGATGGAAAGCCAGTAACCATCCCTGCTGTGGGAGTACTCTGTTTTTGTGCATGTCGAAGGTTTGTTCCGGAGGGAGGAAAACCATTGTCGCATTGGAATAGTCATAAGCTTTGCGTCCGCAACAACAGCAGTCCTCTATGTCGTTCTCCATCAACAGTATTGTGTAAAAATCGAATTTAATGCTGTGCTGTTCCACATTCGTATGGTCCAGACGGATAATGCTTGCCTGTGGATGCAGCGTCTTGCATCCCAGGCAGCGGTTGCATTGATGCACCGTTTTGATATCTAATGTTTCTTTACCGGAAGAGGCCATCATACTTGAATTATCCTGTATTCTGTCGGGGTACAGCCAACATTCTTTTTAAATATGCGTGTGAAATGTTGTGGGTATTGGAATCCCAGTTCATATGCAATCTCACTGACTGTTTTTTCTGAAGCCAATATCTTTTCTTTGGCTACATTTATTATTTTACCCTGGATGTATTCCTGAGCAGTCTTACCCGTTTCCTTTTTAACCAGGTCGCCGAAATAGTTGGAAGACAAGTTTACCTTATCTGCAAAATATTTCACTGTGGGTAATCCTTCGGTTTGCGACTGCTCACTTTGGAAGTAGAGATCCAATAGTTCTTCGAACTTCACCAGTACGTCCTTGTTCACTTTTGAACGTGTGACGAACTGCCGTTCATAGAAACGCATGCAATAGTCCAATAATAATTCGATATTTCTTGAAATCAGGCGTTTGCTGTGCTTGTCTATCGGACGTGATAATTCCAATTGGACTTTATCCAGGCAATCCTGAAAGATCTTTTTCTCTTCGTCCGAAAGATGAAGGGCTTCATTTGAAGCGTATGAAAAGAATGAATACTGTTTGATTTCCTGTCCCAGAGATGTGCCGCGTATCAGGTCGGGATGAAATAATATACCGTGTGACTTCGGACGTATCCCGTCAGTCACCTTTACCTCTACTACTTGTCCGGGGGCAAAACTTGTTACTGTGCCTTCCTGATAGTCATACATCTGCCGTCCGTAGCGTAGATCGCCGCACTTTGTTTGTTTCAGAAACAAAGCGTACAGTCCGTAGTTGAGGGTGAAGTGTGTGGGGAACAACGTGGCTTTCGACAAGTCGACTACTGTCACCAAAGGGTGCAATGTTTCGAGACCGTACATCTGGTTATACTGGTCTACCGAATTGAGCTTAATTACTTCTTCCATAGGGCATATTGTTATTTATCTGTGACAAATGTAGGGATTTTCATCATATGTAGTATGGGTTGGAGGAATAAAACCGGAATAGGGGTAAGAATATCCGTAATTGAGGTAATTACATCCGTAATCCGGGTATACGATGAGAACGGAAAGGTGCCTAAATTTGCATCATATAATTTATAATCTTATGAAAATGAAACATTTTATATGGGCATCGGCAATGATAACGTTGCTGTGCTATACCACAAATTCTTTAAATGCACAGAATATGAAAAAAGAAGAAGTTCTCCAAAATCCGAGTGTGTTTCCCATAGGAGATGCAAACGTGCAATATGCGAAGTTTTTTATAGGGCAGTCCTATCTGGCACGCTTGACGCAGAATGATGAATTGAATTGCCCTGTCAGCAATGTGACTTTCGAACCCGGATGCCGTAACAATTGGCACAGCCATACGGGCGGACAAATCCTGATAGCTGTCGGAGGAAGAGGGTATTATCAGGAAAAAGGGAAAAATGCCCGTCTGTTACTGCCCGGAGATGTAGTGGAGATAGCTCCGGATGTAGTGCATTGGCATGGAGCTGCCCCTGACAGTTGGTTTTCTCATCTGGCCATCGAATGTAATCCTGAAACCAACCAAAATACTTGGTTGGAACCTGTAGATGACCAGGCATACGCTGAGGCAACTTCCCCCCAAGGGATAGCTGCAACGAGTGTTTCCCGCAATGGCACGACGAGGTTTATCAATCTCGGAAACAATCTTGCACAGACCGATCCCGAACTGGAGGAAATATTCACTAATTTTGCTTTTGGCGAAACACAGCAATATGGTGATTTGGATACTCGTATGCGGATTTTGGTTACAATGGCTTCCACCATTGCCATGAGCACTGCGGGAGAGTATCAAAAAACACTCCAGGCCGCTTTTGTCAACGGAGTTACCCCGCTTGAAATAAAAGAAGTGCTTTATCATGCCGTTCCTTATGTGGGTATGGCAAAGGTTGCGGAATTGATTTCTATAGCCAATGGATTCTTGTCGTCAAAAGGAGTGAAGTTGCCTTTGGAGCCACAGGCGGTGATAACTTCCGAAAACCGTATGGAGAAGGGACTTGCTTTGCAGAAATCCATTTTTGGCGAACGAATAGACAAAATGTATGAAACCGCACCCCAAGGACAATTGCATTTTCAGGAATATCTTTCCGCCAACTGTTTCGGTGATTATCAAACGCGTCCGGTTCTGGATGTAAAAACGCGTGAAATGTTAACTTTTGCCATCCTTGTGTCACTTGGGGGCTGCGAGGCGCAGGTCAAAGGTCATATTCAAGGCAATATAAATGTTGGCAATGATAAATCTGTGTTGCTGACTGTCATTACTCAATTGTTGCCCTACATTGGTTATCCGCGTACACTCAATGCATTGGCTTGCTTAAATGAGATTGTTCCGGAGGATAAGTAAATCAGGCAGTTCGTTAACGGGCAGTATGTTCATTATCGGACATCCTTCTGTTAGTTTAATGTGCAATTTATGAGGATGTTATTCTTTTGGCATACCATTTGACATGTCTTGTTCATATAAGCCAAAATGGAACAAAACGAATCATCTAAATAAATTAAAGTTATGATTACATTAACTTCCCTCTCAAAAATCTATCGTACAAACGAGATTGAGACAGTAGCTCTCGAGAATGTGAACCTGAAAGTGGATCGCGGTGAATTTCTTAGCATAATGGGACCTTCCGGTTGTGGCAAATCGACTCTATTGAATATTATGGGGTTGCTGGATGCGCCTACAACCGGAACAATCGAAATAAACGGCACGCACACGGAAGGGATGAAGGATAAAGAACTGGCTGCCTTCCGTAATAAAACGCTTGGTTTTGTGTTCCAGTCATTCCATCTGATCAATTCTCTTAATGTATTGGACAATGTAGAGCTTCCCTTATTATATCGTCGTATAGGCTCTTCCGAACGTCGGAAACTGGCTCAGGAGGTGCTTGAGAAAGTCGGTTTGACTCACCGTATGCGGCATTTTCCCACACAGCTTTCCGGTGGTCAGTGCCAGCGTGTGGCCATTGCCCGTGCCATTATCGGTAATCCGGAGATTATCCTTGCTGATGAGCCTACCGGTAACCTGGATTCCAAGATGGGGGCTGAGGTAATGGAGTTGCTTCATCGGTTAAATAAAGAAGACGGACGTACCATTGTGATGGTAACCCATAACGAGGAGCAGGCCAAACAGACTTCACGCACCATTCGGTTCTTTGACGGACGGCAAGTGCAATAATTCAGAAGCATTACACGAGGAATAAACGTTCATTTTTGATAAGAAAGAGAGTTCATTTGTGGGCAGAGTGTTCATTATCGGACACTCTGCCCAAATATTAAGTGATTGTTTATAAGTATATTAATTCTTTGGCATGTCATTTGAACATGATCTTAATAAAAAGAAATAATTTAAAACCATAAGTTTATGATTACATTGACTTCTCTCTCGAAAATCTACCGTACGAACGAAATCGAAACAGTGGCTCTTGAAAATGTGAACCTGACAGTAGACCGTGGTGAGTTCCTGAGCATAATGGGACCTTCCGGTTGTGGTAAATCGACTTTGCTGAATATTATGGGGTTGCTTGATGCACCTACTACCGGAACCATAGAGATAAACGGTACACACACTGAAGGCATGAAAGATAAGGAACTGGCAGCTTTCCGTAATAAGACACTTGGGTTCGTATTCCAGTCGTTTCACCTGATTAATTCCCTGAATGTACTGGATAATGTGGAGCTTCCGTTACTGTATCGCCGTATGGGCTCTTCCGAACGTCGGAAACTGGCTCAGGAGGTGCTTGAGAAAGTCGGTTTGACTCACCGTATGCGGCATTTCCCCACTCAACTTTCCGGTGGTCAGTGTCAGCGTGTGGCCATTGCCCGTGCCATTATCGGCAATCCGGAGATTATTCTTGCTGATGAACCTACCGGAAATCTGGACTCCAAGATGGGGGCTGAGGTAATGGAGTTGCTTCACCGGTTAAATAAAGAAGACGGACGTACCATTGTGATGGTGACCCATAACGAGGAGCAGGCCAAACAGACTTCACGCACCATTCGGTTCTTTGACGGACGGCAAGTACAATAATAATCATAATACAGTCATTCATCTCAAAATTAGGAAACGATGAAAATAAGAGTAATGTTAGTGGCTTTAGCTCTCACAATGGGGGCAACTTTCAATATGATACAGGCTCAATGCAGTGATGATTGCCAATGTGGTAAAACTACCGGAAGTAAGGGAATCATTGTTGATAACCGTAAAGTTCCCGATTTTTCTTCTATCCGTCTGGATGCAGTCGGAGATATCATTTTTGCACAGTCCGATCGTTGTTCTGTTCGGATAGAGGGCCCGCAGAGATATGTATCCGAAACTACAACGAAAGTGGAAAAAGAGACTTTGGTGATTGGATATAAAGAGAATAACAGCAATTCCAAAAATGTTAAACTGTATATTGCCGCTCCTGATCTGAAGAGTGTAAAATTGCAGGGAGTAGGCAGCTTCAATTGCCGGACCGCACTTCGGTTGGATCAATTGAAGATAACTCTTTCGGGAGTAGGCGGTGCTGAAATTAGTGATTTGGTTTGTGAAACTCTCAAAGTACGGTTGGATGGTGTAGGCAGTGTCAATATCCGGGTGGATTGTGATGAACTGACAGCTCGTGCCGACGGTGTAGGAAGCATGACCCTGAAAGGTAAAGCCCGTAAAGCCGATATTTCTAAAGGTGGAGTCGGAGGGGTTAATACACGCGGATTGAAAGTAGGAGAATAAAAAGAACACAATGATTAAACAATATTTCAAGCAGGCCCTGTCGCAACTGAAGCAACAACCATTGTTGACTACGATAAGTGTGCTGGGCACTGCACTGACCATTTGCCTGATTATGGTAGTGGTGATGCAACAGCAGATAAAGACGGTTCCTTTTGCTCCTGAAAGTAACCGGAACCGCTTGTTACACGTCAAACAGATGAGTGTAGGCAACAAAACCTGGAGTGACGACGGATCAAGTAACGGTCCAATGGGAATAAAAACGGCGAAGGGATGTTTCGAAGGATTAAAAACTCCCGAAGAAGTCAGTATATATAGTATTCCCGGGACGATGCAGGTTTCTTTGTCGCGGGGAGTGCGTACAGGAGTTGATGCACTTGAGACAGACGGAGCTTTCTGGCGTATATTCGACTTTTCGTTTGTCGACGGCAAACCCTATTCGGATGCTGAAGCTAAATCGGGTTTGCCCGTGGCTGTTATAACAGAAAGTGTGGCCCGCCTTCTTTTCGGTACTGCTACAAATGTGGCCGGGAAAGAGATTTTTGTGAACGATGCCCCTTACCGGTTAAGCGGAGTCGTGAAAGATGTCTCTTCAATGGCTTCGACGGCTTATGCACAGATATGGGTCCCATATCTTTCAACTAATATCACAGGAGGGGATAATGTATGGAGCGATGGTATCATGGGAGCAATGCGGGTTGTGATTCTGGCTCGTAGTTCTTCTGATTTTGATGCGATTCGGGCAGAGTGTGAACGACGTCGTTTGGCGTATAATGCCGGATTGGGAGATTATTTTGTTTTTTACCGGGGGCAGCCGGATGACCAGTTGACCATGTCACAGCATAAGTGGGCAAATGAGCAACCGGATATGGCGGGTTATTTTCGCCAACAAGTGATCATTTTCCTTATTTTGTTGTTGGTTCCTGCCATTAACCTGAGTTCGATGACTCACAGCCGCCTGCGACAGCGTGTGGCGGAGATTGGCGTGCGCCGTTCGTTCGGTGCTACCCGCGGAGGGGTGATGGGACAGATTGTTGCCGAGAATTTAGTGTTGACTTTAATGGCGGGTGTTGTAGGATTATTGTTCTGTTTGCTGATCTCCTATGTGTGGGGCGGTACACTTTTTGCCGATTCACGGCTGATGTATCTCAATACGGCTCCGGTCATTGAGTGGAAGATGCTTTTCAAACTCTCTACGTTTATTTATGCTCTGCTCTTTTGTCTGCTGCTAAACTTGCTCAGCAGCGGGTGGCCGGCTTGGCGGGCATCCCGGATGTCAATCATAAATGCTCTTAGCGGAAAACTCACTTAAACACTACATGAACGATGAATAAGAAATTATTAAAACAAATAGTTAATGAACGGCGTTCGAATGCGTGGTTGTTCGTGGAGTTACTGTTAGTAAGTATTGTGCTTTGGTATGTGGTCGACTATATGTTTGTCACTCTTTATACTTATTTTGAGCCTCGTGGTTTTGATATAGAGAATACTTACAGGGTTGAATTTAATTATCTCACGGAAAAAAGCCCCGATTATATAGCCGGCCGTACGGAAGAGGAAAATAATGCCGATATACGTGAGTTATTAGATCGTTTGCGTCGTCGTCCCGGAGTAGAGGCAGTCAGTATGTCACAAAATTCTTTTCCTTACAATGGCAGTAACAGTGGTATGGAAGTACGTCTGGATACTATGGAAAGAAAGTATAATATCCGGCGGTGGGTAACCCCTGACTTTTTCCGTGTATTCCGTTATCGGGGAGCTAACGGAGAAACACCGGAACAATTGGGAGCTTTGCTGAAAGAGGGTACTTTTATGGCATCGCGTAATCTTTTTGAATCCCGTTATCATATAGACTTAAAAGATTATATTGGCAAAGAATTTTGTTTGGATCAGGATACAGCTCGGGGTACAAAGTTGTCTGCCGCACTTGAAGTGATTCGTTACGATGATTTTTCGGCCGCTTGCTATAGCCGGTCGGTAGTAATATTATTGCGGGAGGATCAATTGGCATATGGCAATGAAATCTGTCTGCGTACCAGTGATGGTGAACCTGCCGGATTCGCCGAACGGTTAATGAAAGACGCACCATCCCAATACAGAGTGGGGAATGTCTTTTTATCGAAAGTAAATTCATTCCAAAATATTCGTCGTACTTTCCAGTTAGACGATATGAATACTTTACGAAACTATTTGGTGGGGATGGGCTTTTTGCTGCTTAATATCTTCTTGGGATTGTTGGGCACTTTCTGGTTCCGGACGCAGCAGCGTAAAGGAGAGATGGCTTTGATGATGGCGGTAGGCGGCAGCAAGAAAAGTGTCTTTTTCCGTTTGCTCAGTGAAGGCTGGTTCATGCTGCTTCTGGCCACTCCGTTGGCACTGGGCATTGACTATTATATTGCCAAAAGCGAACTGACACCTTCGTGGCAATTCTCCACGTTCACTGTCGGGCGTTTTGTGTTGTGCGAATGTATTACTCTGCTGTTGATGGCATTGATGATATTGGCCGGCATTTGGTTCCCGGCCCGTCAGTCCATGAAAATTCAGCCGGCAGAAGCACTGCGTGAGGAATAAAAGCTTATTGCAATAAATCGTAATCTATCTGCGTTGTTTTCAAGATTATAACGTATATTTGCGTCCATAATCCTGATACAACGCAGCTTTTTTACTATGAACAGACCATCGTATACTATATTTCTTATATCTATCTTTTTATTTCTCACAGAAATATCCACTGCTGCGGAACGTATTTATAATGTTCTTTTCATTCAGTCGTATGCTTCCGAAACACCTTGGCATGGCGATTTGGCCAGGGGATTGAAAGAAGGATTCAGCGAATCTGGACTGAAAGTGAATGTGACAACAGAATTTCTGGATGCCAATTTCTGGACTTATCAGTCAGAGAAACTTATTATGCGGCGTTTCTGCGAACGAGCCCGCGAACGGGGAACGGATTTGATTGTTACTGTCAGTGACGAGGCTTTTCATACTTTGTTGACTTGCGGGGATTCATTGCCTTTACAGTTGCCTGTTATCTTTTTTAATATAAAATATCCGGAAGGCAGTCTGATCGATTCGTTACCCAATGTGTGTGGATATACGGCAAATCCGGATTTCGGGGAGCTGTTGAGGCAGGCGAACCGCCTTTTCCCGAGTCGGACGGAAGTAGTTTGTATCTCTGACAACAGCCTTCTGAGTTCTAAAGGAAGAGACGATTTTATGAACGAATGGAATGGCTTTGTGAAAGAGCATCCGGAATATACGGTAACTTTCTATAATTCGCAAACGGATACAACCAACAAAATCATAGCTTCCACATGTTATCCGCGCAATACGCACAGGACACTGATTATTGCCCCTAAATGGTCGCCTTTTATGTCATTCATCGGACGTAATTCAAAAGCTCCTTTCTTTTCGTGTGAAAATCTTGCATTGACTAATGGCGCCTTCGGGGCTTATGATGCCGATTCATATACTTCTGCACGTGAGGTGGGGCGGACAGCTTCCGATGTGTTACGTGGGAAGACTCCTTCGGAAGTGGGTATTATTGAATCTCCCTTGAATTTTATGTATGATTTCAAGCAGTTGGTGTTTTTCAAGGTAAATCCCAAGCAGGTGCAGGCTATTGGAGGAACCATTATCAACGAACCATACGGAGAGAAATATCGTTTGCTCTATATCTTACTGTATAGCTCGATATTAGCTTTACTGGTGTTTTTGATAGTGTGGCTGTATCGCATCAACCGTCGCGAATCCCGTCGGCGCATCCATGCCCAGACCCGTTTACTGATACAAAACCGGTTGGTTGCCCAACGTGATGAATTCGATAATGTATTCCATTCTATCCGTGACGGTGTGATCACGTACGATACCGATCTCCGTATTCATTTTACGAATCGTTCTTTACTGAAAATGCTGCATTTGCCTAAGGATGAAGCCGCGCGTCCTTATGAAGGATTACCGGCAGGCAGTATCTTCAAGATTTACAATAATGGTAAAGAGATTCTCCGTTCCATGCTCGAGCGGGTGGTAACTGAAGAGGGCAGTGTGGTCATTCCCGAAAATTCGTTTATGCAGGAAGTCCATAGTGGCAGCTATTTCCCTGTTTCGGGTGAGATCGTTCCTATCCGGGCACATGGTAAAATCACCGGAATGGCCCTTTCGGCCCGTAATATATCGGATGAAGAGATGCAAAAACGTTTCTTTAGTATGGCGGTGGACGAAAGCTCCATCTATCCCTGGCAGTATAATATCCGTACCGGTTTATTTACTTTTCCTGCGGGCTTTCTGGTACGCTTCGGATTTGCAGAGAACAAGACTACCATTTCACGGAATGAGATGGATCGGATGGTTCATCCGGACGATCAGGAGTTGGCGTTCGAACTCTTTAACCGTGCATTGGCAGGCCTGAGCCAGAGTACCCGTATGAGTTTCCGCCAGCTTAGCGGTGACGGCAGATACGAATGGTGGGAATATCGTACTTCGGTGCTTGCAGGACTTACGACAGACACACCTTACAGCATTCTGGGCGTATGTCAGAGTATACAGCGCTATAAGACTACCGAAGAGCAATTGACCGCAGCCCGTGATAAAGCACTTCAGGCAGATAAGCTTAAATCGGCATTCCTTGCTAATATGAGTCACGAAATACGTACCCCGCTGAATGCCATCGTGGGCTTCTCCGATTTGTTGAGTGATACCAGTGGATTTACCGAAGAGGAGGTAAAGTTGTTTATTGAGACAATCAATAAAAACTGTGGTCTGTTACTGGCACTTATTAATGATATTCTCGATTTGTCCCGTATAGAGTCCGGTACGATGGATTTCCAGTTTGCCGGGCACAATCTTCCGTTATTGATGAAGAATGTATACGATTCACAACAGTTGAACATGCCTTCCGGAGTTCGGTTGGTATTGAAGTTGCCGGAGAATAGTAAAAAATATCTGGTGACGGATAATGTCCGCTTGCAACAAGTGGTGAATAACCTGATAAACAATGCTGCCAAGTTTACAACACAAGGGGCGATCACATTCGGTTATACGGAGGAAGAGCCGGGATATACTTCTATTTTTGTAGAAGATACCGGAAAAGGTATTTCGGAGGATGGGTTGAGGCATATCTTCGAACGTTTCTATAAAGTCGACAGTTTTACCCAGGGAGCCGGGTTGGGACTGAGTATTTGTCAAACCATCATCGGACGTTTGAATGGAGTCATCACGGTTACTTCGAAGGAAGGAAAGGGAACCCGTTTCACAGTTCGTTTGCCGGATACTTGTGAATAAGTACACCGGGGGCGTCCGTCTGCGGACAAACTGTTCATTTTCGGACAGAAGAAGGAGGATTGATTTTAGACGGTGAACGATAAACGGTGAAGGATGAACAAAAGGAGTGGTGGATGACGAACAGGAGAAGAGTGACCAGGAGGGAAGTGGAGTGAGGATTATCATACACTGAACTCTTTCAAATGAATGTTTATGTTATATAGCGAGCTAGAGTGATCGCTGCAACACTCAATATTTGGCACAGGGTTTGCTTTTCTGCCGGTAAATAAACAAATTCTATATGAAACGATCTTTTCTACTCTCTGCTTTTGCCTTCTGTTCGTTGGCATTGAGTGCACAGGAAACACGGGAGATTACCTTGAATGAAGCCATTGCATTGGCGCGTACACAGTCTGTAGATGCAGCCGTTGCTCTCAATGAGTTGAAGACAGCTTATTGGGAATACCGTACGTTCCGTGCCGATTTGTTGCCGGAAGTAAATTTCAGCGGAACTTTGCCAAGCTATGGAAAACAATATAACAGTTATCAGAATGAAGACGGCTCTTACTCCTTTGTCCGCAGTAATAAGTTAGGGCTGAACGGTACGCTTTCCATTGATCAGAATATCTGGTTTACGGGTGGTAAGATAGCCCTGTCTTCTTCACTCGACTTTGTGAAACAGCTGGGGAGTGGTGGAAACCGGCAGTTTATGTCCGTGCCTATCGCTTTACAATTGACTCAACCTATCTTTGGAGTGAATGATCTGAAATGGAATCGCCGCATTGAGCCGGTTCGTTATGAAGAGGCAAAAGCAGCCTTTATCACTGCTACAGAGACTGTAACCATGAACGCGATCACTTACTTCTTTAATCTTCTGCTGGCTAAAGAAACTCTGGGAACCGCCCGCCAGAATCAGATAAATGCAGATCGCTTGTACGAGGTGGCCGGAGCGAAACGAAAGATGGGGCAAATTTCCGAAAATGAGCTTTTACAATTGAAACTGGCTGCATTGAAAGCCCGGGCTGCCGTTACCGATGCACAGAGTAATCTGAATGCAAATATGTTCCGGCTGCGCTCTTTCCTGGCAATAGGAGATGATCAGGTATTGGAGCCGGTAATACCGGAATCAGCACCCGATCTTAAAATGGAATACAACAAAGTGCTGAATAAAGCATTGGAGCGCAATTCTTTCGCTCATAACATACGTCGCCGGCAGTTGGAAGCTGATTACGAAGTGGCTACCGCACGTGGCAATCTTCGTAGTATCGATCTTTTCGCAAACGTGGGATATACCGGACTGAATAAGGATTTCTCTGCTTCTTATCAAAAATTACTCGATAACCAGGTGGTAGAGGTCGGTGTGAAGATTCCAATTCTTGATTGGGGAAAGCGTCGTGGAAAAGTGCGTGTAGCCAAGAGTAACCGGGAAGTTACCTTATCCAAAATACGTAAAGAACAAATTGACTTTGATCAGGACATCTTCCTGCTTGTAGAGAATTTTAATAATCAGGCACAGCAACTTTCTATTGCCAATGAAGCGGATAAGATTGCACAGCAGCGTTATAAAACCAGTATTGAGACTTTCCTGATAGGTAAAATCAATACACTCGACCTGAATGATGCCCAGAATTCGAAAGATGATGCCCGGCAGAAACATATCAATGAACTCTACTGGTACTGGTATTATTTTTACCAGCTCCGCAGTCTGACGCTGTGGGACTTCCAGAATAATACACCACTGGAAGCCGATTTTGATGATGTTGTGAAGAATTAGTTTGGTTTTAACCCCAAAAAGAGTAGTTTTGCAAATCAAAAAAATAACACTTATGCTTTTAATTATAGATGATGATAGTGGAGTTCGTTCCTCGTTGAGTTTCATGCTGAAACGTGCCGGTTACCAAGTGGTAACTGTACCCGGTCCGCGTGAGGCGATGGAAGTAGTCCGTTCGGAAGCTCCTTCTCTGATTTTGATGGATATGAATTTTACACTTTCCACTTCCGGAGAAGAGGGATTGACCCTTCTTAAGCAGGTCAAGATCTTTCGTCCGGATGTTCCTGTAATTCTGATGACTGCATGGGGTAGTATCCAACTTGCCGTACAGGGAATGCAGGCCGGTGCATTCGATTTTATCACCAAACCCTGGAATAATGCCGCATTGCTGCAACGCATAGAGACTGCTTTGGAGCTTACTGCAACTCCGAAGGATACACTTCAGGAGCAAAGCGGTTCATTGAACCGGAGCCATATTATTGGCAAGAGCCGCGGATTGACAGAAGTGTTGAATACGGTGGCTCGTATTGCACGAACCAATGCTTCGGTATTGGTCACCGGTGAGAGCGGAACCGGTAAAGAACTGATAGCCGAGGCTATCCACATCAACAGTCAGCGTGCCCGTCAGCCTTTTGTGAAAGTCAATCTTGGAGGAATATCCCAGAGTCTGTTTGAAAGTGAGATGTTCGGTCATAAAAAAGGAGCCTTCACAGATGCCACTTCCGATCGTATGGGGCGTTTTGAGATGGCGAATAAAGGAACTATTTTTCTGGATGAAATCGGCGATCTCGATCCCTCATGCCAGGTGAAACTGTTGCGGGTATTGCAGGACCAGACTTTTGAAGTACTGGGTGACAGCCGTCCGCGTAAGACGGATATACGGGTTGTTTCGGCTACCAATGCCGACTTGGCCAAGATGGTAAGCGAACACACTTTCCGTGAAGATCTGTTCTATCGCATTAACCTGATAACCATAAAACTTCCTGCGTTGAGAGAGCGCAGAGAGGATATACCGTTACTCGCCAGACACTTTGCCGATCGTCAGGCTGAGATCAACAACCTACCCCGTACGGAGTTTTCGTCGGATGCATTGAACTTCCTGAGTCGTTTGCCTTTTCCGGGCAATATCCGTGAGTTGAAAAATCTGGTGGAGCGTACGATTCTGGTCAGTGGCAAGGAAGTGTTGGATGCAACCGATTTCGAGAGTCAGTACCAGCGACATGATGAAAGTACGTCAACTGCCTCTTCGTTTGCAGGAATGACACTCGATGAAATCGAAAGACAGACAATTCTTCAGGCATTGGAGCGTTATAAAGGGAACCTGAGCCAGGTGGCTACAGCGTTAGGTATCAGCCGTGCGGCATTGTACCGTCGTTTGGAGAAATATGATATCAGTGATAAGTGACTCGTTGCTTATCATTACTTTTTAATCGTTAATCATCAATCACATGCCGGTAAAAGGATTTTTCTTCATACTTATCTTTCTGTTGTTTTCCATCATGGGCTTTCTGTTCTATGTATCCGAAACCATTGTGGCGAAATATCTCTATATCGCAGAAGGGTTGATGCTGTTCCTCGTTTTATATCTGATTTTGTTTTACCGGAAGATAGTGAAACCAATGAATACGATTGGCAGTGGTATGGAACTTTTGAGAGAACAGGATTTCAGCAGCCGCCTGAGCCACGTAGGTCAACAGGAAGCCGATCGGGTAGTGAATGTGTTCAACCGTATGATGGATCAACTGAAAAACGAGCGTCTCCGGTTGCGTGAACAGAATCATTTTCTTGATCTGATGATTAACGCTTCACCTATGGGTGTTGTCATTATGACACTGGATGAAGAGGTATCCCAACTAAACCCGATGGCGATGAAGATGATGGGAGTCCGTCCGGAAGAAGCCGAAGGCAGGAAACTGTCTGAGATCGATTCGCCGCTTGCCATAGAACTGGCTGCCATTCCGAAGGGAGAAACCAGCACCGTGCGACTGAATGATTCAAATATCTATAAATGTACTCATTCTTCGTTTGTGGACCGCGGCTTCCAGCATCCTTTTTATCTGATGGAAGGATTGACAGACGAAGTGATGAAAGCAGAGAAAAAGGCATACGAGAAAGTGATCCGTATGATTGCGCACGAAGTGAATAATACGACGGCAGGGATTACTTCTACACTGGATACAGTCGAACAGGCATTGTCAGAGTCGGATGGTATGGAAGATATTTGTGATGTGATGCGTGTCTGTACGGAACGTTGTTTTTCTATGAGCCGTTTCATTACCCGTTTTGCCGACGTGGTGAAGATTCCCGATCCCCGTCTTACTCCGATCAACCTGAATGACCTTGCATTCAGTTGCAAACGCTTTATGGAGGGGATGTGCAATGACCGGAATATCCGGTTACAACTGATATGTGATGAATCATTGGACGATGTGAAACTGGACGCCTCCCTGTTTGAGCAGGTATTGGTGAATATTATTAAAAATGCGGCTGAAAGTATCGGGAAAGACGGTCAGATTACCATCCGCACCTCATCACCTGCTGCTATCGAAGTGGTGGACAATGGGCCCGGCATAACAAAAGAGACTGAAGCAAAGCTCTTCAGTCCCTTCTTTTCTACCAAACCCAACGGACAAGGTATCGGCCTGGTCTTTATCCGTGAAGTTTTAAGCCGTCATGGCTGTACGTTTTCATTGCGTACATACGCTGACGGACTGACAAGATTCAGGATCTTATTTCCGTGATTCCTGCCATCTCTGGGCATATTCATCCAGTATCCGTTTGATTCCCTGGCCTATTTTGACATAATCCTTTTCATTCAGGTTGGCAAGTGATACACGTACGCTCCATTCCGGTCCGGCAAAACCGCCACCATTCAGCAATACCAATGAGGTTTCGTTGGCGAGGCGGAAAACAACATCCAATGGGCTGTACGTTTTCTTGAGGTAGTCTACAAACTCTTCTCCGTAGAATATCTTAGCCCACACCAGCATATCTATCTCACTATAATATCCTACACGCAGCGGATCGTCCACCAGTGAGAATCCGGTATTATCCCACAGAGCTTTCAGGCGTCTCCGGATGATCTCCTGCATCTTGTTTTTATACCGGTTCTCTTTATCCAGTATGGCGAAAGAAGCGAAGAGGCTCATCTGCGTCTGTTGCGGCAGAGACAATCCGGCTGTATGATTGAGCGCCACTTGCCGGCTGTCGGCTACCATGCGGTCGATGAATTTTAATCTTTCGGGGGCAAGGGTCAGACTGGAGTAACGCTTATTGAGGATTGCCTTTTGTTCTTCCGGTAAGTGGGCTATCATCCGGTCAAAAATATTCTCTTCGTGCAGAGCGATTACGGCATCGCGCCATCCGGTAGCCCCGAAATATTTGGAGAAGGAATAGACGCACAAAGTATTTTGCGGCAGTTCGGCCATCAGCGAGCGGAAATGCGGACTGAATGTACCGTATACATCGTCTGTGATAATCATCAGGTTCGGATTGTCTTTCTTCACGATATCTACAATCCGTGCGGCAGTTTCAGGACTCAGTGTATAACTGGGTGGGTTACTGGGATTGGTAATGAAGAGTGCTTTGATCTGCGGGTTTTTCAGGCGGTCTATATCTTCGTCTTTGTATTGCCAGGTGTGCAGCCCGTCTGCTGTCATCTGGTCCGCAGATATTTCCGTAACGTTAAATTCATAGCGTCTCAATTGAGGGATTTCAATATAGGGGGTGAAGACAGGTACCATCAAGGCGATTCCATCTCCTTTATTGAGCAGGAAGTTTTCTTGCAGAGAGTCGAAAACGTAGCACATGGCTGCCGTACCGCCTTCGGTGGCGAACAAATCGTATTTGCCCTTTGGCGGACGACTGTCGCACATTTCCTGTGCCAGATAGTCTTGTACAATCATCTCGGTAAACTGGAGGATGCGGTCCGGTACCGGATATTGGTCACCTATTACCCCTTCTGCCCATTCGTGGACAAGGGTGTCTGGGTCGGCGGCATGTTCCAGTAACATGTATTGATAGGTTCCTTTTAATAGTTCCGCACCCGGCTGGCTATGATTGGTTTTGAGAAAAGTCTCAAAGCGGGCGGCAATCCCGTCTTTTTGCGGGATACCGGCAATTCCTTCCGGCAAGTACATCACGTGCCGACATTCTTCCAGTCCGAATTTACCTAAAAGGAAGAAAGCTTCACGTGGAGTGGTGGCAATCCAGTTCGGGTTTCCACGTCCGGCATTCAGCATGGTATGAGCTATCTTTTTGATGCTCTCATCAGCCATTTCAATTAGTCTGTTTTTCAGTTCGAAGGGACTGATACTCTCCATCTTTTTAGCAAAACTTTTAGTTACTGCTCCGTTGTTTTCATTACTTTTCATTATTATGTCAGGGTTATGTTTAGTTAATATCAAAATCTATTTTACATGAGTAACACAATTACGACTCCCCAGATAATCAGGAGAGTATTTCCCACAGCATACGTCACTGTATATCCCAAAGCGGGAGTCTCGCTTTCAACAGCTTCCTGGATGGCACCTAATGCGGCGGTAGTAGTACGTGCACCTGCTGTGCATCCCAATATCAGTGCCGGGTGGAATTTGAAGAGATACTTTCCCATAAGTATGCCTACTATCAGAGGAATGGAAGTAGCCAGTGCGCCTACAATGAACAGGCTTAGCCCCACTTCTTTGAATCCCTGTACGAAGCTGGGACCTGCAGCGATGCCCACGACAGCAATAAACATGTTCAGACCTACGTTGTCCAGTATCCAGAGAGCAGGTTCGGGAATACGTCCGAAAGTCGGATGTTTGCTGCGTAGCCAGCCAAAGAACAATCCTCCGATCAATGCGCCTCCACTGGTGCTGAGACTGATGGGGACACCACCCATGTGGATACTCAGGGCACCTATCAGTCCTCCGATCAGAATACCCAGACCAACGAAAATCATATCTGTCTGGTTGGTTGGACGGTCGGCGTACCCCATTTTTTGGGCAGCTTCATCCACTTCGTGTTTGGTCCCTACCAATTCGACAATATCACCTGCATCCACAATGGTTTGAGGCAGTACCGGTATATCGATACCCGCCCTTTTGATACGGCGTATACTGACACCGTGCATGAATTTCTGTGAACGTATTGAACTTATTTTTTCTCCGGCAAAGGTTTTCCGGGTTACCATGACGGGCAATACTTCAGCCGGAAAGTCCAATAACTGAGGATCCAGTACCTCGGGGCCGATCCAATCTTCCTCGCCGATAACATATTCACGGCGACCGCTCAATACCACCTCATCCCCTTTCCTGAGAATCAGGGTCGGGGTGATTTCTTTTACGATAACTCCGGCTTGTCTGACACGTTCGACAAACAGGTGCTTGTCATTCTCCTGGAAATAGCTTTCAAGATCTGATACCCGTTTTCCGTCACCAAACCACTCATTATCTACTTTATAAGCCCGAAAAGTCACCGGACGTGCAGCGGGCATAAAGCCGGGTTGATCCGCTTCGCTATTCCCCATTTTAGCCTCCAATTCTTTACAGGCGGCTTTTACTTTATCGAGTCCGCCCAATAACTTGGGACCGAGAGAGCCCAATACCCATGCCGAACCCGCCGTACCGAAGATGTAGGTTACGGCATATGATACCGGGATAATATTATTATAAGCCTCTTTTGTTTCAGGAGATATGTTTAGTTCATTGATCGTATCTCCTGCCACGCCTATGACAGCCGATATCGTCTGTGAACCGGCCAGTAATCCGGCTGCTTCCCCTACATTGTAACCCATAATTTTAGCCAATATCCAGGGAATAATCAGACAGAATACACACATGATGGCAGCAAATCCCATTTGGGGGAGTCCGTCCTTTTTCAGTCCCCGGAAAAACTGCGGACCGACTTTATAGCCGATAGCGAATAAAAAGAGTAAAAAGAAAACAGATTTAATGGGGCCGTCGACCGTAATGTTCAATTGCCCCACAAGGACACCTACCAGCAATACGCTTGTAACGACACCCAGGCTGAACTTTCCGATTTTTATTTTGCCAATCCAAAACCCTACGAAAAGGGTCAAAAAGATGGCAAGCTCGGGGTGAACCCTAAGTTGATGAATAATCCAATCCATAGTTAATTTGTTTAGGTTTAAATTCTCATTAAAAACAGCTTGTACAAGAAAGTGTTTTGTTAAACGGGCTATTCTTATATCATTGTATAAATTATTAACGTTATCTTTGATGCGTTAAATTGTATATTGTTTTGAAGAGTAAATTTCGTAATTTGTTTTTGGCCTTTGGCATCCTGGCCGTCATCATCATGCTGTTCACTTTCGATGTGTCTTATGATGAACTGCTGGACAACCTGCGGCGTGCCGGATTTTATCTGCCGCTGGTTCTGGTCCTTTGGCTTTTCATCTATCTGATTAATACCCTTTCGTGGTATATCATCCTTCGTAGCAGTGGTCCGGTGAATTCATTGTCGTTCGCCCGGCTCTATAAATTCACGGTTTCCGGTTTTGCGTTGAATTATGTCACTCCCGTGGGACTGATGGGAGGGGAGCCTTACCGGATTATGGAGCTGACTCCCTATGTCGGAGTGGAGCGTGCCACATCTTCGGTCATCCTGTATGTGATGATGCATATCTTTTCGCATTTCTGTTTCTGGCTCAGCTCGGTGTTGATTTATGTCTTTTTTTATCCGGTCGGTTGGGGGATGGGCATTGTCTTGGGGTTGATCACACTCTTCTGCCTTTTACTTGTCACTCTTTTTATCAAAGGCTACCGGAACGGTATGGCTGTGGCATGCGTACGTCTGGGTAGTCATATCCCTTTTTTGAAGAATCGTGCAGTCCGCTTTGCGGAACTCCATAAAGAAAAACTGGAAACCATAGACAGTCAGATAGCATTGCTTCATCAACAGCGAAAAAGTACCTTTTATTCGGCATTGGGTTTAGAGTATACCGCTCGCATAGTGGGGTGTCTCGAAGTCTGGTTGATTCTGAATGTATTGACTACGGATGTCAGTTTTGTCGGTTGCATCCTGATCGTCGCTTTCTCTTCCTTGTTGGCTAATCTGCTTTTCTTTCTTCCCATGCAATTAGGGGGTAGGGAAGGAGGCTTTGCCCTGGCGGTAGCCGGCTTGTCTTTGTCCGGAGCATATGGGGTATTTGCCGCTCTGATTACACGGGTGCGGGAGATGGTCTGGATTGTTATTGGGCTGGTGCTGATGAAGATAGGAAATCGGAGATAGAGTAATGATGAAAAGCTGAATTTCTGAGAAATTTCTATCATTAAGGATTATGAATGTGTCTAATCACTCAGTTCATTCTTAAATATGAGCAATATTTGGCAAGCAGATTCTCTAATGGGAGGTTGCCATTTTCAAACCGTTTTGCGTCCAGTGGCAAAATTCTTTCGCGTACATGTATCTTACCCTTATAGAGAGCTTTAATGTATTTATTACCGTTTTTCTCTTCAACACTGATTTCAGAAAAAAAGGCAGTAATGTCTTCCGGATCATATATAATAGAATAGCTCGGACGTTTAGCACCGGGAATATCCTCTCGAAGAATGTCTTTTTCTACAAGGTCTTGAATATCTCGTATGGCTGTGTCTTTGGAACATTTAGCCAATGTTGCCCAAGTCTTGGAAGTTATTTTAGCCTCATAACCGTCAAGGAACAGGTTCAGTATATCGGTCTGCCTTTGGCTTAGTGGAATGAACGAAGTCTTTTGCCAAAAGAAACTTTTGTTCAAAATAGTGCTGACGATATTTTCCGCTTCATCAAGTGCAGCAGACAGCGTATTGGCATACCAACATATCCACTCAGTGATGTCACCATCGCCATGTTGAGCCTTTTCCAAAATATCGTAATAGTGGTTCTTATCCTTATTTATCTGCGAGGAAATGTTGTAAAATCGGAACTCGCTCTTGTCGGCACGGGCCAACAGCATATCAGAAAGTATGCGTGCCAATCGTCCGTTACCATCTTCAAATGGATGAATACTAACAAACCAGAAATGTGCAATAGCCGACCGAATAACTGAATTTACATTTTCCTGACTGTTAAACCAATCAATGAACTGTGCCATTTCCTCATCCACACGTTCCGGTGCAGGGGCAATATAATGGATTTTCTCGCGACCGAACATCCCGGAAATTATATGTTCCTCGTTTGTACGATACCTACCAACTTCAATCTGTGAGCCCTCGCTGAAACCGGTTGGGAAGAATGCTGCTTGCCATGCACAAATTTTCTCTTTTGTCAATGTCTGGTTGTAATGATTCACTGCATCAAGCATAACCGCCACAACAGAGTCTACATAGTGTGACGGTACTGTCTGTTTTATGTTTTCAATACCCAATTTTCGAGCTATGGATGAGCGTACTTCGTCTACATTTAGGCGTATGCCTTCAATTTCTGACGAATAAACAACATCATACGTCAAGTTCTCTGCCATCGCTTTTAACTTGCTATCAAAGCCAAGCGAGGCAAGTCTGCCGTACAACAAGCCCTGTTTACGATTCACTTCTTCAAGAAGTACTGTCAGTTCAGAAGCGTTCCAATGGAATACTGTCCAATTGTCTCTTTCGTGTATATACATACTTAGAATATGGTTGATGCGTCATTAAGCCATGAATAACGCCGCAATATTTGCAACGAAATTAATCATTTATTGTCGTATTACCAAGCAAAATAGTGTAATGTCGCAAAAAATGCGATGATTTTAGGCGCAAAACGTCTGGTTGTCACGATTTACATCCAGTATCACTTATGCCTAAAATATGAATTTGCTTTGGCGAGAGTGGAAGAACTTCTACCATTGGTTGATGATAATATCCCTGCGAATGATAAGAATACAGTGGAACTCTCTGTTATGTCCGACATAGTTATTGCATACGAAAAAGAACATTATCCGATAGAAAAACCAACTGTTGCAGAATTAATAGAACTTTATCTTGAAGAAAAAGGAATGAGCCAAAAGCAACTTGCCATTGAGATTGGAATAAGTCCTTCACGGGTGAATGATTATATTGCAGGACGTTTAGAACCTACTTTGAAAATAGCCCGTTTGCTTTGTCGGGTATTGAATATTCCTCCCGCTGCAATGTTGGGTTTTTAAATAGAGGGTTATGATACATGTAAATGAAAAGGCTCGATTTATGTGGCTCCGTTGAGTACATAATTATTTTATGTCTATAATTTTTCTTTTACTATCCATTTTCATTATTGTTGTGGGATAAAAAAGGAATATGGAGTCTAACAATGTGTCTTGAATATCAATGATAGATCTTGAAACTGTTTCTATTGATATTGATCCATCGTTATTTATAAACACAAATGTATTTATTCCATCAGAGATTGCATTTTCCTTTATTTTATTTAAATCATGCTTTCTCAACTTTATCCTATTTAATGTAGAATTGTACTGTTGATACGGTGGAATAATATAGCATTTTTGCCATTTATCATTTCTCAGAGAATCGAGTCTAAATTCGGTTTCTGGTTTTATTCCTGATAGCTTTCTTTCGAAAGTTACCTTTGATACCACCTCTTTTTGGCAACTAAGCAAAGAAAATAAGATTGCTAAAAACAGATATGACTTATGGATGTAATTTTGTTTGTAATTTTCCATCATTTTTATATTTTATTATTTCCTTAAATAAACGTTCTTCTGACCATTTATTTTGTTTTGCTAGATCTCCCAGTTGATAACCAATGGAGTTATTAAATAGATCCATATTCTTCTCTGCAATATCTTGTCCCGGATTTTGTTCATGTGCATCACCGAACTCTTTTGCCAGATTTGCATTTTCTGAAAGCGTGTTGAGAGCACTCCAATAAACATGTCTTACCGCATCGCCCTCTCCATTGTGCTGTCCTGGAAATTTTTTAGCTGCTTCACTAGCTTTTCTTGCGTTATCATGAAATTTTTTAATTACTTGTGGATGTCGCATAAGGAAGCGCTTTTCTGCTTCAGTCAGCCGACTATAATCGCCACCAGATGAAGAACTATCTGAGGAACTTTCATTGCCATGTTCTTTAAGCCATTTGCTGTGTAGGAACTCAAGAAAAGCTTCATCATATGGATCTGAACAGATATGACTCATTTGTCGACATAAATCTCCAAGAATTGTAACTTCGGGAATCCACCCGGCATCTATAATACCGGCTCTGGTAATAGGAGCATTTATAATATCCCAAAAATTTTCCGGTAGCCCAATGATGGTAAATCTTATGATATTTGCTGATTTGATATTTGAAATAAACAAATAATAGGAATTGTGTTCAGGATTATCCTGTGCTAGCAGAGGAACACATAAATGGAGTGTGTCTTGTTTCTGAAGAACCATAGAAACATTTTCCCATTTAGGGCTTAAAATCAAGTTCTTATAAAGTTCTGTATTATTAAAGTTTTCATCAAAATTGATTTTGGAGTAATTAATGATGTCAGTTATTTGGCTCTTTAATAGTCCTGAGGAATCAGATTGTTCATTAAGAGTAATAATAGGGATATTATTATCCCAAGCATTGTCTTCATTGCCACAGGACATAAAAACTAAAAAAAATAGACTGAGAAAGAGTGATACAAAATACTTCATAATGTTTAGGTTAGGTCATAAATTATCTAATGTATTTGCCGCAAATATATTATAATGCAACTTAATTTAAGTTCTTAATCTTACAGAAAATGTTGGGCAAGATAAAAAATACCTAATTGTAGGTATTTGTTGGAGGTGTGGAAAATGTTTTTGCAACAAGGGTATATCCTTAGGTGAGAATAATATCGTAACAATTAACATTGTTAACTCCCCTTCTCAGCCATTTTTATTCTTGTGTGCAAATAACAAGTCTTTTGCATTTAAAACACTTGTTATTTGCATCCAAAGAATAAACTTTAACTTTGTGTTAAAACAAAGCTTTTACTGACAGATGTTTTGAACTTTTAATGGTTTGTATTTCAGCTTGTTAAGTTTGATCTTTACTTCTTAGGCTCACTGAAGATCTCTGTAGACTAAAACCGATATACTTGCTTTTTTGTCAACTACAAATCGGGGACTCATACTCCCTGCTATCTTCTTTTCGCCTTGTTCAGTGCCGCTATCAGATACCTTCCTTTTGCCCCTATGTCACTCCAGCAAGTGTTGGCAATCAGCCGCCACACCGTCGTTTCCTTTCTTCCATAGTCCGACAGCCTGAGAATGGCATTTACCTCGCTTACCTCGTTGATCCCCAATCTTTGGAGCGTATCCGTCAGTCCCGGATAATTGTGCGTCATCGTATTGAAAGCGTATCCCGGTATCGGGAGAGAAGCAGAATCCTCCATCCTTTCTTCCTCCTTCCCCTCGGGGGGAGCTGAGGGGGGTAATTCTTTATTTTCCTTTGCTCTACTTTTCTTTACTTTACTTTGTCCGAAATTGCATGCATTTTTTGCGTTAACGGCTACATCGTGTACTACATTTCCCGGGCTAACGGCTACATCTCCTGTGCTGACAGCTACTTTTCCTTCTTTAAGCGGCTTGGGTCGTTCAATTTCCTGTTGTGTGGATGCATTGTCCGGTTTGCCGCTTTCCTTTTCCGGTTTATCGTTTTCCTTTTCCGGTTTCACCATCAGGTAGGGGAGTTCCGACAACTCTCTCTTTCTCCGCTTTGTCGCCTCCATCCATACCTTTTGTATACTTTCCGAAGTCAGTATTCCGTTTTCCAGATAACTGTTTTTGTCCATTATCCCTTTGATAAAGAGGATCTCAATGATCCCCTGCACCTCAGCGACCTGTACCTCCCTTCCTGCCTTGTTGGCAAAGATCAGGCACTGCTCTTCATCCCAACGGATGAAGTATCCCTCCTTGTATATTTTACACAGCAGTTTCAGTACGATTGCCGGGCCCTTTATTCCGTATTTAGCTTCTATCACTTCCATTGCGTTCTCTTCCATGAAGTTTACGCCCACCGGGAAATAGTTGATCCCGTCATATATTGTTGCCATATTTGTTTTTTTTAGATTAGTTGTTTGTACTTTCAATAATACATTAATACATTCACCACAAATTACCCCGGATTCCCAAAGACGTTTTCACTTGATTCCTCAAAATAGAAATCATTCATCTGTGAAAATTCCGTGTAATCTGTGGTGCCCACCCTATACGATCGGTCTCCATTCCATGAAGTTCTCCACCTGGAATGTCGTCCATCGCTGTTCGTCCACATTCCAGTAGACTACTGCGCCTTCAATTTGTGTGGGATCATACTTCTTGTGGAATTCCGCTTCATAGTAGATCAGTGTCGCTTTCACCAACCTGAAGTCTCCGTTCTGCTTCTGATAAGCGATGGCTGCGTGCCCGTATTGCAGGTGGTCGGTCAACGCTTCCAGGCGCTCCGCCATCCATTCGGCACATTGTTCGGTATATCCTTTCTCAAAGACAATCCGTCTCTTCCATCTCAGTTTCATGGCTTCACTTTGTGATGCCGGTCTTTTTTTCCGTTTCATACGTATATTTTTTAAGTTGATAAAATGTTATCGCCACGAAGATAGGGGACGTTTCATGTAAGGCGGATTATCATAATTCATTGTGCGTATTTTTGTGGATGGCGGGTTTGTGCTGTCTATTCTTTTCCACTTCTTCCCAAATGCTGCTGATATAGACTAATATTGAACTGATGGATAATGGTTTAAATACTCCGTTTTTAATATTTCCGATTAGTCTTTTTTCATTGATGTAGCGTGCGAGTGAAGCCTGACATGTATTGATATTTTGTATGTTCGCATCTTCTATGTAGGATTCTATCAACGCTTTGATAAGTTCTCCTTTATGCGAAATTATTCCACGTATCGGTATTCCTTTCTTTCTGCCTCTTGTTTCTTTAACTATTTCTGTATTAGATTGTTGTGATTTGCTAATAGCGTTTTTTTACACTTTTGTCCACAATCTGAAATAATCCTTTTTCTTTGTCCATAATTTCTTTTATTTTGTTAATGATTAAATGTTGTTAATTTGTTGCAAAGGTAGAAAGGAATCTATCGGTAGGCAAGTAAAGATGGAATTAAAGAGAAAATGAACGCTTCTGATTAGATAACTATTTGTTATATAGTATGATATTAATTGAAAAAGTGAGTGTTTCAATAGACGTTCGTTTAATTGAACGCAAAGATAGGGGGTATTTTTAGAACTACAAAATGTTTAATAAAAAAAATGATTTTTCTCTTTTGATTGTTATCCCAATATCTTAAACCACAGGTATTTATGAATTAACAAAAAACAGTTTATTATCTGTCTGATTTTGTTTTCTGTTCTCTTCTGATTTATATACAAAAATCATGTGTTTTTAAACGAACGTCTATTGAAACACTTTTTGTTTTCAATACCCTCGTTTAAAGGCTATTATAATAAATAACTATTTTCTGCCTCTCCTTCTGTGATAGTGGAGGGTCATTAAATAACATGGATGCACTGAATTTTTCATTAAAATCCGCATTACATAACTTGACCGGGAGGTATGCTTCGCTACTCCGGTGTCCCCAAAGAACATCCTGACGTGAACGACATGACAACATCCGCATCTATCGAATCTTCGATGGAGCGTTCTCAATCCCTCCTGTCTTCTTCCGCTTTGCACTGGTATGCCTTGCGTATCACTTACGGGCGTGAACTGGCTTTGCAGGAGTACCTCAATTCGGAGAGGATCGAGAATTTCATCCCCATGCACTACGAATATACCATTAAAAACGAGCGTCGGGTTCGTAAGCTTGTTCCTGCGGTTCATAATCTGGTTTTTGTCCGTTCCTCGCGTAGTTGTATCGATGCCATCAAAGAGAGCAAGGGCACCACGCTTCCTATCCGTTACATTATGGACCGTGAATACCATCGTCCCATCATCGTTCCTGATTCTCAAATGCGTAATTTCATGGCGGTCTCTGCGAATTATGATGAATCCCTGCTTTATTTCGAACCTTCCGAGTTGAACATCCGCAAGGGTACCCGTGTGCGTATCACCGGGGGGCTTTTCGAGGGGGTGGAGGGCGAGTTTGTCCGTGTCCGCAATGACCGTCGTGTCGTAGTCACCATTGAAGGAGTCATGGCTGTCGCCACCACTTTTGTCCATCCTTCATTGGTCGAACCTGTCATCGAAAAATAACATAAAAAGATATGAACTATTTAGAATCCGAAATCTCCGCCCTTTATGCTTCTGCCCATGAACTTTGCTACTTAGGCATGGACGGTCGGCCGATCTACAGTGATCAATTCACCCGTCTGAATCGTGATGTTTTTTCTCAGGCTAATGCCTTGTACGACAAGCGTGGCAATAGTCATGAAGAAGAGGCCCGGTTGTGCCTGTCGCTCCTGATGGGATATAATGCGACTCTCTATAATAACGGTGACAAGGAGGAACGTATTCAGCATATTCTGGATCGTTGCTGGGATGTATTGGAGCATCTGCCTGCCTCCCTGTTGAAAGTCCAACTGTTAGTTTATTGTTACGGAGAGGTTTTCGACGAGGAGTTGGCCCGGGAAGCTCAGGCTATCATCGATACATGGCAAGACAGGGAGTTGTCGGAAGAGGAGCGTGAGGTGATGGAACGCCTGAAGGATGTGCAAGAGAATCCGTATCCTTGGAGTGAGGTGGAATGATTTCGGTATAGTAATTTAATTTTAATAAGTATATTGATGAAAGGTATTGTCTTGGCCGGTGGTTCGGGCACTCGCTTATATCCGATCACCAAAGGGGTCAGTAAGCAGTTGCTTCCGATATTTGATAAACCGATGATCTATTATCCTATCTCTGTACTCATGTTGGCAGGGATTCGTGAAATATTGATTATCTCCACTCCATACGATTTACCCGGCTTTCAACGTTTGCTGGGTGACGGTTCTGACTTTGGAGTACGTTTTGAGTACGCCGAGCAACCTTCTCCTGATGGTTTAGCACAAGCTTTTATTATTGGTGAGAAATTTATCGGTGATGATTCAGTATGCCTGATTTTGGGTGATAATATTTTTCATGGCAATGGCTTTTCGGCTATGTTAAAAGAAGCGGTCCGGATTGCTGATGAAAAGCAAGAGGCAACGGTGTTTGGTTATTGGGTGAATGATCCGGAACGTTATGGTGTTGCGGAGTTTGATAAAAGAGGTAATTGTCTTTCCATTGAAGAAAAGCCGAAAGTGCCTAAAAGCAATTATGCCGTTGTTGGACTTTATTTTTATCCTAATAAGGTTGTGGAAGTTGCTAAGAACATAAAACCTTCTGCCCGTGGTGAGTTGGAAATTACAACTGTGAATCAGTATTTTCTGAAAAAAGAACAATTGAAAGTGCAGATTTTAGGACGTGGTTTTGCTTGGCTGGATACAGGTACGCACGACTCTCTGAGTGAAGCAAGTACCTTTATTGAAGTGATTGAAAAGCGCCAAGGGTTGAAAATAGCATGTCTGGAAGGCATTGCACTTCGTCAGGGGTGGATTAATTCTGATAAAATGAAGAAATTGGCTCAGCCTATGTTGAAAAACCAATATGGGCAGTACCTTTTGAAAGTAATTGATGAATTAGCTGCAGACCAATAATGAATATAATAGAAACTGATATAAAGGGTGTTGTGATTATTGAACCTCGTTTGTTTCGTGATGAACGCGGTTATTTCTTTGAATCTTTTAATCAAAATGTGTTTATAGAGAAAGTTTGTAAAACGATGTTTGTTCAGGATAATGAGTCTCAGTCAAGTTATGGAGTGATTCGTGGTCTGCATTTTCAGAAACCACCTTTTGCACAAAGTAAGTTGGTCCGGGTTGTGAAAGGCGCTGTTCTTGATGTAGCTGTCGATATCCGCAAAGGCTCTCCCACATTTGGAAAACATATTTCGGTTGAATTGACAGAGGATAATCATCGTCAGTTTTTTATTCCCCGTGGCTTTGCTCATGGCTTTTCTGTTTTAAGTGAAGAAGTGGTTTTTCAATATAAATGCGATAATTTTTATGCTCCTCAGTGTGAAGGCGCTATTGCTTGGAACGATCCTGATTTAGGTATTGATTGGAAAATACCAATGGAGGAAGTCATTTTGTCAGAGAAGGATTCTTGTCATTCAGCCTTAAAAGATGCCGCCTGGTTATTTGATTATTATGATAAACAAGATATGCTCTAAGGCGGACATTGACAATTAATATGTTTTTAAATGAGTTAAAAGACATAGCTTGGCAGTCTGCTCAGATTGTGGAAGAGTATAATCCTGCTCGCATTCGTAAAGATGCCTGTGGAGCTTGGATTGCCTATGCTGATTTTAATAATCGCAATAGCCTCTTTGGATGGGAATTGGATCATATTTATCCTGTTTCGCGTCTAAAGTTGCAGAATGTACCGGAGGAACTGTGGGATAATCCGTTAAATATTCGTGCTTTTCATTGGCAGAACAATCAGAGTAAAGGTAATTCTTATCCTATGTATACGGCTGTTGTTTCAGATGAAGGTGCAACCAATATGAAATGTGAAGCTGTTTATTTGGTGAATGAAGCATTACAATACAGCCTTCGCAAACTTTTTAAAATAACCGAATAATCATTATTTATTATAGCTTATGAATATTGCAATAGTAGGTACAGGCTATGTTGGGCTTGTATCAGGAACTTGCTTTTCCGAAATGGGTATCAATGTTACTTGCGTGGATGTAGATGAAAAAAAAATCCAGAAACTTCAGGATGGTGTTATGCCTATCTATGAACCGGGGTTGGATGAATTGGTGGAGCGCAATGTCAAAGCCGGACGGCTCCATTTTACCACCGATTTAACTACTTGCCTGGATGAAGTGGAAATTATTTTCAGTGCGGTAGGTACTCCGCCGGATGAAGATGGCAGTGCCGATTTGAAGTATGTTTTGGAAGTGGCCCGTACAGTAGGGCGCAATATAACAAAACATGTTGTTTTGGTTACAAAGAGTACTGTTCCTGTAGGTACGGCAAAGAAAGTTCGTGGGGTTATTCAGGAGGAGCTTGACAGGCGGGGTGTGAACATCGAATTTGACGTGGCATCCAATCCCGAATTTTTGAAAGAAGGAGCTGCCATTAAAGATTTTATGGCGCCCGATCGGGTAGTAGTCGGTGTTGAAAGTGCAAAGGCAAAAAAAATAATGGAGAGACTTTACCGTCCGTTTACCTTGAACGGTTATCCTATCCTGATGATGGATGTTGCTTCTGCTGAAATGACAAAATATGCTGCCAATGCTATGCTTGCCACACGTATCAGTTTCATGAATGATATAGCTAACCTTTGTGAACGTGTTGGCGCTAATGTTGACAATGTTCGCAAGGGCATGGGGGCGGATTCCCGTATTGGAAGTCGTTTCCTCTATGCCGGATGCGGCTATGGGGGATCTTGCTTTCCGAAAGACGTAAAAGCATTGGTTCATACTGGTATTCAGAATGGTTACCATATGCAGGTGATTGAAGCGGTTGAGGCAGTGAATGAAAAGCAAAAAAGCATTGTCTTTGATAAATTGCTGAATGCTTTTGGAGGAAACCTGCAGGACAAAACTGTTGCTATGTGGGGATTGTCGTTTAAGCCTGAAACTGATGATATGCGTGAGGCCCCAGCGTTAGTTGTTATTGAAAAACTGTTGCAGGCTGGTGCTATCGTGAAAGTTTTTGATCCGGTTGCAATGGAAGAAACGGAACGCCGTATCGGCAAGCAGGTAATTTATTGCAAAGACATGTATGAGGCTGTGATAGATGCTGATGCCATTGCCTTGATGACGGAGTGGAAACAGTTCCGCATGCCAAGTTGGGCAATCATCCGTAAAGCGATGAAGAATTTTGTTGTAGTGGATGGTCGTAACATTTATGATGGTGAAGAGTTGAAAGAGTTAGGTTTTACATATTCTCGTATCGGACAAAAATAAAAAACTTTGATGAAACGAATTTTAGTAACGGGTGGTGCCGGATTCATAGGTTCCCATCTTTGTGAGCGTTTGCTCAATGAGGGTAATGATGTTATCTGTTTAGATAATTATTTTACAGGGAGTAAAGACAATATTCGTCATCTTCTGGATAATCATAATTTTGAGTTAGTCCGCCATGACGTGACTACTCCTTATTATGCGGAAGTGGATGAAATTTATAATTTGGCTTGTCCGGCTTCTCCTCCCCACTATCAATATAACCCGATTAAGACCATGAAGACTTCTATTTATGGTGCCATGAATATGTTAGGATTGGCTAAACGTACGAGGGCTAAGATTCTTCAAGCTTCTACAAGTGAAGTTTATGGCGATCCTTCCATTCATCCTCAGGTTGAGGCTTATTGGGGAAATGTGAATCCTATCGGTATCCGCTCTTGCTATGATGAAGGTAAACGTGCTTCGGAAACCTTATTCATGGATTATCATCGTCAGAATGGGGTACGTATAAAGATTATTCGTATTTTTAATACCTATGGTCCTCGAATGAACCCGAATGACGGGCGTGTGGTGTCTAACTTTATTGTTCAGGCTTTAAGGAATCAGGATATAACAATTTACGGTAATGGTAGTCAGACCCGTAGTTTTCAATATGTGGATGATTTGATTGAAGCAATGACCCGGATGATGGCTACGGATGATAGTTTTATCGGTCCGGTCAATACAGGTAATCCAGGTGAATTTACGATGCTTGAATTAGCTCAAAAAGTAATAGATTTAACTAATTCAAAATCTAAAATTGTTTTTTGTCCGTTGCCAAGTGATGATCCTAAACAGCGCAAACCGGATATAGGTCTGGCAAAAGAAAAGCTGGCAGGGTGGGAACCGCGAATAAAGCTTGAAGAAGGACTGAAGAAAACAATTGAATATTTCGCTAGTATTGTTTGAAAAAGTTTTGAATGATATGAAGAGGGAATCTAATTTTGAGATGCTAAGAGTGCCGGCTATGTTTTTTATTGTATCTTGGCATTTTATAATACATGGTATTATGCATGTATTAACTTCCGAGATTTTTTAATTTGTTAAATGAATTTACTTCAATCTATTACTAACTGGATAATTATTGAATATATCATTTATCTTACTGCTGTTGGAGTTAATTGTTACGTTTTAATAAGCGGTTATTTTTTAGTAAAGTCTGAATTTAAATTGCATAAAGTGGTGAAGATATGGTTTCAAAAGCTTTTTTATTCAATTGGAATTTATGTCATTCTCACTTGTGTAGGAATTATTAATTCTTGATATAAAAGGCTTTGTCCTGTCTATGTTAATAATAAGAAACAATACTTATTGGTTTGTCATACAGTATACAGCCCTATTATTTTTAAGCCCGTTTTTATCAAAATTAGCATTATCTCTAACTAAAAAAATCAGTTGTTACTATTGGTTCTGTTTATTATAAATGTAAGTTTGAATTTTGGATTTTCTTATGGAGATATTTATTCTTCTCCTGTTAATATATCATAGTTTATATTTCTATTTTATATTGCTGCATACATACGACTGTTTAATCCATTTGCACAATGGAAGATTAAATATGGAAAATATTATTTAGTATTCTGCTTCATTTTGTTGATCTGTTATTTCTTGTATGAATATCTCTTATCGAAGTTCTCCTGCTTATAATGGATATACGTTTTTCTCTTCCATTTTGTTATTTCTATGAGCAAAGCATTATTTCTTTAAAAATAACATATTGTATCGGTTTATTGTCCGGTTAACTCCTTATATATTTGGAGTATATTTAATTTATTCTTATTTATCTAACATGTACTTTTGGGGATTATTTGCGAGCAAGATTATTCTTGTTCCTTAATTTTAATGCGAAAATTTGTTTCGCATTAAAGACGTTTGAGATTAAATAATATTTGCAGTAGTTTCTAATATCCAATAAAATTATTCGTGGTTGAATCTTTAAAACATCAAGCTATAAAAGGTGTTGTATGGAGTGCTGTAGAGCGTTTCTCTGTGCAAGGTATACAGTTTGTATTAAGTATTATTATTGCTCGCTTAGTTGCTCCTTCCGAATATGGATTGATAGCTATGCTTGGAATTTTTCTTGCTATAGCACAGATATTCATAGACTCAGGTTTTTCAAATGCATTGATTCAGAAGAATGATAGAACAGATATTGATTTTAATACAGTATTCTATTTTAGTTCTGTCATTTCAATAATAGTATATGGGTTATTATATCTTTTAGCTCCTTTTATAGCCTTATTTTATCATGAACCATTATTAGTAAAGTTGCTTAGATTCATTGGGTTGGGGCTAATTATTTCTAATATTTCTATCATTCAACGGACTAAAATTAGTATATCTCTTAATTTTAAACTTTTAGCCCGAGTCTCTCTTACATCTGTAGTAATAAGTGGAGCAATAGGAATATTTATGGCTATAAAAGGTTATGGCGTGTGGGCATTAGCAGTCCAATCTTTCATGAATGCAACTTTCAATACAGTATTTTTATTTTTTTTTGTACGTTGGCATCCTTCTTGGAGCTTTTCTTTTTCTTCGTTTAAAATTCTTTTTTCGTTTGGATCAAAATTGCTTATAGGAGGATTATTACATGTTATATATACAAATTTGTATACAATGGTTATAGGAAGAAAGTTCACATCTGCTGAGGTTGGACTTTTTAATCGCGCGCAAACCTTTTCCACTTTTCCAGCTATAAATATTACAGATATTTCTAGTCGCCCCATTTATCCTTTAATGTGTGAAATCCAGGATGATAGTGACAAATTACGTATAGCTTTTCTCCAGTATTTACGAATGATGTCATATATTATTTTTCCTTTGATGATAGGACTTTCGGTATTATCTACGCCTTTTATTAATCTTATTTTGACCGAAACATGGAAAAGTGCAGCTCCTTTACTGTCAATTTTGTGTCTGTCTTATATGTGGTACCCTGTGATGAATATTAATTGGCAAATATTAAATGTAAAAGGAAGAAGTGACTTGTCTTTGAAATCAGAAATAATAAAAAAAACAGTTGCTTTTATTATTTTGTTTTCTACCATGCCATGGGGATTAAAAATTATGTGTTGGGGATTGGTTTTATATAGTATTATAGATATTATAATAGTAATTTATTTTGTTAGGCGTGTTATTTCAGTAGGTTATACTACTCAAGCTACTTCAATTTTGCCAACATTTGTAGCTGCTTTATTAATGGGAGGAGGGGTTTACTTGGTGGCATCATTGTTTTCTTCTTCATTGTTACAATTAGTTATTGGGATTTTAAGTGGAATTGTCTTTTATGTATTGATTTCGATCCTATTTAATATTCCAGAATTACGCTCTATTACAAATATAATAAGTAAAAAATAGTAAGATGAATATCCTTTGTTGTTTAGATGATAATTATGTTCAGCACACCAGTGTTATGTTAACTTCGTTTTTTATAAATAACGATTTTGAACATCATAATATTTATGTGATAACTATGCAATTAAATGATGGTAATGTGGCTTATTTAAGAGAAGTAGTAAATAAATATCATTCTAATTTTTATTTGTATCAAGTGAATGAAGCAATGTTGTCAGGATTTGTGAGAAAGGAGACTGATTATGTCTCTTTAGCTGCTTATTTGAGACTTTTCTCCACTCAAGTATTACCTTGTAATTGTTCAAAGGTTCTTTATATTGATGGAGATATTGTTGTTCGTAAATCCTTAGAAGAATTATGGAAAATGGATATTGAAAATTACGCAGTGGCTGCAGTAGATGAGACAATAAAAGCAAATTGTATACGACATAATTATGATGTTACATTAGGGTATTTTAACTCTGGTTTTATGTTGATAAATTTATCTTTTTGGCGTAAAAATAGTGTTGCAGAGAAAGCAATAGATTATATGAAACGTTTTCCTGAGAGAATAAAATCTTGGGATCAAGATGCTTTGAATGGAATACTGTACGGGAGATTGTGGAAGCGTTTGGATTTAAAATATAATCTGACAACAATTTTTCTATGTAAGCAATATGTTGAAGGACAAGATTTTCCTAAAATATATACTGAAGAATATAATTCTGCCATCTCAGATCCTGCAGTTGTACATTACACGGGCCCTGATAAACCGTGGAAGTATACAGTTGTAGATCATCCGTTTAAAAAAGATTATTTGCAGTACGCAAGAATGCTGGGGATAAATCATGATTTTAATATCTCTATTTTTTTTAAGAGAATAGTAAGAAAGCTACTGTGTGCTATTGGAGTTCTAAAAAATAGTTATGTGTCTATAAATAATAGTATATGCAAGTTGTAGCAAGAATTATTGGTGGGTTAGGTAATCAAATGTTTATTTATGCCACAGCAAGAGCTTTAGCTTTAAGAATTGATGCTGATTTAATACTTGATACTCAGAGTGGATATAAAAATGATCTTTTTAAACGAAATTTTTTACTTGATTCTTTTTGTATCTCTTATCGGAAAGCAAATTGTTTTCAGAAATATGATTACTATTTAGGAGAGAAAGTAAAATCTCTTGGTAGAAAAATCCATTTTTCTGTAATACCCTTTATGAAATATATTTCCGAAAACACTTCTTATGATTTTGTCGATGGATTACTAAAAAAACATATTCTATCTGTATACTTGGATGGGTATTGGCAAAATGAAGCTTATTTTAAAGACTATGCTTCTATTATAAAGAAAGATTTTCAATTTTGTCAGGTTAATGATTTGCAAACATTGAGTGAAGCTGAAATTATAAAAAAAAGTATAACTCCTGTGGCAATTGGGGTAAGAAGATATCAAGAACTAAATTCTCATCAAAACACAAAAGTTACAGATTTGGACTTTTATCAGAAGGCGATTAATTATATTGAATCGAAGGTGGATAACCCTACTTTTTTTATATTTTCTGAAGATCAGGAATGGGTGAAAAATAACTTGGGACAAAAGTCTAATTTTATAATGATTAGTCCGAAAGAAGGAAATTATTCAGCTTTAAATGATATGTACTTAATCAGTTTGTGTAAACATCATATTGTTTCAAATAGTTCTTTCTATTGGTGGGGAGCATGGTTAGCTACTAATAAAAATAAAATAGTAGTAGCTTCTGATTGTTTTTTAAATCCTCAGAGCATACCTGATTCTTGGATTAAATTTTAAAAAAAAACTATGATATGCGGTATTTTTTAGATATAAGAGAAGTAGATAATATTTATTATGAGCGTAATTCAGACTCGAATTTTGAAGATTTGAATGAATGCCAATTCTTAATTAACTTTTTTAAAGAATTGCGTTTGAAATGTACCAACTTTAATAGTTACAACTTTTATATTTATTCAACCCAAAATCCCACTTTGCCTCCCAATAGTTTTGATTTACCCAATACGGGAAAAGATATTCTTCTTTTTTTGAGTGATGAAACGGGAGAGTTGCCTTTGCATTTGAAGCAGAGATATAAATGCATTTTTAAACCATATATCAGAAAAGATTATGATAATATATACCCATTTCCTTTAGAGTATGTAAATAACGATGTTTCACTTGAATATATACCAATTAAAGACCGATGCTATAATGTCTTCTTTTCAGGAAATTTTAATTTGAATCGCGTAAATTTTTATCGTAATATAACTAATGCGAGAGGGTGGATTACTAATAAGTATCTTTTTTATTGGCTATATAAAAAAGGATTACTGAAACTGCCGACAAGTTATTTTACGAATAAGGATGATTGTTTTAGAAACTCCAAGATTCGTTTTACAAAAGGATTTAAGGGAGGATTTCCTATATCAGAATACCTTTGGATGTTATCACAATCTAAAATAGTTTTATGTCCCAAAGGATTTCACTCTACAGAATGTTTCAGACATTATGAAGCTCTTAAACAAGGTTGCATTGTTATTTCAGAAAAACTTTCAGATTCTTATTTGTATAATAATTCACCTATCATTCAATTAGATAATTGGAATGGAATAAGAAAAATAGTTAATGACTTGTTACAAGATGAATCTCTATTAATGAAAAAGTCGGAAGAATCTTTACGGTGGTATGAGAATGTAATGAGTGAAAAGGCAACAGCTATGTATGTCCTAAGTAAAATAGAACAATGAACGATAGAAAGATAAAAGTGAAAATATCATGTTTACATGATATGCCTCCTTTACTTCGTCAATTACCAGATAAAAGTACCATATTGGGTAATTGTGAGTTTTTAATAAATACAAACGAACGGGATTGTGACTTCTTCTTTGTGCTCCATGGAGTGGAAAGGCCAGAACTTGCTAAATGTCCTTCTGAAAATGTAGTGCTGGTAACGGGTGAACCAGAGTCAGTTTTTAGGTATCCTTCCAAATATCTAAAACAGTTTGGATGTGTACTTACTTGTCAACAGTCATTGTTGAAAAAGAAAAAAACATTAAAATCAATACCAGCGTCTCCGTGGTTTGTAGGAGCTCAAATGTTAAGTCGTAACCCTTGGGTCTGGGATGAAAATAACTATTTGGATTATAATTATTTCTGTCTGGAAACGGGAAATAATAGTATTAATAAATTAGCTGTTGTTACATCGAATAAAGTAACTACAAAAGGACATCAAAGAAGACTTGATTTTATATATAAGCTGAAAGAGCTTCTTTCCGATTTAGTGGATATTTATGGAACTGGCTTTATCCCAATAAAAGATAAATATGAGATTTATTCAAAATATAAATATGCTTTAATAATAGAAAATTCAAATTATCCAGATTATTGGACAGAAAAAATTGCGGACTGTTATTTAAGTAATTGTTTTCCTTTTTATATTGGATGCCCTAATATAAAAACATACTTTCCAGATAGTAGTTTAGAGGAACTATCTTTTGATAATCTTGAATATGCTGTTAAGGCAATAAAAGAGGCAATAATGAATGATCGGTATAATCGAGTTAAACCGATATTAAAAGAAGCAAAACGAATGGTGCTTGATAAATATAATATCTTTTTTGTGATATTGCAATATATCAAGCAGTGTGATAGACAGAATTATACATTAAAAGAAGATATAGAGATTAATCCTATTTCTTGTTTCACATCAGATTTAGGCTATAGAATAAAAAATAGAATAATTAGATTGATTGGCGAATGAATTTTCCATGTAAAGTAACATTGGCTATGCCTGTTTACAATGTTGAAAAGTATATTGAGAGGGCTTTGTTATCAGCACTAAATCAGACTTTTGAGAGTATTGAGTATCTGGTAATAGATGATAAAGGGCATGATGAAAGTATGAATATCGTTCGACGGATTGTAACAAAGCATCCTCGTGGAAAATATGTGCGTATAATAGATCATGGAGAAAACAGAGGTACTGGAGCCACTAAAAATACTGCCATAAAAGAGGCAAAGGGAAAATATCTATATTTTATGGATAGTGATGATGAGATTATTCCGAATTGTATTGCGCTATTATATGATAAAATACGTAATACGGATTTAGACTGGGTGATGGGTGCTTATTCAGAAATAACGTTTTCTACAAATAAAATAATCAATTCTATAGGTGAAAATAGACAGCTTCGAGGAAAGTATTGTTTAGTGGAGCATATATTGAAGGGACATTTTGTATCAATAGCTACATGGAATAAACTATATGAATTAGATTTTTTGAGAGAAAATAAGATTAAATGTGTTTCTAATCATTTGAATGAGGATGCTTGGTTTTTCTTTCAACTAATGTTAGTGACACGAAAATGCATTTTAATACCTGAAATTACATATTATTATTATAAAACAGAGAGTTCTATTACCGATTTTCGTTCTTATACAGAAGAGAAAAAACAAAGAATAACTTCGCAATATATTGAAATTGATTTGTTAAAAAAGAATTTACTTAATCAATATACTTTTGACAAGTCTTATCCTTCATTGTTATGCGTAACGATGCGTGAAAGTTTTAGATATGCTTATGAGGTGAGTTGTTTAAATGTTTCCGGAGAAAATATGAACATGTTTTCAAAGTTCTACATGAGATATAAAAATAACTCTTCGCGTATTGCTGTTCGCCAGTTTATGTCATATCCTGTAAGCATAGGTCAAATATTTAAAATGCCAAGAAAAAGAATAGAAATTTTTTTGTATTGGTTAATTTCTTTTATTCCTTATTTTTTTCAATACGTATTTATTGTTATTGTTCGATTTATAAGAAAATAGTCTTTTTCATTTCTTTATGATACCTAAAACAATTCATTATTGTTGGTTTGGTGGTAAACCTTTGCCACCACTTGCTATTAAATGTTTAGAATCATGGAATAAATATCTTCCGGATTATGAAATAATAGAATGGAATGAATCTAATTTTCCAGTAAACTCTATTCCATATACAAAGGAAGCAGCTGATAAGGGAAAATGGGCATTTGTTAGCGATTATGCTCGGTTCTATATATTATATCATAATGGAGGAATTTACCTTGACACAGATGTAGAAATATTGAAATCATTGAATCCTTTTTTAAAACATCATTCTTTTTCAGGTTTTGAATCAAAGGATAGGGTTGCTCCGGGGCTTATTTTGGGAGCGAAAAAAGGATGCTCTTTGATGAAAAAATTGATGAATAGTTATCATGAACGTCATTTCATTAATCAAAATGGGTTGTTAAATGAAAAAACTGTAGTCAGTTATATGACAGAAGAATTGGTTTCAGAAGGATTAGTCCTGAATGGTGAATTGCAAAATATCCATGATTTTATAGTATATCCAATTGATTTCTTTTCGCCTAAATCGTTAGAAACCGGGAAGCTTAAGATAACATCCAATACATATTCTATACATCATTATGCAGGAAGTTGGATGAGTAATACATCTCGATTGAAACGCTATGTTTACTTGCTGATAGCAAAAGTTCCTTTTGTTTACAAAATGTATAATAAGATTTATAGAAAATATTAGCTGGATGCTGCCATATTATGCTATATTTACTTTTTTGGCTTTTTTGTCATTGGTCGAATCACAATCTGTAAAGCGTAAACAGAGGAGCTTGTTATTATCAGGTGTATGGCTGCTTTTGACATTATTTGCAGGATTGAGATATAATAATGCGGATTGGAATTCCTATTTTGATTTTTATAAAAATATTGCAAATGGTTCCGGAGAAGGTTCTGCTGATATTGGCTTTAATTTAATTTGTCTTTTTCTTTCCATTTTTAGTAAAAGCCCTATATTGATGTTCGTAGTAGTAGCAGGTACGTCTGTCGCATTTAACCTGAACTCCTTTAAAAAATATTCGCCATTTTTTTTAATTTGTGTGCTCTACTATTTTGTTCATCTGTATGTTCTTAAAGAGATGATACAGATAAGAGGAGGTTTGGCAAGTGCAATTTGTTTGTATAGCATTCGCTTTTTATTTAATCGAAAGTATAAGTCTTTTTGGTTATTTTGGTTGTTAGCTCTTTCCATACATTTTTCTGTGATTGTTTGGGCGCTTGTTGGGCTTGTGTATAAGTATCAACCATCGTTGAAAACATTAAAACGGACTTTGTTTATATGCTTTGCAGTGGGTCTTATTTGTCCATTAGGACAATTTATAAAATTATTGGCTGTAGGTGTTGATGCGCGTCTTGGTGCATATATAGCTTATGGGGATAGTGAGTATGCTGCCGCTTTAGGTATTTTCACTAATATAAATGCTATTAAAAGCTTAATAGTTGGTATAATACTTTTATATTTCCATGATAAAATGAAAAATATTAGTCCCTATTTTTCCCCTTTATTGTATGCTTATATACTTGGAGTCTGCTGGTTGATGCTTTTTAATGATTTTGCTATTATAGGCGGGCGTATGTCTGGAGTGTTACTTTGCGTTGAACCGGTTTTAGTCTCTTATCTGACCATACTACTTTCTAAAAGAACGAAATGGTTTTTTGTTTCAATACTTATAGTTGTGACATATACCATGTTGTCGTTGAATATTAGTCCTGATAAAATATCACCATATCAATTTTATTTTTAATGAAAATAGCCATGTTTCTCCCGAATTTATCGAATACGGGACCCAATATTGTAGCAAAAGATTTATGTACCGGATTAGTTCGTAAGGGACATGTTTGCCAAGTTTTTTATTTTGATGATATTGTTGAATTGGATATGCCTTGTTCTATAGAGAGAATTACAAATATGAAAAGATTTGATTTTTCTAATTGGGATATTATACATAGTCACATGTTTCGTCCAGATTTATATATTAGGCTTCATACGTTATTTTCCAGGAAAAAACATCGAACTCGTTTCATATCGACTTTGCATAATCCGATTTCATATCGAGCATTAAAAATAGACTATCCTCTTGTCCATTCTCTAATTGGTTCTTTTTTATGGAAGTTTGCACTGAGGGCTTTTAATGAATTGGTAGTTTTGAATGAAGATACATATCAACAGTTATCTAAAGTTTCCAAAGAACATTTACATATAATTCATAATGGAAGAGATATAATTCCTAGTGCTGTCTCTAATGAAAAGGATTTGGAAGAAATAAGGAAACTGAAGCAAAAGTATATTATTGTGGGAACTGTATCTCGAATAATAAAACGGAAAGGGATCGAGCAGATGATACGTGCGTTAGTTTTGTTACCGAATTATGCATTTGTTGTGGTTGGAGATGGCAGTGAACTTGAAAACATTAAAATATTGGCGAAAGAACTATCTGTTTCAGAACGCTGCTATTGGGTAGGGTATCGTGAAGATGCAACATCTTATCAATCTTTGTTTGATTTGTTTGTGATGTGTTCTCGCTCTGAGGGTTTTCCGTTGGCCCTAATTGAAGCTGCTGGATATGGAGTTCCATCTATTTTATCTGATATTTCAATTTTTAAATCGATTATGACTGAACGGGAAGTTCTTTTTTATAAATTAGATAACATCGATTCATTAGTGTCTGCTATTCATGTTGCTACCCGAAATAGAGAAGAATTAGCAAATCGTATTTATGATTATTATATAAAAAATCTGACAGTTAATTCAATGACTGATAAATATTTGGAACTTTATATTCACTCACTCAATTCTTAGTGTTTTATTGATATGCTAGATAAGATTACAGCTACTATTGTTACATATAAGAATCCTGATTCTATTTTATTGAAAGCTATCAATAGCTTTTTGAATACAAAGATAGAAGTACGGTTATATATTATTGATAACTCTCCCACAAATTATTTAAAGGATATTTCTCATGATCCTCGGGTAGAGTATATTTTTATGAATTCGAATAATGGCTTTGGAGCCGGACACAATGTTATATTGAGAGATCCTGAAAAGATGGGAAAATATCATTTAATACTAAACCCGGATATATCATTTGAGGAAGGGACTTTGGAGAAGTTATATGATTACATGGAGAGTAAGCCGGATGTGGGAAATGTAATGCCTAAGATTATTTATCCTAATGGGGAATTGCAATATTTATGTAAACTTCTTCCTACGCCAAAAGATTGGATAGTTCGTATGTTTCTTCCTATTAAAAGCATCAAAAACAGAATTGACTATAATTTTGAAATGAAGTTTGCGGATTATGATAGAGAAATGAATATTCCTTATTTATCAGGCTGTTTTATGTTTCTTCGGAAGTCTGTGATAGAAGAAATTGGCGTGTTTGATGAAGGTATTTTTATGTATGGAGAAGATACAGATTTGAATAGGCGTATTTATCGGAAATACAAAACGATGTATTATCCTCAAATAACTATAACTCATCATTTTGAGAAAGGATCTCATAAAAGTTTACGTTTATTGTGGATACATGTAAAAGCTGCCATTTATTATTTAAACAAATGGGGCTGGTTCTTTGATAAAGAAAGAAGTATAATAAATATAACAGTGAAGCAACAATATATTAGAAAGCAATGATAGATAGAATGAATCTTCTTTTTACAGGTGCTTCTGGCTTTTTGGGGCATAATGTACTTCCATTATTGAAGAAAAAGTATTCAGTAGAAACTATAGGACTAACTTCTCAGGATGATTATATAGTGAATTTAGCAGCAGAGATTCCTAAGTTGACCGGAAAATATGATGTTATATTGCATGTTGCAGGAAAAGCACACTCTTTGTCTAAGACAGAAGCAGAGAAACGACTTTTTTTTGATGTGAACTTTCAAGGTACTAAGAATTTGTGTACTGCTTTGGAACAAAGTGGCATTCCGAAGTCATTCATTTTTATTAGTACTGTTGCTGTTTATGGTTGTGATTCGGGTGAGAATATCACGGAAGAATATCCTTTGAATGGAACAACTCCTTATGCTCTGAGTAAGATTGAGGCGGAGAAATATTTGGAAGGATGGTGTGCCATGTATAATGTGAAATTGAGTATACTTCGTCCTTCTTTAATTGCCGGTCCTAACCCTCCGGGAAATTTAGGAGCAATGATCCATGGGATTAAGAGTGGTAAGTATTTGAGTATTGCCGGAGGAAAGGCCCGGAAAAGTGTTCTGATGGTTCAGGATATAGCTAACCTTGTTCCTCTATTGATTGAAAAGGGAGGGATATATAATGTTTGTGACAGTTACCAGCCGAGTTTTCGTGAACTGGAGATGGTGATATGCAAACAATTGAATAAGAAGTTACCTTTGTCTATTCCTTATTGGTTTGCTAAAAGTATAGCCGTTTTTGGTGATTGTCTCGGGGAAAAGGCTCCAATAAACAGTTTAAAACTTCGTAAGATCACGCACTCTTTGACTTTTAGTAATGACAAGGCAATGCGGGAGCTTAGATGGAAGCCTATGAATGTTCTGAAAAATTTTCGGATAGAATAAGGAGGTGCTTTAAATGGAAATTTTTCTTTGGATTATAGGAATCCTAATAGGGATTTTTTTTGCCTTTTTAGGACTTCAATTCTTGTTTTATTTCATTAAAAAGAACGAATAACTTATGTATTATCTGCTAATCTTAGTTCTGCTATTCTTAGTAGAACTTTTTTATTTCCATATTGCCGATAAATATAATATTATCGACAAACCGAACGAACGGAGTTCGCATACCCGGATCACGCTGAGAGGTGGAGGAATTATTTTCTACTTTGGTGCATTGGCTTATTTTCTGACAAATCAGTTTGAGTATCCTTGGTTTATGTTGGCTCTCACTCTGGTGACGGTGATCAGTTTTGTAGATGATATCCGCTCCATGTCACAAGGACTTCGTCTTGTTTTTCATTTTACGGCGATGGGCTTGATGTTCTATCAGTGGGAGTTGTTTGCTCTTCCCTGGTGGACTGTAGTTGTGGCTTTGATCGTATGTACAGGGATTATCAATGCCTATAATTTTATGGATGGAATTAATGGAATCACGGGGGGATATTCGCTGGTTGTACTTGGAGCTTTGGCGTTTATCAATCATTGGGTTGTTTCGTTCGTTGAACCGGGTTTGATTTATACCATGCTGTGTGCGGTGCTGGTCTTTAATTTCTTTAATTTCCGTAAGAGGGCAAAATGCTTTGCCGGTGATGTAGGGTCGGTCAGTATTGCTTTTATTATTCTGTTTTTAATCGGTAGGCTGATAATCAATACGAAAGATTTTAGTTGGATTGTGCTTCTGGCAGTGTATGGAGCAGACAGTGTGCTGACTATTGTCCATCGATTGATGTTGCATGAAAATATTGGTCTGCCCCACCGGAAGCATTTGTATCAGATAATGGCTAATGAGCTGAAGATACCTCATGTCGCGGTCTCACTGACTTATATGTTGGTACAAGCTGTAGTTGGGGCGGGATACCTGGTATTGCGGGAGTACGGATATGTATATTTGGCAGGAAGCATATTGCTGTTGAGTATATTATATCTGTTATTCATGAAGAAATTCTTTCATCTGCACCAGTTCTGAATTAGTCGATGGTGGGAAATAAAAAGAAAGGCGACTTTTTCTCAAGCCGCCTTTCTTTTTATTTAATCTCAAATTCTTCCTTCATATCGATCTCTTCTCCATGTGAATCGTAGAATACGTATTCAAGAAAAGCGAGTTTCTGACTCGGAATAATTTTAATACCAAATCCGTATTTCATCTGCCATTTGCGTTTCAGCGACATAAGTCCCTGATTCAAATAAGCAGCCACATACGGGTGGATGTGTAGCGAGAATTTCTTTATCTTCAGTTTATTGACCAGATAATCAATTTTACTCTCCAGTGTGTCCGTAAAGAGGATGGACGATTTGATGGTGCCTTTACCAAAGCAAGTCGGACAGGTTTCTGTAGTGTTCACGTCCATGGCCGGGCGAACCCGTTGACGCGTAATTTGCATCAGTCCGAATTTGCTTAAGGGCAGAATGTTGTGACGCGCCCTGTCTTTTTGCATGTTGGCACACATACGTTCGTAAAGCTTCTGACGGTTTTCGGCTTCATTCATGTCAATGAAATCTACCACAATGATACCACCCATATCCCTTAGCCTCAGTTGGCGTGCCAGTTCGTCGGCAGCCCCCAGGTTTACTTCGAGTGCGTTACCTTCCTGCCCGTTGGCATTCTTGGTGCGGTTTCCGCTGTTCACGTCTACTACGTGAAGCGCCTCAGTGTGCTCAATAATCAAGTAGGCACCACTCTTGTAGGATACTGTTTTACCAAAAGACGATTTAATCTGTTTGGTGATACCGAAATTGTCATAAATGGGAAGTTGACCTTTATACAACTTGACGATGCCTGCCCGTTCGGGAGCAATCAGCGTCACATAATCCTTGATTTCGTTGAACACCGCTTCGTTGTTCACATGGATGTTCTCGAAAGAAGGATTGAAGAGATCACGCAGCAAAGCTACGGCACGGCTTGTTTCCTCGTAGATAAGTGTCGGAAACTTTGTGGCCTTTTGTACTTTGGTGATACTTTCTTCCCAGTGCTTCAGCAATACTTTAAGCTCTCCATCGAGTTCGGCAACACGTTTGCCTTCTGCCACTGTGCGTACAATCACTCCGAAGTTTTTCGGCTTGATGCTCATCAGCAGTTGTTTCAGGCGTGCACGTTCTTCGCTCGATTTAATTTTTTGAGAGACAGAGACCTTGTCGTTGAAAGGAATCAGCACCAGATATCTTCCTGCAAACGAGATTTCGGAAGTCAGGCGCGGTCCCTTGGTTGAGATAGGCTCTTTTACAATTTGCACCACTACTTCTTGTCCTACCTTTAATGTATTGGCTACTGTGCCATCCTTGTCCAGGTCGGGAAGCAGGGTTGCTTTCGAAATGGGATTAAGCTTTTTTTTGTCGCTTAAAGTCTGCTTTACGTACTTTTCGAGTGAGTTAAATTGAGGACCCAGGTCTAAATAATGAAGGAAAGCATCTTTCTCGTAACCGACATCCACGAAGCAAGCATTCAGTCCGGGCATCAATTTCTTGACGCGGCCCAAATACATATTGCCCACCGAAAAGGAGATATTTCTTCCTTCGCTTTGAAGTTCCACCAAACTCTTGTCCTCAAGTAAGGCGATGGAGACTTCTTTGGGCTGTACGTCTACTACTAATTCGCTTGTCACGTCTGTTTCCTAATTATTTAATTTTATAAAAAAATGAACGAATAACTTTATGCGTTTGTTCATTCAGTCGGGCATTTAAACAAAGAACAAACTCGAAAGACATTTGCTTCACAAGTTTGTTCTTTATTTCTGTCCAGATTCAGACTAAAAATTACTTTTTGCTTTTATGTCTGTTCTTTCTTAGTCTTTTTTTACGCTTGTGCGTAGACATTTTATGTCTTTTTTTCTTCTTTCCGCTTGGCATAGCTTCAAAATTTTATGGGTTAATACTCTTGTTTATTATTTCTTTACCGAAAGGGTGAATGTCTTAGCTGGTTTGAACGCCGGAATGTTGTGTTCCGGAATGATGATGGTCGTATTCTTAGAAATATTACGAGCGGTTTTTTGAGCTCTTTTCTTTACGACGAAGCTACCAAATCCACGGAGGTAAACATTCTCGTCCTTAGACAAAGAATCTTTCACTGCATCCATAAATGCCTCAACTGTTGTAAGTACTGTTACTTTGTCAACACCGGTGTTCTTTGCAATTTCGTTTACAATATCTGCTTTAGTCATTTTTCCTTAAAAAAAATATTATTACTATGTTCTTTCTAATTTTTTGGACTGCAAATATATAGCTTTTTAGTCTCCCAAAAAAATATATCCCGAACAATTTTCTAAAAAAGTCGCTTCATTAAGCTTTCTTAGTTCGTAATTAGATGAAAAGAACTACTTTTGTGCAAGGATAAAGTTAACAAAAAGTAGAATCTGGCTAAATATATGAATCCTAACTTCAGCAATACAATAGAAAAGTGGTATCAGGAATATAAAAGGGAACTTCCATGGAGGGAGTCCGCGGATCCTTATGTGATATGGATTTCGGAGATCATTCTGCAACAGACCCGTGTCGTGCAGGGGTATGACTATTTCATGCGGTTTATGAAACGGTTTCCGGATGTTGCCACATTGGCCCAAGCGGATGAAGACGAAGTGATGAAGTATTGGCAGGGGCTGGGCTATTACTCCCGTGCACGCAATTTGCATGCAGCCGCTAAAAGTATGAACGGGGTGTTTCCTAAAACCTATCCGAAAGTGAGGGCTTTGAAGGGGGTAGGTGACTATACTGCCGCTGCCATCTGTTCTTTTGCCTATAACATGCCTTATGCGGTAGTCGATGGGAATGTGTACCGGGTACTTTCCCGCTATCTGGGCATCGATACTCCGATAGATTCTACTGAAGGGAAAAAGCTCTTTGCTGCCGTAGCCGATGAACTGCTGGATAAAAAGAATCCTGCCCTTTATAATCAGGCTATCATGGATTTTGGAGCTATCCAATGTTCGCCTCAGTCTCCTAACTGCATGTTTTGTCCGTTGGCAAGCGGCTGCTCGGCATTAGCCGGGGGAATGGTGGCACAACTTCCGGTAAAACAGCACAAAACGAAAACGACCAATCGCTACTTCAATTATATATATGTACGTATGGGTGCGTATACTTTGATTAATAAAAGAACGGGCAATGACATCTGGAAAAATCTGTTTGAGTTTCCTCTGATTGAAACTCCCGAAGCTGTCTCGGAAGAGGAATTTCCGGCGCTGCCTGAATTCAGAGCCATGTTTGCGGAGGGAGAGACCCCTATAGTCCGTTTGGTTTGCAGGGATGTGAAACATGTACTTTCACACCGGGTGATTTATGCCAATTTCTATATGGTTGATCTTCCGGAGAACAGTCAGTCTTTTACTTCTTATCAGAAAATAAAAGCCGATGAATTGGAGCAGTATGCGGTGTCGAGGTTGGTACATGCCTTTATCGAGAAATACATTAACTAATTGAAAATTATCACTGTGTTAAACTAATTAAATATCTAAAATTATGAGACGATCCTATTTATTATTGGCCTGTCTTTCTCCGGTAGCCTGTATAATGGCTGCAAACGGACAAAAAGGAGGCAAGAGCAAACAAAAGGTAAACGAACGGCAATTGCCCAATGTTGTGTTTATTTATGCCGACGATTTGGGCTATGGCGACCTTGAATGCTATGGTGCCAAAAATGTACAGACCCCCAATGTGAACCGCTTGGCTTCCGAAGGTATCCGCTTCACCAATGCACATGCTACAGCCGCTACCAGTACTCCCTCACGTTACTCTATGCTCACAGGCGAATATGCCTGGCGTCGTCCCGGTACTGATGTTGCCGCGGGAAATGCCGGAATGATTATTCGTCCGGAAGATTATACCATGGCGGATATGTTTAAGAATGCCGGATATGCTACCGCTGCCATTGGAAAATGGCATCTGGGATTGGGAGACAAAGCCGGCGAACAGGATTGGAATGCCCCTCTTCCGGCTGCATTGGGCGATCTGGGATTTGATTATTCTTATATCATGGCTGCTACTGCCGACCGTGTACCTTGTGTCTTTATCGAGAACGGAAAGGTTGCGAATTACGATCCGAGTGCCCCTATCGAGGTTAGTTACCGGAAACCTTTCGAAGGTGAACCTCTGGGAAAAGATCATCCCGAATTGTTGTATAACCAGAAGCACAGTCATGGTCACGATATGGCTATCGTCAATGGTATTGGCCGTATTGGCTATATGAAAGGGGGAGGTAAAGCTCTGTGGAAAGATGAAAACATAGCTGACTCCATCACCAGCCATGCTATCGATTTTATTCGTGATCATAAAGATGAGCCTTTCTTTATGTATTTTGCTACCAATGATGTACATGTTCCCCGTTTCCCTCACGAACGTTTCCGTGGTAAGAATCCTATGGGACTCCGGGGGGACGCCATTGTTCAGTTTGACTGGAGTGTCGGACAAATCCTGGAAACACTTGACAAACTCGGTCTTTCTGAGAATACGTTGATTATTCTTTCCAGTGACAATGGTCCTGTTGTGGACGATGGGTATCAGGATCGTGCCGAAGAGCTGCTAAACGGTCATAGTCCTGCTGGCCCGCTTCGTGGTAATAAATATAGCGCTTTCGAAGGAGGAACCCGGATACCGGCAATTGTTCGCTGGCCTAAACAAATCGGACAGCCGCAGGTGTCGGATGTATTGGTTTCACAAATCGACTGGTTGGCTTCTCTGGCTTCTCTCGTAAATGCGCGTCTGCCTAAAGGGGCTGCTCCAGATAGCTTCAACCGCTTGGGCAACTGGATCGGAACAGATTCTACTGACCGTCCCTGGGTGATTGAACAGGCTTCTAACCATACGTTGTCGGTACGTACCAAGGACTGGAAATACATTGAACCCAACGACGGACCGAAAATGATTACGTGGGGACCGAAAATCGAAACCGGTAATTCGAGTATCCCTCAATTGTATGATATGACTAAAGTCTATGAACAAGAGAATCTTGCAGAGAAGAACCCGGCAAAGCTCTTTGAACTGCAAACGATTTTAAGGAAAGTGCGCAATAAAACTTATAGAGCTTTATAAAAGTTGTAACAATTCTTGCATTCTATTGTTATTCTACTTAATTTTGGCAACAAAAATCGGTATTTAGAAACATAAAACTCTGAGAATATGTCAGTAAATAAAGTGATATTGATAGGAAATGTCGGTAAAGACCCTGAAGTGAGATATTTGGATACGGGTATTGCTGTGGCCAGTTTTCCTTTGGCTACAACCGACCGTGCATATACTTTGTCTAATGGTACACAAGTGCCTGAGCGGACTGAATGGCACAATCTTGTACTTTGGAGAGGACTGGCAGAAACTGCCGAGAAATATGTACATAAAGGTGATAAACTCTATGTGGAAGGTAAGATAAGAACTCGTTCTTATGATGACCAGAGTGGGGCAAAACGCTATGTTACCGAGATATTTGTAGATAATATGGAAATGCTGACTCCGAAAGGTGCCGGTGCCGGATCGTATGCTCCGTCACAGCAGCAGGCTGCTGCTCCCGTACGGCCTCAACCGCAACAACCGCAGCAATCGGCATCTTCACAAGATAATCCGGCAGACGATCTGCCGTTTTAATGGTTGCGGACTACAAGTTAAGGATGATAGTTGTCATCCGGCTGTTGCCTTAACTTGTAGTTCATAACTCTTGACTAACAACTTGTAGCCAGAGTTTAACTCGCGGCTGCTTATTATTAACTTAAAACCAATATTTTGGACCCAGACGCTTATTTATGCCAGTTGGCAGAAATTTTTAACGGAATATCCGTACACACACCATCATTATCAGCAATAATAGCCATCGTACTGGCCGGTTTGCTCCTGCTCGCTTCGGGCTTTGCTTCGGCATCCGAAATTGCTTTCTTCTCACTCTCACCTTCTGATCTGAATGATATAGAGGAGGGTAATCACCCTTCTGATGGAAAGATCAGCAATCTGCTTGCAGATTCCGAACGTTTGTTGGCAACCATTCTTATCACAAACAATTTTGTGAATGTGACCATCATCATGCTCTGTAACTTCTTTTTTATGAATGTTTTTGTTTTTCATTCGGTTCTCGCAGAGTTTTTGATACTGACAGTCATCCTCACTTTTCTGTTGTTGCTTTTCGGAGAGATAATGCCTAAGATCTATTCGGCACAAAAGACGTTGGCTTTCTGCCGCTTTTCCGCTCCGGTCATCTACGTCCTGCGCAAGGTATTTGCACCGATATCTGCCGTACTGGTACATTCTACCGCTTTTTTAAATAAACACTTCGCCAAGAAAAATCATAATATATCTGTTGATGAACTTTCCCATGCCCTCGAACTGACAGATAAAACCGAACTTTCGGAAGAAAACAATATTCTTGAAGGAATTATCCGTTTTGGCGGGGAGACGGCCAAAGAGGTTATGACTTCCCGTTTGGATGTAGTGGATCTTGATATACGTACTTCGTTTAAAGACGTGCTTCAGTGCATAATTGATAATGCCTACTCCCGCATTCCTATTTATTCCGGTACACGCGATAATATCAAAGGAGTGCTTTATATCAAGGACTTGCTGCCCCATCTGAATAAGGGGGATAATTTTCGTTGGCAATCATTGATTCGTCCCGCCTATTTTGTGCCTGAGACTAAAATGATTGACGATCTTCTGCGTGACTTCCAGGCAAATAAAATTCATATTGCCATTGTCGTTGATGAATTCGGAGGTACATCGGGGATAGTGACAATGGAAGACATTATAGAAGAAATTGTTGGAGAAATCCATGATGAGTATGATGATGAAGAGCGTACCTATACAGTGATCAACGATCATACCTGGGTTTTTGAAGCAAAGACCCAGCTGACAGACTTCTACAAAATTACTAAGGTAAATGAGGACGATTTTGAGAAGGTGGACGGTGATGCCGATACGCTGGCCGGACTGTTGCTTGAGATCAAAGGGGAGTTTCCCGCGCTGCATGAGAAAGTACTTTATCATCATTATGAATTTGAAGTTCTGGCGATGGACAGCCGCCGCATCCTGAAAGTGAAGTTTACCATAAACGAGCCTTCCACAACGGAAGTTGCTTCCTGATTTCATTATGGCATTGTTGTCGGAACATAAGGCGGACTGTTATCGTTGGGGTATCTGGAAAACAGATGAATCTCTCGAAGAACTTTTGGCTTTGCTCCCTGGTCCTGAGAAATACGAACAGCAGCTAAAGCGTTTCTCTTCACCCCACCGCCGGTTGGAGTGGCTTTCTGTGCGTGTATTGCTTTATCGGTTGCTGGGGGAAGAAAAGTCAATAGAATATGCTCCCAGTGGTAAACCCCGTTTGGCGGATTCCTCTTTTTTTATTAGTATTTCCCATACCCGCGGATATGTAGCGGTTATCTTAAGCGCCGTATCCGAAGTCGGTATTGACATTGAGCAATATGGACAACGGGTACACAAGGTTGCACATAAATATATGCGTGAGGATGAAACGACGTCCGTTTATCAGGGAGACGATACCTGGTCGCTGCTTTTACATTGGTCCGCCAAAGAAGTGATGTTTAAGTGTATGGATGCGGATGAGGTCGATTTCCGGGAGCATCTCCGTATAGTACCGTTTCAGGTATGTGAACGCGGAGAATTTTTTGCCGAGGAATATCGTACGGAACGCCGGATGAAATTCCATATCCGATATTTGCTGCATCCGGATTTTGTGATGACCTGGCAGGTGGGGTCTTCGTTTGGAAAAAATGATTGATTTTCAATGAAGTAAACAAAATGATAAATCGTATCTTATTGCTGGTGCTTGTCATTGGCTACAGTATGAGAGTTGCTGCTCAGAATCGTATCGATTCCTTATTTACATCTGTTAGCCAACGCTTTTCGGGTTATCCTTCTGAACTGGTGTATTTACAGACCAGTAAGGAGATTTATGAAACGGGAGAAGATCTTTGGTTTAAAGCATATCAGCTTGATGCGAAATCATTCGGTTTGTCAACCCGGAGCAAGACACTTTATCTGCAAATGTTGAGTGATAAAGACAGTGTAGTCTGGCAAGAGAAGTATCCCACAGAAAACGGTATTGCAGACGGTCACATATATGTGGATACGAAACTGCCGGAAGGGAGTTATCGGTTGGAAGCCTATACCCGTCATTCCTATTATAAAGATACGGTCGGAATATCTCCGGTACGTAAAATCAAAGTATTAAAGAATATCAGCTATAATACTCCGGCAAAAGAGGGAGAGGAGACAGGTGATTTAAGATTCGAACTCTTCCCCGAAGGCGGAAATCTGGTTTCGGGTTTGCCGTTTTGCCTGGCGTTCAAAGTTACTGACACGAAAGGGTATCCGGTCGATGTGGAAGGGGTGCTGTGTGAAGGCAGACTTCCTCTTATGCCATTCAAAAGCAGCCATGACGGAATGGGAAAGTTACTTTTTACTCCGTTTGCCGATAAAGAATACCGGATAGAGCTGAAGGATGGACATAGTTACCTTTTGCCTGAAGTGTATAAACAAGGAGTAGCACTGCGATTATTGAAACAGGATCAGGAACAATTGGAGTTTATCATCTCTCAAACACAAGATTTGCCTGATCAGGAAGTCTGTTTGGTGGGTCAGATGCGGGGGATAGTGTGTTGTGTTGCAAAGGGAATGCTTAAAGACCGTTTGAAGATAAAGATGCCTCTGGCCGAGTTTCCTTATCAGGGGATAGTCGAGTTTACCCTCTTTGACAATGCAATGAAGCCGGTTGCCGAGAGGCTGGTGTATGTACATCCCGAAAAGAAACTGCATATTCGTATCGTACCGGAGAAGGAAAGCTACGCTCTTCGTGAAAAAGCGGCCTTACATATTAAGGTAACGGATGATAAGAACCGGCCTGTAAAAGTCAATCTGGGAATTAGCGTTTTTGATAAAGCATATAGTAATCCGGTTGATCCTGTGAATATTCTGACCCATTGCTATCTGTCGTCGCAGATACGCGGTGTAGTTCATCGTCCGTCTTATTATTTTGATGAAAAGAACAAAGACCGTGTGCAGGCAATGGATCTGTTGCTATTGACACAGGGGTGGAGACGATATATCTGGGAGTTTAATGGCCCGGTTTATCAGGGAGAAGCGTTTTTAAGCGATGATATATCAGGAGTTCAGGTTACAGGAGGCAGGAAAAAGAGCCGAGAAAAACAGGGGGATAAGCAACTTGTTCAGGTTACGGGTGCTGAAAGTAATTCTGCGTTCTTGTGGACAGACTCGGTAGGATACTTCACGATTGATACGGATCGGATGAAAGAGCTTCGCGGTGGATATATTTATCTGAAACCAATGTTGTCGAAAGAGTTTAAGCCTGAACTGGAGATCGTAGATTACTTTCCGGTGATTGACAGTGTGAGAAGAAAGAAATATCCCGGTCATTCGGTTACAGTCCGGACACAGGCGGTGAAAGAAGAGTTCGTTGATATGCCGGTTGTAAGCAGTGACAGTATAATCCTGCTGGATGAAGTCGTAGTCAGCCGTAAGGCACGCAGACCATTTAGAGATAAGTTTATGGGGCGGTTAGACAGCATGACACAGATGAGCATGGAAAATGTTTATGTTTGCGGATGTGGCTATCTGCAAAATTATAAACCCGGATATGATGCCCATCCCTGGTGGAAACCTTGTGGTGAACCGTCTGATAAAAGGACTAAACCGGTGGAAGGAAAACAGTATGAAATTGTGAAGTTCAAGCATTTGGGAGGCAATGCCTTCAGTGTTATAGACCGGCAGACTGTGACATATCACGGTCCCATATATTCTGAAAAAGAACTGCTCCGCATGAATAATCTTTGGCGTACGAAAGGGTATTATGCGCTTCGCGAATTCTATCAACCGGATGAAGTGGACATGCAGTTGCCTGTACCGGATGCCCGCAATACATTGTTTTGGTCGCCTATGGTTGTGACGGATGAGAAAGGAGAAGCCACCGTTTCGTTTTATTGTTCGGATATCAATACCGGCTTCATTGGCATGGCGGAGGGAGTGGATGGAACAGGTCTTTTAGGGAGTGATAAATGCGAATTCGGAGTGATTAGAAAAGCTAATTAAGTTTTGTAAATCATCTGTGACTACGGATAAAAACAAAAGAATCTCCGGGAACATCTTTTAAACAAGGCTCCCGGAGATTCTTTTATTTCTTTAGTTTATAACTTAGAGCCCCCGATGGACACTTCTTGATTTGAGCAATCAGTTCTTCGGTAGTAGCATTTTCCATCTTTATCCACGGACGTTCTTTCGGGTGATATACGTTAGGCAGTGTCTTTACGCAGATTCCGGTATGCCGGCAGAGTTCCGGTTGCCATACAATGGTCAGTTCGCCATTGCTGTATTCTATTTGTTTTCCCATAACTGTTTTTATATTATTGAATGTGAACACCACGAAGTACAATGCGTTTCCATTCCGGATGCTTATGTATGTATCCCGCAACGAACGGACAAAGAGGAACCAAGCGCAGACCTTGCCGTTCAATGTCAGTAAGGACTTTTTCTGCGAGCTGAGAACCTATTCCGTGACCCCCTAAAGCGGCAGGGACTTCGGTGTGCGTGAGGTAGATTTCACCATTCGAGGATTTGATGTATTCTATTCGGGGAGTATAACTTTCAATATGGAATTCATATTGATGTTTTTCTTCATTGTCTATCAGTTTATAATTTTCAGCCATAATCATTTTTCTTTTAAAAATTGTTTGATTCTACAACATTTGAAGGAGATATTTTGTTTCCTCCGATTGCCTGTTTATGAATCGTTTAAACAATTGTATACCGGTCATAATTTTAACAGATAATAATGATTCATGGCAAAACAAATATATAATCTTTCTGTTAATATTGGACAAATGCGGGGCAACAGTGCTCCGCCTGCAAAACTACCATATGGGAGTATCTTGATTTGGGATACTGATTTCTGAGTGAATGAACGAATTGTTTTATATTTAAACTTTAGAGATTATGAATGGAAGAGTAATACAGATCTTCTGCATGGTAGTTGGCATAGTACTTGCTTCCTCTTGCGGAGACGAATGTCCGGTAGAACAGCCTTACTCGGTTCGGGTATCTGTTAAGGACAAGAACTATTTGAATATATCGCAGTTTCCGCAGCTGGGCAGCGTAGACGAGAACCAGCCTTTCCGCACCTATACGGGAACTATTTATTATGCTCTGTACGATGCTTCTACCGGAGCATTGAAAAGAGAGTCGGAGATTGTTCAAATCAATGGTGAAGATAAGGAGTATACTATTTCTTTCGCCGGAATACCCGATGGTGATTATAAATTGGCTGTTTGGGGGAACCTGACTACTGATTACCCCGCCGGCATTTTGCATCAGGACGGGAAGGAGCATACGGATATTTATGTGGCAACCCGTGTCTTGCATTTCTCTCCCGAATATCAGACAGAAGAATTGACATTGGAACGTACCAAGGGAAAGCTGTTGTTACTCTGTTCCAATTTCCCGGCTGAAATAAGTCGGATAGAACAACATGTAAACCACGTTTATCAGTCGGTGGATGCCGATCTTAATTATAGCGGAAGCACGCAGGTTGACAAAAGTGTGCCATTTACCAATATGTTGGAGACATTGCTTGCACCCTCTTCGGTAGATGGACATTCAAAGTTAGCTTTAACTTTCTATGCCACCGATACGAGAGCTTCTGAATCTCCTTATTTGAAATTGCCCGAAATGGAAGTGGACATGCGGCGCAATGAAATAACTGCTGTCTCTATAGACTACAATACATCAGAAGGAATCTGGGAAATCAAGATGTTTATCCGTGGGGAATGGCTCACGATACATCGCCTGGATATCTACTGATCTCTTTTTCCTTATCTATTTATTTAAACTAAACTTTGCTATTATGAAAAAATTAATGTTTCTGGTGGCAGCAAGCCTCTTTGTATTTGCTGCTTGTTCCAACGAAGATGATCCTTCGTCTGAAGTGAATCCTGAAAATAGTGGGATTACATTTGAACTGTCCGCGGTTAATGGTCTGACAGATGGGATTGGGACCCGAATGCCGGTGTATAGCCAGGAGGCTACACAGCATGTCACTCGTGTCAGTGTTTATGCTTTTATGCAGAACGGTTCGACTTATCTGCATCAAAAGACCTATGATATCACCGGCTGGACCGATGGTACTACTTTTAAACGTTTTGCCGTTCCCGATGCTGACAAGCTTCCTGCAGGGGTATATAAGTTTTTGGCTGTAGGGCGTGACGCAAGTGACCGCTTCTCTGTGACTACGCCGACTTCCGGTAATACCAATTATACGGATATGCTTGCTACTATCGTGAATTCGGGCGATGAATCGGAAATCTTTGCTGGTTCGGCCGATGCGGAAGTAATGGCTCAGGGCGGAACTCGTGTCAGCATTGAGATGACCCGTAAGGTGGCCGGTGTACTGGGATACTTCAAGAATGTTCCTCAAGTGCTTAACGGAACCACTGTGAAGTATTTGCGTCTGAAAGTCAGCAACTCCAATCAGCAGGTGAATCTGACTAATGGTGTAGGTATCAATACTGCCGCTACTCCTTATAATATAATAGATATGGATCTTTCCGGCCAGGCTGTTTCCAACGGCGTGTATGTGGGCAACGATTTGTCCGGACAGGGAGTGGTGAAAGTGCCTAATTCACAATTGGGAGGTTCGTTCTATATGCCGGTTAGTGGCGTGAGCATGACTTTAGGACTTTATGATGCGAGTGGTACCGCTATAAAAGAGTGGACCGTGAGCGACACTAATAGTTCGGGAGCAACACAGTTTAATCTGATGGCAAATCATTTTTATGCATTAGGTGTGAAAGGTGCTACGGGTAGTGTGGATGGCGGAACACCGGGTAACCCAGGTGACGATGATGCTCCGGTAGATTTGCTGACCGATCAGAATATTGTGATCACTATCAGTCCGGCATGGGAATTGATACATAACCTGGTAATTCAGTAAAAGTAACTCAAAAACAGAATCATGGTATGGCTATGAGAAAGGCAGGCTATATAACTATCCTTCTGACGGGATTTCTGGCAACGCTCTTGTTGGGCAGCTGCTCAACAGATGATGTTGCCGAACTCCCCTTGGAAGAAGGGGTTCCGGTCCGTTTTGAAATAAAGCGGGACGGGGTCATGAGTCGTGCGCCGGGAGATGCAGCTCTCTCTGTCAACAGGATACTGATTCTGCCGTTTCGGAAAACGGATGAAGCATTGCCAAACGATGCAGCTAATTTCGTTCCGGAATATAGCGCAGCCCGACAATTGGATGTCAATTCGTTTCCGGCAGTAGTCACGATGCTTAATCTTTCAGCAGCCTCTACCTATCAGTTATTGGTGATCGGATATAATCGGAGTGATTATGATTTTGCCAGTGGCGGAGGTGCAATGAAGCGGTTTAATATCGGTTCGACTGGTAATCCGGCTACGTTGGCTAATTTGTATTTGCAACCGGTCAATCCGACGGTAGTTCCGGAGTTCTTTTCGTGTTTCGGAAACGGTTACCAGGGTACAACGTTGGTTGGCCCTGTTTTTAAACCTTCGCAAATCAATTATGTGACAGGTACACTGAAAAGGCTGGTTAGTGGTTTAACGCTCGAAGTGACCAATATTCCCGCATATGTCAACTCTATGACATTGATAGCCGAGCAACTTGTGACGGCTACCCGTGCAACGGATGGGACGGCACTGACATGGCAAACAGCCGGTGACAGCGGTACGAAGACGTTGGCTACTCAGGCACCGGTCTCGGGGAAAGTCAGTTTCAACCAGTTTCTACTGGCTATTCCGGATAGTAGAAAGACCTTGTTTTATCTGGATGTGTCTTATGGAATCTTCACCGAACGTTATACGGTGAAACTGCCAGATACTCCCGGTGTGGTTTCGGGAAACCGGATTATCTTTACTCCTAATCATTGGGTGAAAGTGACCGGAAGTTATGCGAATATCAATATAGGTTTCACTTTGGCAGGAAACATCAACTTGGATGACAATGCCTGGGATGGCCTTCAATAGAAACTGAAAGCAAAAAGAACCGGAGATGAAAACGAAAGTGATAATAATGATAAGCCTTTTTCTTTCTCTCTTCCTGACGGGATGTGAGAAAGAGCTGGTCGAAGTGCCCGGTGAAGCTCCCGGGCAACTTCCTCCGGAAGGTAAGCCTTCGGACTTGCCCGACGGATATTTTGAAGTAACCTTCTCAGCCGGATACGGAGGAGGAGATACCCGTACACCCGTCACAGGGACTGATTCACGGGTTCGCCACCTGCGTTACGTCATTTATAAGTCGACAGGTGAGTTTGTGAAAGAAAAGGTGGTGCTGAAGACTACGGATGCTGCTCCTTCCTGGCCGATGGCGGCCTTGAAAGATACGCTTCCGAAAGGACAATATACAGCTGTATTTCTGGCCAATGTAGAGAAAACACAGTTCCCGATTCCCGTTTCGGGCGGTGGAACCAACTATGCGGATGTGTTGACGAATTACCAGACAACACGTGCGAATGCCCGGATCGTGTTACCCGGTGCGGAGTTTACCGACACTTCGGAATTTTATCTGGCCAATGTATCTTTCTCGGATACCTCTGCCCAACCTTATGTACTGTTGCAGCGCATTATCAGTATGCTGAATTTGCGAAGAGTGTTTGTGGATGCACAAACCGCTTTGAATTCTCTGACCAACAATATTGTGACGCAAATAGGATATAGGAATATAATCCGGACGACGGTACAAGGCGTTTTGCCAGGGTTACTGAAAACGGCAATGGACTTGGGAGTGGTTGGTAATGCTGTCTATAATGTTGTTGGCGGACTCGATGCCGCAGTCAATCTGGTGGTGGCGGCATTGGTCGAACCGGTCGTGGATGTACTGTATGCACAACTTTTGCAAGGGTTGGTCAATCAGATAGGGCTGACTCTCTCCGGTAATGCTACGCAGAATGGTGCATTGGGAGCATTGGGCGATTTACTGAATCCCTGGAGGGGCAGTGATGCTGCTTATGCTTTAGTGACCATAAACAATTTCCCTAAGACTGTGGACTTAGACCTGAATGTGAAGGATTTCTATACGGGTAATCATCGTTTCCGGTATGGATTTACACCTACACCCGGTACGACGAATAGTGAGAAGGATATTCTGATCAGAGGTTTTCATGGTCTTTATGACGTACGGGAGATTCATGTTGCCAAACCCGGACTGATCTCCGGATTGTTGGTGGACGATGTGATTGACGGTCCGTTGTTGCTGAATGGAGTATTTGTGAATATCACAGATCCGATACAGGCAACAGTCAATACGAATTACAGGTATCGTTCGAACTATTCGTTTGTCAGCCTGGGGCTGAAATCGTATGCACAACAGAACGACGGAAACCATTCGCTGACACTCTCTGTACAGTTGAAGAATATTGCTAACCTGGATGGTATATTGGGAGGAATCCCCTTACTCGGTCCTGTGTTGAATGGAACCGTTAAATTATTGATTGGCAATATAACGGTTACCGTTCCGGTGAATCTTCCTTTGCTTGGAACCGATAACCTGACGCTGTCCGGTAGCTGGAGTACACCACCGGTGCAGTATTAAAAAATAAAAAGGGGGTGTGTCGAAATTTGTATTCACCACAGACTACACAGATAAATCAATAGATTAAGTTCGCTCTATGGAACTCTGTGTTACTCTGTGGTGAATGATGACACATCCCCTTTTTAATATGGTTATATCCTGGTATGCCGGGGACTACACCTTTTTACTTTTATTCAAAGTCGTAAGTGAAGAATACTCCCGCGGGGAAGCGAGTCGCATTTTTGTAATCCTGCACCAATTTAGTAGTACCGCTTGTGAAGTTAAATACGCCGATGCTGTTGGTCAGGTAATCGTTACCGTAACCTTTGATTGTAGTGACGTATACATCACTGTTTTTCGGATTTACTGCAAGGTTATTGTAAGTCATTGTGGCATTTTGTATGTAATCACCGATTTTAGCCAGCTCTTTGGTCTGATTCTTCGCGAAATCATGGAGATAGATAGTAGTGCTGTTGTTACCAAAATAAATGCTGTCACCTTTGGCGCTGATTGCCGGAGTAGCTCCCCAGCCGGCTGATACCTGGAAACTTCCTAATTCATTCGTTTTCAAGATTGAGTAGTCCTTAGATGATACCTTCATAATCTTTGCCGGAGTGCTGTTGACAGAAACCCATACATTACCGTCCGAAGCTTTTACAACTCCTGTCGGTGTGCCTTCCAAAGCGATGGTTTTTATCACTTTGTTATCTTTAATCACCAGCAGACTGTTGTTGGCTCCTGCAAATACTTTCTGGGCTGTTACCGCCATTCTGTTTTTTATCGCTCCGTCTGTTCCCTCTATTAAACTCAGGGAGGTTGTTGTCGGATCGAACAAGTGCACGCCGTTATTGTCGCGGATGTATACGTGTGAATCATCCAGAGCGGCTACGTGGGTAGGCCAATTGAGGTCGGCCAGTTGATCCTTGCTGAATCCTTTCTCTTTTTTCAATGTTTCGGCATTGGCAATTACAAGCATACCGTCTTCGCCGCCATTCTGAGAAATGATATACATCTTATTGTTTGCAATGAACAGGTCTTGTGATACAACTCCCAAGTGTGTACCGTTTGCTTCGAAGTATGCTTCTTCCGTCATTTCATTTTCCGGAGAAATGAAGATGAGAGAGCTGGGAGGATTGCCGAAGTTGCCTTCATTCAGAACAAAGGTTCCATATTTGTATTTGCCGTATACGGTGACCGGAAGGTTTACTCTTTTCTCTCCTACTTCCGTAGATACCACCAGAGTTACATAGTATTTTCCCGGTTCGGCTTCAGTAAAGCTGAACTCCTTATCAGTTGACTTCACCTCTCCGTTGACTTCCCATCTTACTTCGGGGTTCACGTTGCTTGTATAGTTGGCGGTCAGTGCGAGTGTTCCACCTTGGATAACTTCGGTCACTCCGCCTTCACTTTCGATGGCGATACCCGTCAGATTAGGGATGGTTTCGTCATCCGAGCAAGAAGCAAATCCTAACGCTAATGCTGTCACAAATAGCAATAGATACTTTTTCATTTTCATTTTTTGAGTCATTAAATTAAGTAATTGGTAAATGTTCATTTCTTATCTCTTTTCCACTTGGTTTTATTTCTTGTAGTGTAAATCTTCCACCGCCTGTATCTCCGTAGAGGCTTCACCCAGCCAGCCGCAGTTCTGGTTGACGGCTGTATAAATCTTCACGAAGTCGATACCGTCCAGATGAACCGGCTTGCCGTCTTTATCTACCGCCCAGTCTATCTTGAATTGAGAATACTCCGTATTGTTCGGATGGTTGTCGGCATATCCCCAGGCATAACAGTAGCCTACCCAGTGCTCGGGCATGCCCGGACGCGGCTCGTTGATGGAGTTGTCCGCCAGGCGACTTCCCCGGAATGTGATTTGGTCCGGCATCCATGCCGGATAATAAGAACCCTGGGTGTGATACGTGTTCCGGTAGATATATCCCTCTTTGCCTTGATTGTCTTTCCACTTCACATCCCCGTCTGCCGGAGTGGGACGGTAGTAAGTAATTTCGTAGTTGCGGATGGTGGCAGGCGAGTTATATTCGCTTCCAGCCAATTCGTACCACTCATCATCCGGCTGTCCGTTGCCATTCGTGTCTTTGGATACGAGTACGATTCCCGGTTCGGAGTTTCCTCCGGGTTTATCCAGCAGCGTGCCATACATATCATAATAGGCGTTGCCGTATATCTTGAAGTCATATTCACCGGGGACGTTGGGGATGGTGTGGTCGAATCCCACGGTAATGTTGCCCCCGAATCCTCCGAGAGTGAAGAGGCAGGTGGTGCGGTCCTGCAGCAGTTCGGTGGCGCGTGCCAATACCTGAACGTCGGTGAATCCCTCTTCGTAAGCTGTATAAGAGGTATTCATATATTGTGATGGCGCCGGATTATACTCCAATACTTTATTGGCGAAGGCACCTGCTTCCGGGTCTGCGGGATTTTCGTCGGGATTGCCTTGCGAGGCTTTGTTCCGGAACAGGACGGTATTGGAGTTGATTCCCACATTGGGCAGCTTAAATATAAGTTGTCCCTGCGGGCTGAAGCAGAGCACATCACCTTTCACCTTGTAGTCGTAAGCGTCGGTGATGTAGATGTTTCCGCTGTAAGGGTTGACACTGATGCTGTAAGGAGTACGTATCGTGGTGCCGTCCGTGATGAAGTTTTCCCGTTCCGTCTTTCCGGTTTTCAGGTTGAACACTTTTATTTGCGAGTCCTGAGTCCGGTAATCATAATTGTATAAATAGGCCATGTTGTCGTGGATGGTGAAACTCAACACCTTTTCGTCGAAGGTCCGTACCACTTGATCGGTATGACCGTCTATTTGCACGAAGTGATAGTCCCCCGCTTCGATATTCTCGCCGTGCGTGGCTACATAGATGTTTCCGTCCGGTCCGGCCTGTATCTTTCCCGGATTAGGACCTACTTCTATCTTCTTGATTTCGGTAAAAGAAGGGATGTCGATCACAGAGACCGTACGGTCTACCCCGATGCCTTCCCAGTCCAGGCCTCCGGAGTTGGAGACATACAACTTCCCGTTCTGCACACAAATGCCGTCGGGATTCCTGCCTGCCCGGGTCAGTGCATCGATAGAGAGGGAAGCGGTATCTATCCGCGCAACGGTTCCGTCAAAGGAGCATACGTATGCTTTTCCTCCCTCGAAGGCGATGTTACGGGGTTGCCGCGAACTGCCGTTCTCCGATAACATCGGTATCTGTTTGACAGACTTTCCGCTTTGCAAGTCGACTACTTCTATCTGGCTCGATACATTGACTACGATATAGAGTTTGCTGCCATAGATGGCCATATCGTTGGCGGTATCTCCCAGGCCGCGTCGGTTGATGCTGCGGAAGTAGTCGGTATTCAGCTGATTGTTCTTGAAGGAATACAAAGCGAGCGAACTGTTGTTCAGGTTGAAGAGCCCTTCGCTGAGAATGTAGAGTTCGGCTGTTCCGGTTTCGACAGGCATACCGTCGCCACCGCCCGAAGGAGTATCCGTATCTTCCAGGTCGTCACACGAGGCGAAGAGAAGCAGGAAGAGGAGGAAAAGGAAGCTCCCGCCTCCAACTCCTCTCCGGAAACGAGGAGAAGAATTGCTTCTGCTGTTATTAAATGGGTTCATTTTCATATTGCTGTTTCTTTTGATAATTACTGATTCAATGTCTGAAGTATCTTTAGTATCTTACTTTCATCGTCACTCTCACTGAGCGTCCCGGCATGGGGAAGTTTTTTACTATCTCGTAATTCTTGTCCAGTAGGTTCAGCACTTCCACTGTCAGGGATGTGTTTACATTACGGATGCGCTGATCGCGGCTGACGGATACACTATGGTCGCTGTAACTGTCCAGCCGGTTTTCGCGGAGGTTCTGCCCCAGCATATAGCGCTTGCCCGAAAAGAGGAACGAGTAGGAGAGGTTCACCCACGGAGTCTCGATACCGGCTTGTCCCGATCCGGATACGCGGGGTGTATAAGCGATTTGTTGCTTGTAGGTTTTTCCTCCCGGTTCGGTCATATCCAATGCGTGCTGGTAAGTGTAGTTCCCCGAAAGGTTCACCCGTAGTTTCTCCCAGGGTTGCAGACTGATGTTTCCGGCAACGTCGATTCCTTTGATGTCCACTTTGCCGAGGTTCACCATGCTCCATATAAAGAGGTTCTTGGTGGGTATGGCTATGATTTTATCTTTCACCTTATTATAGTAAGCATCTGCCGTGACGGATACATAGGGGATCAGTTCATTGATCGACCGGCTGTATGTCAGTCCTAAGTTGTATTGCGTCGTGCTTTCCGGTTTCAGGTTCGTGTTGCCCACCTGTCCGTAGTACAGGTCGTTGAAGCTGGGCAACCGGAAGATGTCTTTATAGAACAGGCGGATGCGGAACTCTTCGCCGGCAAAGGGCTTGAACGACGCGCTGACGTACGGAGAGAGTTTCCGTCGGTTGGCTGCGGCGCTGCCTTGGCGCACCTCCTCGTTGATGACCGTTGCCAGTACCGAGGCCGAAGCGGTCAACCAGTCGTTGACGTATTTTCCGGCAAAGGCCGTCAACCACGAATAGCGGGTAGGATATGCGAAATCTTTCAGGTTCGCGTTCAGCCGGTTGATGCTCCCATCCGTCGAGAGTGAAAATGAGAGGTTGCTGAGCATCCGGTAGAGAGCCGAAGCCGAGAGGTAATACTCTTGTTGATAATAACTGTTTTCCGTTTTGCCTTCCGAACCTTTATAATCAGGATCGAGGTAACGTTGATAGCTCCAGTTCCACTTAGCCGAAGTCTGGAAAACCCATTGGCGGTTGAACTCCTTCTTATATTGGCTTTGCACGAAGACATTCTTGTCCCAGAGGTGCTGTGAAGAGTAGTCGTAATAATAAGTGGTGGCATTGGGCAGTCCGCGGGACGACTGATAATAGTAGGCTTTCAGCCGCCATTGTTCCGTATCCGAAAAGTTGCCGAATAATCCCGCTTCGGCACGGAGGTTTTTCACTTCCGTGTTTTTCCGTTTCTCGCGCGAGCTCAGGTCATTGTTTTCGCCATAATGCAATGTGAAAGGGTAGTGCCCGTCAGCCGACATCCACTCGCCGTTGGCGGAGAGCACCCATTTCCGGCTCAGTTTCTGTTCGATCAGGAGAGACGGATTGACCAGTCCCCACGAACCCGTTTTGAACGAGGCGCTCAGGTTGGTACGCCGGTTGTCTTTGAATTGCGGTGTCAGCGTCTGTATGTTCAGTATCCCGGCGGAAGCGAAAAACCTTGCGGGCTGAAAGATATTATCACTCTGTCCGTTGCTGAGCGAGAGGCGGTCTACATTGTCCAGTGAGAAGCGTCCGATGTCGATCTGCCCCGTCTGGCAGTCGCTGATCGTTATTCCGTCATATCCCACGGCGGTATGCTCGGCTCCGAGGCTTCGCAATGAAACGGTTTTCAGTCCGCCAATGCCGCCGTAGTCTTTCACCGTAACTCCGGCAAAGTGCTTCACGGCATCCGATACTTGCAATACGTTGAGGCTTTTGAGTTCTTCTTTAGAGAACACTTGGGTGGGAGCCATCGCTCTTACTTCGCGGGTGTGGTAAGCTTCGGCAACGGTTACTTCGGGGATTGAATAAGTACGGGCGGTATCTGCTTTCTGCTGTTGGGCGAAAAGTGAAACGGTAAGCCCCTGGCAGCAACAGAAAGCAACACAGACGTGTAGTAGCTTAGGCAATCTAAATATATTCATCTTCGTTTTTTTACTGTTAAAATGTCCGGACGAAGTCACTTCGGCCGGACATACTAAATAAACTTGGCAGAGTTTATTATCATAACTTACTTTCTCTGAATCAGAGTGATGAATGAAATGACGGATGGAATAATTCCGGCTCATTAGACTCAACGCTTTTTCCTCGAAAGCAATGAAATAGATGCACAGGCAGGTCTTCTGACTCGTTTCTGTTGATAAGCGCCTTCCCAGGAAAACGTTTCCCAGTGGCAAGTGGTGGTTGCTTACAACAATTTGATGTGAAACTTACAGCAGCGGGACTGTTCAGGATTTGCACCTGATTCCCTTTTAATTGCATCCCCGGTACACGGAGAATACAAACCAATGCACTGCAAAGATAAAAAGAATATTAGAAATAGCATAATAATTTGTGATTATTCGTTATGCATTGCGGAACGGACGGAGCAACATCGGACAGGTCGTCCGGATAGTGTCAGGCAGCACATTGGAATGACTTAGATAGGCGATGCCATTTATCTTGATTCCGGAGGGTTATGATGGCAGAATGATGGTTAATCAGCCTTTTGACTGACACACTCTTTCTTTAAAACGGATGAACCGGAGGGAAAACAAGGGGAAAGCCGGCCTTTTCTGTTCCGAAAGCCGGGCTTTGGGTGGATTAGAGTCGGGGTTTTGCGGAAAAGCAGTATGCATTCACTCCAAAAGACGGTTACATTTGCCCCGAAAGAAGTAAGCATTTTCCGAAAATGCTTACTTCTTTTTCAAATATCTCTATATGTTATGCTCCATTACATATGTTGTTATGAAAACCGGGGCTTATAGCTCCGGATTTTGCTCCGGTTGCTCACCCGATATGATCGTTCCGGAAGTGTCGGAAAGAGATGGTTTCAAGGTTAAAACCTGCTTTATGGACGGAACACTTTCCGGTCTCTTTCTTTCGGTAAACAAAAGTGGGAAATTACGGGCAAAGAGATAACCGGTAAATCGAATTGGAGACGTTTTTGAGAGGCGTATCGTGCGTCGGGCCGAAAGAATGGAAAATAGAGAGGCCGGATTATCATTCTGTCAAAATGATAATCCGACCTTCTCCGCATCTTTGGGGCAAATGCTCCGTTCCGGTATGTTTTTCTTAACCGCGCTCTGCCAGATATTGCTCTACCTTTTGCAGGGTGGCGTCTTTCAACAATACGGTTTTGTTCTTATCCAGTAAGTAGAGGGTGGGAATAGCCCTCAGGTCATACAGGTTTTTGTTTTTGATGACCAGCTCCTTATCGTATCCGTTGGTCCATTCTTTCGCGAAATCGCTCCGGTGCTTTTTCCATTCATCCAGTTCTTCATCCGGATAGAGAGACAGCACCTTCAGCTTCTTGTCGGCTATGAACCCGTTGATGACCGGAGAACTCTTTAGCCCTTCTATCATCTCAGAGCAGGCGTGGCAGCCGGGATTGTTGATAAACAGTAACGTGTATTCCGCCGGGAACTGATAAAGCGTACCCTTTGCACCCGAATCCAGTGTATAGGTGAAGTTGAGGGCTTTTGTGCCCAACCGGTTCTTTTGTGCCAGTTCCAGCCGCGCCTGCGGACGTATCTTTTCCGTTTCATTCAGCATGGGAGAGGCTGTCAGAACTTCCAGCACGGGGATGTAAAGCTCCTCGTTACGCATAGGCGAGTTAGGGTCGTAGAGGTATTTATCGGCCAGTTCCGCAAAGAAGTCCAGCATCTTTTTGTTTTTCCCGGCCCGGCCGATCGTCTCTTTTATGGCAGTTTGCGCATCGGACAAGGGCACATGTTCCAACAAATCGCAATAATCCACCCAAGCCTGTTCGGCAACGTCGATCTGACTGACGTAGGTGGTGTCTGTAAAGTCAAAGCGATCCCAATAGTGCTTTACCATATAATCTGCCCGTTGCGACACCGTGTTCAGCACTACGGGTATGTCGGGTAAATTGAAAACTTTAACCGTATCTTGCTTTCCGTTCTGCTCCTGGCTGGCCGCGGGGCCGCTTTTACAGGCAGTAAGCACCAATAACAGTATAAATGAAAGGTATTTTACATTGCTTATCATAATCTTTTGTTTTGATATGGGACAAAGATAGTATTTTTATTCTATATTTGTACTCAGTGATGAAAACGTTATACACACAACAAACAAGTCAGACATGAAGAATAAAAAAGGACAACCAACTACAGAGGCAATCTTTAAAGGAATACAGTCAGGAGAAGTATTTGATCTTTTTGACAAACTGCAATATCAGATCGTAATTCATGGTGAATTGACCTATAGCGATCCCTGGGGGGAGGTGCATTTGTTCAAAGAACAGTTTGAAAGTGCGAAGCATGATTCGGATTCACCAACAGCGATAGGGTGCTATCCGTTTGCCGATGTATGGATACGGTTTTATGAAGAAGAAGTGCGTGATTACTCACTTCTGTTGGAAATGTGCCTTATGGCGTCACATTCGCGGACTTGTGTCTGGCGCAAAGGTTTCGGTACGTTACTTGATAAATTATACGGAGAAATCCCTCTGGCGCCATACGAACAGGCATTGGAGCGCCTTGAACATCCCTATGCACTGAGTGAGATTCTCTGGGCATTGGAGTGGGATTACCGCGACCAGGAGGTGTATCTGAAGTATTCACACTACGTCCTGCTTCATTTGCTTCCGATGCTTACTCCCAGGAATATCACCTTTCTGTACAGCGTCCGCGAATGGTATGGTTCCTCCCACGATTATCGTGTCGTACTGGTTCATTGCTATTGGATAGATTGCTGGCTGAAACATCCGAAACGTTTACTGACGGATAATGAGTTTATAACCGATTTCAAGATCCGCTACGAGTTGTACCGCTTGTGTAATTTCCTTTCTTATAAGGTAGAGCCTTATCCGGTTGAGTTTCCCATTCGTGCCGTCGATTTCGGCAGGGCCTACCAGATGGGACTTCTGTCCGAAGATGCCTTGATCACCGAACTGATGGATCGCCCGCTTTCGCCTACGCTGATAGAGGAGGCCGCGGGCTTTTTTTATCAGAAAAAGGGAAAGGACGGACGGATATATACCGACTGCCGGGATTATGATTTCAGCGGATTTAAGAAAGTGCTGGAAAAGGTGACCGTACGCATTCTGGACATCGAACTGGAACGGGGGAAAGCCCGTACCGATGTTACTTCGCTGGCCCAGAAACTGGACGGGGTGTTCGGTGCCGAAGTGATGATCCGCCTGCTGAGCCTGATGGGGAAGGAGAAGTTCATACGACTGGACAAGTGGTACTATGATACCAGCGAAAGCCGTATCGGCATGTTCTGCAACCTGATGCTTCATTGTGCCCCTCTGCCTACGGACACACCGGAATGGTTGAAGATGCTTGCCGAACGTGCCGGCATTACTCCGAAGCGCATGGTCGAGATGGCTGTATATTCCCCCCGTTGGCTCAGGATGACGGAAGAGGCTATCGGTTGGGAAGGGCTGACCGCTGCGGCCGACTTCTTCTATGCTTATACCAGGGAGTACCATCGGGATATGGAAGAGTCGAGATTTACGCCTTACACCACCCTTTCGGCCTTGGAGATTTCTATGGGTGTGCTGGATACGGCATGGTTCTGGTCGGTATACAATACGCTGGGGCGCGAACGTTACGAAAAGGTTTTTGCGGCATCCAAGGCCATTACGGATTCGGCCGGGGTATATAGCAGACTTCGGAAATACACCGATGCGCTTGTCGGGAAGTATACGGTAGAGCAATTGGAAGGCTTGGTGATGGATAACCGGAACAAAGATTGGGTGCGTGCCTATCCGCTTGCCCCGTTTACGGGAAAAGCCCGGAAGAAGGAGGTGACCGAACGGCTCCGCTTCCTCAAGGCTTTCTGGATAAGCAGTGATTCTCTGTCCGGACGCCATTCCACCGAAAAAGAGGCTGTGCAGGTAGCTATAGACAACTTGTCCGGAAACTCCGGATTGGAGAATCTGGACACTAAATGGTTTAAAGACAGAGTGTGGTGACAGGATTTACTTTTCTTTAGCCAAAGTAAATACAAACTCCAGTCCGCCGCCTTGGCTGTTTTTGGCCGAAATGCTTCCACCGTGGATGATGACCGCATTCTTGACAATGGCCAGGCCAAGCCCTGTACCTCCCAACTTGCGTGAGCGTCCTTTGTCCACCCGGTAGAAGCGTTCGAAAAGACGGTTCAGATGTTCGGGCGATACGCCTATGCCTGTGTCGGCAAAGCTGAAGTAGTAGAAGTTCTCGTCTTCGCGGAAACAATTGATGTGGATGTGGATATTGTTTCCGGCATAAGCGATGGCATTGTCCATCAGGTTGCGGAAGATGGAGTAGAGCAATGAGTAGTTGCCCCGCATCTGAATCTCCTTTTTCAGTGAGTTGACAACCGTGATATGCTTCTCTTCCAGCTCCAATGACACTTCGTTCACGATGTTGGTCACCAGTACGCTGATGTCCACCTTTTCCATGTCGATCATGTTGGCGGCTTCGTCCATGCGGGTCAGCACGGAGATGTCGCGCAGCAACCGGCTCAGGCGGTTGCTTTGTGCATAGCAGCGTTCAAGGAAGACGTTGATCTTTTCTCTTGGGATATTTTCGTTGTTGACGATGGTTTCCAGATAACCCTGGATGCTGCTGACCGGGGTCTTCAGCTCGTGGGCAATGTTTTGTGTCAGTTGCCGTTTCAGACGGATTTGCTCCTCTTCCTGAGTGACATCGTTGATACTGATTTCAAAACTCATATCCTGGAAGATGATGCACTCCACAATGAAGGTCTTTCCGTTCTTGTTGATCGTGATGGACATCCGTTTCTCTTCTTTGCCGACGGGGCGTTTGGGAGCTTTGTTGATGAAGTCCGTTATCTCTTTCAGTTCGCTGATGTTGAATACCTCTTCTGCCGTTTCAAGGTTTGAGTCCGATATCAGGTTGCTGTATTGTGTAAACAGGTTGTTTACCAGAATCTCTTTCTTGTCTTTGCTGAATACCCCCAGTCCCTCGTGCGAAATCTGGAGGTGTGTGATCAGCTTCTCTCTTTCTATGTAGAGTGCTTCCTTCGTTTCGTGGAGGCGTTTGTATATCTGGATGATATGTTGCGAGATCTCTCCCAGTTCGTTGTGGGGGAAGGCGGACTGCATCGCCATTTCGATAGGCTCGTTACGGTCGGCGCGCATGGCGAACTCCCGGAGTTGATTGATGGAAGTACCCAGTTTGTTGGTGAACTTATAGAAGATGACCATTAGCAACAGAGTGACGATAGCGGTGAACCAGATGTAGTGTGGGTCTGCCTTCAGGTTATTGATCAGGCTGACGCTGTAGGGCAGAGCCGAGCGGATGATATAATCTTTATATAAGGTAGCGGAGTAGAAATAGGGGACTCCGGTGGTTTCGGAGGTACGGCGAACATCGAAACCGATGCCGTTATGCAGGGCTTTCTGTATCTCTTCGCGTCCGATGTGGTTGCCTAACTGTCCCGTGTTCTGCTCCTGGCTATCGAAAAGAACTTTTCCTTCAAGATTGACTACGGTGATGCGTAAGTCTTTCAGTACGTTATGACGTAGGTAATCGGTGATTATTGGAGTCATATCCTGAGGGTGGTCGTATAGCTTTTCGTACAGCAGGTTGTTGCAGTCCTGCAATTGTATGTTCAGTAACTCTACTTTATACTCTTTCTCCCGCTGATACTGATAGGCCATGAAGCAAGCCGCGAAGACCAGAAACAGGGAGATGACCGAAAGAAATAACTTCCGGCTGAAAGAGAGAAAATGCTTTTGGGTGACAGGTAGGTTCATACAAATTTGGTTTTTAAGTTGGATTCACCACAGAGTAACACAGAGGACACGGAGTTTTTTTTAGACATAAGAACAAAAGAACAGATGATTCTTTATTCATTTGTTTTTGAGTTTAATTCACCACGGAGGACACAGAGGACACAGAGAATATCTTTCTCTTAAACATCTTAATAAACAAGAGATTAAAACTCTGTGTCCTCCGTGTACTCTGTGGTGAATCGTATTCATTTCTATTCCGTTTCGAAACAATAACCGTATCCCAACCGGGTGACGATACGTTTACCATAAATGCCGATCTTTTTTCTCAGTCGGGTGATGTTGACGTCGATGGTGCGGTCCAGTACGTAGACTTCGTCGCTCCAGATACGGCTCAGGATGTCTTCGCGAGAGAAAACACGTCCTTTGTTCTGTAGCAGCAGGAAGAGGATTTCGAATTCCTTTTTGGTCAGCGGCACTTCTTCACCATCGATGCTTACTTTCTTTTTAGTGATATCGATTACCAGTGACTGATAACTGAGCTGTTCCGGTACCTTTTCCATATCCGAAGTGGCGGTACGACGTAACACGGCTTTCACGCGGGCAATGACCTCACGCAGTGAGAAAGGTTTCGATATATAGTCGTCTGCCCCCAGATTGAATCCGGTGACGGTATCGTTTTCCGTATCTTTGGCAGTAATGAATATGATGGGAACCTGAGCTGTCTTTTTATCTTTCTTCAGGATATTGGCCATCTTGAATCCGGAGATTTCTCCCATCATCACGTCCAATAGCAGCAGGTGATAACTGCTGATATTCATTTTCAGAGCTTCTTCGGCAGAATTGGCTGTATCTACTTCATACCCTTCGTTCTCAAGATTGAACTTCAGAATCTCACAGAGGTCTTCTTCGTCGTCGACCACTAAAATACGGTAATCGTTCATTGTATTCTTTGTTAATGTAATGCTACAAAGTTAAACTTTATTCCTTTTTCTTTTGCAAAGATGGAGGCTTTTTGTTACGAGGGGGTGAAACACGTATTACGATTTGATTACATTTTATCCCCTCTGAGAGCCTCTATAGGCTGATGCGGTTGGTTTTAAACCCGACAGTGCCTACCTTTTAAACCAAAGTTCTCTTGGTTTTAAACTAACGACATCTTGGTTTTAAACCAACAATCCGCAGGTTCGGAGATACTTTATCAACAAAAAAGTCGTATCTTTGTTATGTCAATAAATTGAAATGCCACAATGATTAAGATAGATTTCAGGCAACGCAAACGTGAAGTGCTTTGGACGGTTGTCGCTTTGTTCTTTATAGCAATAGGCGTGTCCGTGTTTAAGTTCTCTTCTGCTACTTCCGGTTTTGAGATAACCGATGAACTGGGAGGGAACATTTTTCCTTCGGCCATCCTTTCGGTGGCAACGACTGATGCCCAGGTCATTCAGCCGGGTGACTCCGTATACTTGGGCAATCCCAAATCATGCATTGCCATCAAGGTAAAGTCCCGTTCCGCCTATAGCCGTGTGCGGATTGACGTAGCCGAAACCCCTTTCTTTTCCCGTTCCGTGTCGGAGTTTGTGCTCAACAAGCCCCGTACCGAGTATACGATTTATCCCGATATCATCTGGAACTATGAAGCGCTAAAGAATAACAACCAGGCAGAACCCATCAGCGTAGCCGTTACGGTAGAGATGAATGGGGAAGATCTGGGACAGCGAGTGCGTACCTTCTCTGTACGCAGTGTCAACGAGTGCCTGCTGGGGTATGTGACGAATGGTACGAAATTCCATGATACGGGTATTTTCTTTGCTGCTTATGTCAACGAAGAAAATCCGATGATCGACCAGCTGCTGCGCGAAGCATTGAATACCCGTATCGTCAACCGCTTTCTGGGCTATCAGAATCCGGCTCCCGGAGCTGTGGATAAGCAGGTATATGCGTTATGGAACGTTTTGCAGAAACGTAAATTCCGCTATAGTTCGGTGTCGAACACCAGCCTTTCCAGCAATGTGGTCTATTCGCAGCGTGTGCGTACATTTGATGATGCACTGGAGTCGTCACAGATCAACTGTGTGGATGGCAGTGTCTTGTTTGCCTCTTTGCTCCGTGCCATTAATATCGAACCGATTCTGGTGCGTACTCCCGGCCATATGTTCGTGGGATATTATACCGACAATTCGCATAAGGATATGAATTTCCTGGAAACAACCATGATAGGCGATGTTGATTTGGACGACTTCTTCCCGGACGAGCAGTTAGACTCCACCATGGTAGGCAAATCACAGAATCAGATGTCCCTGCTCACTTTCGAGAAGTCGAAGCAATATGCCAATAAGAAGTATAAAGAGAATGAAAAGGGTATCCATTCCGGTAAACTGAACTATATGTTCCTTGAAATATCGAAAGATGTACGCAGGAGAATACAGCCGATAGGGAAGTGAATCACTATTCCCGTTGTCTGGTTCGTAGCTAAATAATCCTAATAAAACTCTGATATATCGATGAGTTTCGCCTCTTTGTTGTATTTTTGCCGTTCAATATTTGGATATATTCCAAACACACGTTAGAATGAAACGAAGAAACTATTTCATTATCAGCTGCTTGATGCTGATAGCCCCTGCCACTGTGCAGGCGCAGTTTGACAAAGGCCTAAACTATAAGATTGAAACCAGTGCAACTGTAAGTGGTGGACACAATACGCCTTTCTGGCTCGTGGCAAATAAGCATGGGCTGTCGTCTATTCGTAAAAACAATGCTTACTTGGATGCAGGAATCTTTCGGGATTTGGAGAAGGATAAAAAGTTCTCTTATGCTTTTGGATTGGAAATGGTCGGTGCGAGTCGCTTCACGTCTAAGTTCTTCATTCAACAGGCCTATGTAGACTTGCGTTATCGAGGGATGGAAATCAGTGTCGGCAGTAAGGAGCGTGGCAACGAAATGAAAAATGACCAGTTGAGTTCCGGTAGCATGACTTTTTCTACCAATGCCCGTCCCATCCCGCAGGTTCGGATTTCAATTCCCGAATATATACCTTTTCCATGGACCAAACATTGGTTGCATATAAAGGGACATGTGGCTTATGGAATGTTTACGGATGAAAAGTTTCAGGAGCGTTTCACGGACGGACGTTCTAAATATACGAAAGAGACGTTGTTTCACTCGAAAGCGGCTTTCCTGAAAGTCGAGAACCTGGAGAAATCACCGGTTTCGGTGGAGTTGGGTATTGAAATGGCGGCCCAGTTCGGAGGCGATTGCTATTATCCGGACGGAACGGTGTTGCGCACACCGGACAGTTGGAAGGACTTTTTCCGTATTTTCTTTCCGAGTAATGGAGACAGTGGCGCATCGGAGAGTGACCAGATCAATATTCTGGGAAACCATGTAGGCAGTTACAGTGCTGCTGTGGGGTATCATTTCCCGACCTGGAAAGTAAAAGCATATTGGGAGCACTTTTTCGAAGACCGTTCGGGGATGACGCTGACTTACGGTATGTGGCGTGATTGTCTGACCGGATTGGAGGTGACCTTACCGGAGAATCCTTTTGTGAAGACGGTTGTCGGAGAGTTTTTGTATACGAAGCACCAGTCAGGCGCTTTCCATTATTTTGCTACTCCGGCTATTGATCATTCATTTACCGGGGCTGATAATTATTACAATAACTCGCAGTATGCCGGTTGGGAACATTGGGGACAGGGGATCGGCAATCCGCTGGTTACCTCGCCTATATATAATAAGGATGGAAATCTGGCTTTTGAAAGTAACCGTGTTAAAGGATTCCATATCGGGCTGAACGGCAGTCCGACTCCGGAGATAGATTACCGGATTCTGGTAAGTGTAGCCAAGCATTGGGGAACTTACGGAAGTCCTTACCGGACTATCAGGAGAAACCAGAACGGATTGTTGGAGGTGACTTATAAACCCGAACAGATTCCGGGATGGAGCTTCACACTGGCCGGTGCGGTGGATGGAGGTAATATGTTGGGAGAGAGCTGGGGCGGTATGCTCACCATTCGTAAAACAGGTTTAATTGGTAAGAAGAAATGAAAAAAGGAATCCTATTATTGTTCGTCGCCCTGATGACTTTTACGTCTTGTGGAGAGAAGTTCGGGCATCGCTATCTGGATGGGATGTGGCAGATGCAGCGTATAGAATATAAAGATGGTAATGCGGAAACTCCGCTGGACACTTATTTCAGTTTCCAGATGGACATTATCAATCTGAAGAAGTTGGGGTATGGTGAGTTCTATGGGACATATACCTACGAGAACGATTCTATGCATATACAGATACTTGACGCTACGGCGGAACAGATGAAAACTTTCGGCATGGATGCCCGGGTACAGGATTTTGCCGTAGAGAAACTGAACAGTAACAAATTGATTCTCCGGTCGGACTATGCCCGTCTGGAGTTAAGAAAATATTGAGGACGCTAAAAGCTGTCTTCATTCATAGATGATGATTGGAACAGCCGGTTCGTGAGAATCGGCTGTTTTTTTATTCTATTTTTTGCATATCAGCGTTGGGATTGTTACTTTTGTGAGGTTATCAACATTCAGTAAGCAATATGATACAAGGTAAGAAATTTATCTCTCCGGGAACATGGTTCTCAATGATATATCCGTCAGATTGGAGCGAATTTGAAGACGGCGAAGGCTCCTTCCTCTTTTATAATCCCGAACTTTGGACGGGTAATTTCCGTATCTCGGCCTATAAAGCGGATGCTGCTGCTCAAGGTGGCATGAATTATGGAAAGGACTCCATCCGTCAAGAACTCAAGGAAAATCCTTCGGCCTCCTTGGTGAAGGTGGGGCAACTGGAGTGTGCCTATAGTAAAGAGATGTTTGAGGAAGAAGGTACCTATTACACCAGCCATCTTTGGGTGACAGGCATTGACAATGTGGCCTTTGAATGTTCGTTCACCGTACCGAAAGGAGAGCGTGTGGAGGAGGCGGAAAAGATCATATCCAGCCTTGAAATTCGTAAAGACGGACAGAAGTATCCCGCAGAAGTAATTCCCATTCGCCTTTCTGAAATCTATCAGGTGAACGAGGCTTATGAGTGGGTGACAGATACAGTGAAGACACAGCTGAAGAAGGACTTTCAGGGTGTGGAGGAAGACCTCGAAAAGATACAGGAGGTGATTGACAGCGGTGTCCTTTCGCCCAAAAAGAAAGAGCCCTGGCTGGCATTCGGTATTGCCATCTGCACGATTCTGGCTAATGAAGTGGAAGGCATGGAATGGATGACGCTGGTTGACGGTAACCGGGAAGTACCGGTGCTTCGGTATAAAGATGCGGAACATCTGATTGATCCGATGAAACTGTTGTGGAGCCGGGTGAAAGCCGGAGAAAGATGCGAGGTGGCAGAGGCATATAAGAAAGCACTGGCACACTAACCACATTTTATCATATACGATTATTATGACCCCTTATTTGCAAGTAGATAACCTTACCAAATCCTTTGGGGATCTGGTACTTTTCGAAAATATTTCCTTCGGTATTGCCGAAGGCCAGCGTATCGGCTTGATAGCTAAAAACGGTACAGGTAAAACCACCTTGCTGAATATACTTTCCGGTAAGGAAGGATATGACAGCGGAAATATTGTGTTCCGCCGTGACCTTCGTGTAGACTATCTGGAACAGGATCCGCAATATCCCGAAGAACTGACTGTATTGGAAGCCTGTTTTCATCATGGCAACAGTACGGTGGAGCTTATTAAGGAATACGAACGCTGTATGGAAACCGAAGGACATCCGGGACTGGATGACCTGTTGGTGCGTATGGACCATGAAAAAGCCTGGGAGTACGAACAGAAAGCCAAACAGATTCTTTCTCAACTCAAGATACGGAATTTTGAGCAACAGGTGAAACATCTTTCCGGAGGCCAACTCAAACGGGTGGCTTTAGCCAATGCCCTGATTACCGAACCGGACTTGCTGATTCTGGATGAGCCCACCAACCACCTCGATCTTGATATGACCGAATGGCTGGAAGAGTACCTTCGTCGTACGAACCTTAGTCTGTTGATGGTAACGCATGACCGTTACTTCCTCGACCGGGTCTGTTCTGAAATCATTGAGATAGACAACCGTCAGGTTTATCAGTATAAAGGGAATTACAGCTATTATCTGGAGAAACGCCAGGAACGCATTGAGGCGAAGACGGTAGAGATAGAGCGTGCCAATAATTTATATCGTACCGAGCTGGATTGGATGCGCCGTATGCCGCAAGCCCGCGGACATAAAGCCCGGTATCGTGAAGATGCTTTCTACGAACTGGAGAAAGTAGCCAAACAACGGTTTAACAACGACAATGTGAAACTGGAGGTGAAGGCTTCCTACATTGGCAGTAAGATATTTGAAGCCGATCATCTCTATAAGAGTTTCGGTGACCTGAAGATATTGGAAGATTTCTCTTACATCTTTGCCCGTTACGAAAAGATGGGGATTGTTGGGAACAACGGTACGGGTAAGTCTACTTTTATAAAGATATTGATGGGACAGGTGCAGCCCGATAGCGGTACGCTGGATATCGGAGAGACCGTACGTTTCGGATATTACTCGCAGGACGGATTGCGGTTTGACGAGCAAATGAAGGTGATTGACGTCGTGCAGGATATCGCCGAAGTGATTGAGCTGGGTAACGGCAAGAAGCTGACAGCCTCTCAGTTCCTGCAACATTTCCTGTTTACTCCCGAAACTCAACACAGCTATGTTTATAAGCTGAGCGGTGGAGAGCGCCGTCGTCTTTATCTCTGTACCGTGCTGATGCGTAATCCGAACTTTCTGGTACTTGATGAACCGACAAACGATCTCGACATCATTACCCTGAATGTGCTGGAAGAGTATTTGCAGAACTTCAAGGGATGCGTGATTGTCGTTTCCCATGACCGCTATTTTATGGATAAGGTGGTCGATCACTTGCTGGTATTCAATGGACAGGGAGATATCCGTGACTTTCCCGGTAACTATAGCGATTACCGGGACTGGAAAGAAGCGAAGTCCCAAAAGGAGAAGGAAGCTGAGAAACCGCAGGAGGAAAAGACAGCCCGTGTCCGTCTGAACGATAAGCGTAAGATGAGTTTCAAAGAGAAACGGGAGTTCGAACAACTGGAGAAAGAAATAGCCGGGCTGGAAGCCGAGAAAGCACAGATAGAGGAACTGCTTTGCAGCGGTACACTTTCGGTGGATGAACTGACCGATAAATCAAAGCGGCTGCCGGAGGTAAACGATTTGATAGACGAGAAAACCATGCGCTGGCTTGAACTTAGTGAAATAGAATCATGAATCTGACCAATTATCATAGCCATACCCTCTATTGTGACGGTCGGGCCGGCATGGAGGATTTTATCCGTTTTGCCATCAGCCAGGGATTTACATCCTATGGTATTTCTTCGCATGCTCCGCTACCGTTCCCTACCCATTGGACGATGGAGTGGGATCGTATGGACGACTATCTGACTGAGTTTGCCCGGATGAAGGAGAAGTATGCTTCGGAGATTGAACTGGCTATCGGCCTGGAGATAGACTACCTGAATGAAGACAGCAATCCGGCTGTGCCGCGTTTCCGCGAATTGCCGCTCGATTATCGTATCGGCTCGGTACATTTGCTCTATAACGATCGGGAAGAAGTGGTTGATATCGATGTGTGTGCGGAAGTATTCAGGGATATTGTCGATCAGCATTTCGGTGGTGATCTCGATCGTGTGGTACGTCTGTATTACGAACGTCTGTTGCGGATGGTGGAATTGGGAGGGTTTGATATCTTAGGACATGCCGACAAGATGCATCACAATGCAGCCTGTTACCGTCCCGGCCTGTTGGACGAACCTTGGTATGATAACTTGATGCACGATTATTTCTCTGCTGTTGCGGCCAAAGGGTATATCGTAGAGATCAATACCAAGGCTTTGCATCACTTGGGTACCTTCTTCCCGAACGAACGCTATTTCCCGTTGTTGAAAGAGTTGGGTGTCCGTGTACAGGTGAACAGTGATTCGCATTATCCCGAACGTATCAACAGCGGACGTCCCGAAGCATTGGAGGCTTTACGGAAGGCCGGGTTTGAGACAGTGACCGAATGGCATGGTGGAAAATGGGTGGAGGTCTCACTTTAAACCAATATATCATGAAACACAAAAACTTATTGTTAACCTTGCCGTTTGTCTTTTGGACATTTGCCGGCATATCATTGTCATCCTGCAAAGATACTCCTGTCCGTAAGCTTTATGAAAGTGATATAGACTGGAAGCTCACTTGGCAAGATGAGTTCGAGAAAGACGGTACACCCGATCCGGAAAAGTGGGTGTTCTCTCCTTGGCATCCCTTTTGTCGGGACAATAACTTTGTTACATTCGTAAAAGACGGTAAGTTGATTTTGCGTGCTTTGCCCAATAGCGATCCGAATGATACGATCCGCTACATGGCCGGTTGTGTTGAGACTTTGGGTAAAAAAGATTTCTTGTACGGACGCTTTGAAGTGTGTGCCAAACTGGGCAGTGCTAAAGGTTCCTGGCCTGCTATCTGGCTCAAACCGACCGATTCTACAACGTATGGTGCGTGGCCCAAATGTGGAGAGATCGATATAATGGAACAATTGAACAAAGATACATTTGTCTATCATACCATGCATACCGAATATATCAAAGTGTTAGGACATAAAACAGATCCGGACTATTATACCACTGCATCCTACAATCCGCATGAATTTAATGTGTTTGGGATGGAATGGACACCGGATAAGATTGATATGTTCATCAATGATTCGCTCACTTTCAGTTATCCCCGCATCAAAGAGGAGGGTTCTGTGCAGTGGCCTTTCGATGTTCCGTTCTTCCTGCTGCTCAACCAGATACTTGGAGGATGGGCCGGAGAGATAGACGACGCGGAGCTTCCCGTACAGATGGAGGTCGACTGGGTGAGATATTACGAATTGCCTGAAAATATGAGATAGCCGGAAGGTAGATTCTTAGATCTCTCCTTTGGGAAAAATAGCTTGGGAAATCGGGGTACCGTCTGCACGATACAGATAGGCTCCCGGTTTTTTTATAAGTATCTTTTTTCCGTTATACAGCTTGAGAGTCGTTGCCTGCCAAACAGCGACGTAGTACATTTTGTCGATAAATGCCACCTGTGCCTTTTCGTCATTTTGCAATACCTGTACTTTTGAAATATCGAATGCAGCCGTCTTCTCCTGAGTGGAAGCCGGGAGCACCAAATACCGGTAAGTGGCAGGGACACCTGACGGATGTTTGATGTAAATAGAGAAAATTTCATCTTCCAACATCCGGGGAGCGTACATTCCCATGAAGTCGTGCCACTGTCCTTTCTTCTTTTCTGCCAGTGCCAGGCAAAGTTCGTCCTGCAGAAGGATATATCCGGTGTTGTCGTGGAAATAACGGCGGTTTCCTTCCGTCCATATTTCACCATTTTTGAACCGTTGATCGATGGAGGTGATAAGTGTGGCAATGCTGTCTGCATGGATATCGCTTCCCAGGCACAGGATAAATTCATTGGTGAATATCCATACTTTGTTCGCGGATAGCCCGTTACGGTTCAAGTGCATGGCGGTGATTCCCTGTTTTCCGTTTGTTGCTCCACCTGTGAAATTGGTTTTGTTGCGTGAATTCGGTCCGTTATCTGTCGGGATGGGAGCATTGCTTTCATAGGTTGTGATACCGGGTATCCGACACCAGTTCCAGAAAGGGAAAATATTGTGGTATTCATCTCCCCGAATATACGTATAGACAGCTCCGTCTGCCATGTAATATCCCTTCAGGTTATCCTCATTTACCAGTTCCGTACCGATCACCCGGCTGGATGCCATGCGTAAAGATGCCATCCAGACAGAGGTACGGTGAATGGTCAGGTCGGAATCTTTGAAGAACTTATTTCCTGTGAAATCGTTTTCTGTGTCCGGATGTAGAAAGTTGCGGGCTATAAATGCCTCTATTTCCTGTGTCTGCTGTTTATTGCTTCCCTTCATCAGTGAGCAGGCTGCGAAGAGTAGGTTGAATGATTTGTGAAGATCGGCGCTGTGGAAGAGTTGCCGGTTCAATCCGTTTACGTCCCAATGGCCTTTCCATACAATCCATTGATACCCTTTCAGAAGAAGGGATACAAGGATATCCTGTTGCTCCTGGCTGAATGCAAGAGGGGTGTCGGCAAACAGTTCGGAATAAAAACTCATGTTGCAGAGGAAAGAAAGTCCGTAATTGCCGAACTGTTGTTGGGGACCATGCTGATGGAAGCTCCAGTCCGGCTGAATACCCTCTTTCTGTCCCAGTACGATTTCCGAGCCAATGTTTTCCCGTGCCTCTTTTACCAGTTGGGAGTCATTCAAGAGCAAGCCCCGGATCAGTACGTTGCCTGCCAGCCATACTTTGTTCTGTCCTGTCATGCCAAAATGGGATTGTTCCATCATCCGCACGGCTTCTTGCTTTTCTTTTTCCGTCATTTCTGCTTCGAAAAGGAGGAAAGCCGGTCCCAAGGTGCGGGGAATACCTATTTGATTGTACCACCAGTTTTTGCAGACCAGTTTTTCGGTGAACCAGTAATTCATGGCTTGGTGAATAATGCTGGTTACGGCTGAAATCTCTTGTGCGGAAGCATTCTCTTTTTCGCGGGCATAATATTTGGTTAGTTTCAGTATCCGCTCTGTGTGTTGTTTCGGTTCCCATCCCGAACGTTTGGTATCGGCATAATTGATGTCCGGCCATGAACCGTCTCCCCGTATCGTACTGATCAGTCGGTGTATCTCTTCCCGGCGGATAGGGTAAAGTTGTTGAAGTTCGATAACGTTCTGGTCGGATACCTCTTTTTCGGGAGGAATTTTAGATAATAGTTGTAAGAAAGCTTGTTTGCTCTCGTCCTGTCCGATAACCGATTGGATATAATTCTGCTTGATAAGTTCGCTTTCTTTGCCTGTTTGTGCAGTAAGATGAGAAAGGAAAGTACAGATAAACAGTACTGATAGGAAGATTCTTTTCATATATCGTGTGTCTTTCATTGCATGTCTTAAATTAGGCCTTGACGGGAGGAATGTGTCAATACTCTTTCCACTACGGAGAATACAGGGTAACACAGATTATCTGTGTTGGTAACCAATGATCTGAAATTCTCTCCGTGTCACTCTGTATTCTCTGTGGTGAGTTTTGACTTTACCTCCGTTAAGCCCTGAGTGCATTTACTCCGTACGTTTACAGGAGTTTGCCTGTAAGAATTCGTTCAGTGCATCTTCATAATTACCTTGTAACAAAATGTGATGGTTCCCGAGTGGATTCTTCAGGAAATAATCAGCCGGTGCATTCATTTTTATACGTACTTGTGTACGGCACATATTGATGTAATTGGTGTTTTCGGTCAGAGTTCCGGTAGAAAGGTAATATTCGTCCAGACATTCTCCACCACATTTCACGATAGTGACATCTCCGGTCGGCAGCAGTCCCTGAATACCGATACCGCTTTCCGTTTCAAAATGGCTGCGGATGATGTAACGTTCGGTTTGCTTCATTCCGATTGTGCAATGTGCCAGTATTATTTCGTTGCTCCGGGCGTTAATCATTGAAGGATTTGCCATGAAACCTACTTTCCCGGTCAGTGCTTTGGCGGCGAGTAATGTAAATACAGATTGCAGATCCCCTTCACATCCGGCAATGATCCCTTCGTCGTTCAGCATGGCAAGAGCCAGGCAACCGGTAGTACCGGTGCGCTCTATCAGTTTGAAACAACTCAGGGTGACGGCGCTTAGTTTTTCTTCTTTACAGATTCGCTTGACGGCCCGGTAAAGGCGCATTGCCTTAATCATATCTTCGGGAGTCCCTTCACGGCATGCCAAAGCTTGCGAAGCAACCGCGGCGCATGAAGCACCGACTTCGTTGTCTGTAATACGGTCGTATACGTCATAAATCCGTTCCAACGGAATGTCCAGATACTCAATTCCCCAACGCCGCTTTGCGAGCAGATAATCCACATTACTTGCAATCAGCCATGAAGAAGGGGTGCCGATCACTCCGATGCGAAGCCCTACTAATGAACGTTGTGCCTTGAAATTGGTATAAAGTACCTGGATTCGTTGAACGATACTCATAAAGTCTCCATGGAGGATTTCACTTTTCATACCCCGCCCACGTAACCAAGAGGAAATTTCCAGTGCCGCAGCCAGGGAGTTTTGCATTCCGTCGGCCAGTATAATGGCAGGGCGGGGGAGCGATTCGAAGCATTGCATTACCAGTCTTTCTACCCCTCCGGTAGCAATGAAAATGATGCTGAATTCATCTTTTGGCAACTGGCTGATGTCCCGGTAATCAATAAAATTTACGGTGAAATATTTTTCCAGTTCACTGAGAATCGCTTCGTGCGAACTACGTACAGTGGCTTGCTTATGCAGAATCGATGCAAATGTGATCAGGTTTATGGTCATTATGTTATCGTTTTAGGTTTGTAGTTATACAAATGTATCGTTTTCCGTTGATATTACCACAACGTTTTTACCCTTGATAAGGTTTTTAAAGTTTTTATGTCTTTGTGTCCGATTTATTGTGTACATTTGCCGCTCATATTTATTAATTGATCATTTATAATTCAAGATTATGCCAACCATATCGATTCGCGGAACAGAGATGCCTGCATCTCCTATCAGAAAGCTGGCTCCCCTGGCAGATGCTGCCAAACAGCGGGGAATCCATGTATTTCACCTGAACATCGGACAGCCGGACCTGCCCACTCCTCAGGCCGCGATTGACGCGATACGCAACATCGACCGCAAGGTGCTTGAATATAGTCCCAGTGCCGGTTATCGTAGCTATCGCGAGAAATTAGTAGGATATTACGAGAAATTCAATATCAACCTGACAGCAGATGATATAATCATTACTACCGGAGGTTCCGAAGCTGTACTTTTCTCATTCATGTCGTGCCTTAATCCGGGAGACGAGATCATTGTTCCCGAACCTGCTTACGCCAACTATATGGCTTTTGCCATTTCGGCCGGAGCTAAAATACGCACCATTGCTACGACAATTGAGGAGGGGTTCTCTCTTCCGAAAGTAGAGAAATTTGAAGAGTTGATCAACGAACGTACCAAGGGTATCTTGATCTGTAATCCGAATAATCCGACCGGCTATCTGTATACCCGACGTGAGATGAACCAGATCCGTGACTTGGTGAAGAAGTATGATCTTTTCCTTTTCTCCGATGAAGTGTACCGTGAGTTTATCTATACCGGTTCCCCTTATATTTCGGCTTGCCATCTGGAAGGAATTGAGAATAACGTGGTACTGATTGACTCTGTTTCCAAGCGTTATTCGGAATGTGGTATCCGCATCGGTGCCTTGATAACCAAGAATAAAGAAGTGCGTGATGCAGTGATGAAGTTCTGTCAGGCACGTTTGAGTCCTCCGCTGATCGGACAGATTGCTGCCGAAGCCTCACTGGATGCTCCCGAAGAGTACTCACGCGAAACTTATGACGAATACGTTGAGCGCCGTAAATGTCTGATTGACGGTCTGAACCGTATACCGGGTGTTTATTCCCCCATTCCGATGGGAGCTTTCTATACAGTAGCCAAGTTACCGGTCGATGATTCGGATAAATTCTGTGCCTGGTGTCTGTCTGAGTTTGAGTATGAAGGACAGACAGTGTTTATGGCTCCGGCTTCCGGTTTCTATACTACTCCGGGCTCCGGAAAGAATGAAGTCCGTATTGCTTACGTATTGAAAAAGGAAGATTTAACCCGTGCGCTCTTTGTTCTGCAAAAAGCATTGGAGGCTTATCCGGGAAGAACAGAATAAGACCTGATGTCATCCATTCATTCACATAGTCAAAGCAACTCCGTTCCCTTTTCCAAAGAGAAGGGCAAGGTGAGGCTTTCCTATTTTCTTGCCCGTCGGATTTATCGTGATACGGACGGGGGGAAACAAGTTTCCCGTCCTGCTGTCCTGATTGCCATGATTGGCATTGCTATCGGCCTGGCGGTGATGATCATTGCCGTATCTGTAGTGATTGGTTTTAAGAGTGAGGTACGTAATAAAGTGATCGGCTTCGGCTCCCATATCCAGATCAGTAATTTTGATGCGGTAGGGTCCTACGAAACTCATCCGGTTGTGGTGGATGATAGTATGATGATCGCTCTTTCCGCCCGTCCGGAAGTGAAACATGTGCAGCGATATTCCACCAAACCGGGGATGATAAAGACAGATGACGCTTTTCAGGGCATGGTGCTCAAAGGTGTCGGTCCGGAGTTTGATTCTGCCTTTTTCCGCGACCATCTGGTAGAAGGAGAGATACCGGTTTTCAGTGATACGGCTTCCACCAATCAGGTGGTCATATCGAAAGCGATAGCTGACCGGCTGAAACTGAAACTGGGAGATAAAATATATGCCTATTTTATCCAGAAAGATGTGCGTGCCCGCCGATTGACGGTGAAAGGTATTTACCAAACGAACTTTTCTGAATATGATAATCTCTTTCTGCTGACTGACTTGTATTTGGTGAACCGTTTGAATAACTGGGCCCCCGGACAAGTGAGCGGAGCAGAGTTGCAGGTACGTGACTATGACAAACTGGAAGATATAACCTATGGTATAGCCGTTGATACGGACAATAAGCAAGATGTTTACGGGGGGACTTATTACGTACAGAGCATCGAACAAATGAATCCTCAGATATTTGCCTGGCTCGATCTGCTCGACCTGAATGTATGGGTCATTCTTATCCTGATGATTGGGGTAGCCGGCTTCACGATGATTTCCGGATTATTGATTATCATCCTTGAACGCACACAGATGATTGGCATCCTGAAGGCTTTGGGAGCCAATGATTTCACTATCCGTAAAGTATTTCTGTGGTTCTCTGTCTTTCTGATTGGGAAAGGGATGTTGTGGGGAAATGCAATTGGCATTACTTTCTGTGTTTTGCAGTCACAGTTGGGACTTTTTAAACTCGATCCCGAAACTTACTATGTAAGTATGGTGCCGGTTTCCATGAACATCTGGCTTTTCCTTCTGATCAATGCCGGCACCTTATTGGCTTCTGTATTAATGTTGGTCGGTCCCTCTTATTTGATTACCAAGATCAATCCGGCCAGTTCTATGCGGTACGAGTAGTCAAGTTATCTTCGCATAAAATCACCCTTTCTGCGATAGAGACGGTAGAGTCTGAACTTCAGGGATTGTAGCGGACGGATGATGTCGAAAACCGGTAGTGTAAAGTAGTAAGAGCGGTTGTCTCCCATCTCATTGGCTGTTTTGTTGATGACGTAGGCTTGCGCCGAATAACGTACGATCCATAACAATAGAGCCAGTCCCGTAGCCAGCCAGTGAAAAGAGAGGATACCGAATACGATTCCCGACATGCAGGCGACATAAAACAATAGCCTTGTGGCGGTTTCCAACCCCAGTAACCAGCGTTGTGAACCTTTATAGAAGCGTGCGGTTGCCATATAGCTTACCTTTTCTTCTTTCCAGTCCTTATAGCGTTCCACAGGTTGCATCCGTATCACTGAATCCGGTGAGGTTTCCACCCGGGTATTGTTTTCATTGGCAATTTGGTTGATAAACAGGTCATCTTCTCCCCGCTGCATGTTCAAGTGGGTAGAAAATCCTTTGACTTTGAAGAACAATTCCTTGCGGTAGGCCAGGTTGCGCCCGATGCCCATGTACGGTTTACCCGCCAGGGCAAAACCCAGATAACGAAGCGAGGTGAAAAGCGAGTCGAAAGATACCCGTTTGTGCAGCCATCCTTTTCCCCGTTCGTAACCGCTATATCCCAGTACGATGTCTGTACTCGGCGTGAAATTGCGTGCTATCCGTCGAAGCCACTTGTCACTGACCGGAGTGCAGTCGGCCTCGGTGAATACCAGCCAGTCATATTTACTGGCTTTAATGCCCAGCGTCAGTGCCAGTTTCTTCCGGCTGATGTACCGCGCGCTGTCCGGTGTGAAACTGTGATACAGGTTCGGGTATTCTTCTTCCAGCTCTGACAGGAGATCTTCGCTTTCGTCCGTAGAACCATCGTTGATGACGATTACTTCAAAGTTCGGATAATCCTGTTTCAGGATAGCGGGCAGGTTTCGGCGCAGGTTTTCCGATTCGTTGCGTGCACAGATGACTACAGACAGCGGGGGAAGTTCCCGTCCGAAGTGTACTTCATCTTTTCCAACAGCAAGGTTGTGGGTGTGTATCCGGTTATACAGTCCGAGATAGTAGATAAGTTGAACGATCAAAAGAACGCCTGCGGCTGATAGCAGTATCAGTTCGGCCGTATTGAATGTGAATGTTTCCATTGAATCTTACAAGATGTTTACGTCACAAAAGTACATAATTTTTCAGAGATTAGGTGATTTGTTTCTTTCTTATTTCTTATTGTCCAGATATTCCTTTTTGAACATATCGACAAATAACAAGAACAGCGATAACATAAGCGGTCCGAAGATGACTCCCATGAATCCGAACAACGGTAATCCGATGACTACACCGAAGATTGTAATAAGCGGATGGGTGTCTGCCATTTTCTTCTGTAAGATAAAGCGTATCAGGTTGTCACATTGCGAAACGACAATTCCTCCGTAAGCTGCCAGCCCGATGGCGTTTGCCCATTCACCGGTCAGTGCAAGGTAGGCAGCCACCGGAAACCAGACGAGAGCAGTCCCCACCATCGGGATGATTGTAGCAAAACAAGTCAGAACACCCACTAACCAGGCATTCGGTGCTCCGAAGATAAAGTAGCCGATTAGTGCGACTCCTCCCTGAATAACGGCAAGTAAGGGAATGCCGATGGCATTGGAGCGGACAATCATGTTGATATTGTGTGTTACCTCCCGGGTGTTTTTCTCATTGAAAGGTAGGATGTCGTCAATGTAGGACTCCATTTTGGTTCCTCCTATCAGCATGAAATAAAGTACAAAGACCAAAACAAACAGGTTGATTGCAAAGCTGCTGATACCTCCCATGACTGCCTGTCCTATTTTGGGGAGCAGAGAAACGATGAACGAAAGTGTGTCACTGCCCAGCACATCATATCCTGTTTTCGCTTTGATGATCCCTGCCAATTCTTCAACAGGGGCAATAATGGCCTGTGGGTCCAGATTGATGTCCTGCAACTTGTTGACCAGCATCCATACAATCAGAGAAATAGGTACCAGGAAGCATAGGATGGCTTCACCTGTAATCAGCAGGGCTGCGAAACTTCGTTTCATTCGTGCACCGAGATACATCATTTGTCTCCGGACCAGGATATAGATGGTGAGTGCTCCCAATAATCCGCCGAGAAAAGGGGTAATTTGCCGGAACAAGATGATGCCCAGCCCGATGATGATGATAATCAAAGAATATTTCCAATATTTTTCTTTCATAATAAATAAAAAGGAGAGTAGAGATTCCTCTCTATTTATAACATTACACCTACTAAAATGTTTCAGTCCTGAGGCAGGTCGATACTGAAAATTGTTTGTCCCGGACGACTCTTACGGATCGATAAGTGTCCGTCATGTTGTCGGATGATCTGCTTGCAGAGACTGAGTCCTATTCCGCTTCCTTCCGCTTTTGTGGTAAAGAAAGGAATGAAGATCTGCTCACGTATCTCTTCCGGGATGCCGGGACCATTGTCTTCTATTTCTATCAGCAGACGGTCTGCCTGTTGCAGGCGGAGGATGATTCTGCCTTCCGTCTGTCCTTCGAGAGCCTGCATCGCATTCTTCAGTAAGTTGAGGAATACTTGTGACAGCTGGTTTGCGTCGCCGTCGGTTTCTATCGAATCCGGTGTGGATTGTAACACGAAGTGAATGCCACGTTCGCGGAAATCACTTTGCAACAGTTCTTCCAGGTTGCGCAACATATCGGTCAGTGAGAAACGTTTCTTTTCCGGGTGAGGGAGGTAGGACAGATGCCGGAATGATTCCGTGAATTCCATCAGCCGTTCGCTTTGCGTTTGGATAATCCGTAGCCCGCGGGCTGACTTTTCGTTGATATCCGGATATGCGGATAAGGTTTGTGAGAGTGAAATGATCGGTGCAATCGTGTTCATGATTTCATGGGTCAGCACATGTGTCAGTTTGCTCCACGATTCACTCTCCTTATCACTCAGCTCGTCACCGATATCTTTGATGGATAAGATGGTTATGGTTTCACCTTCCAGGATCATCTCTTTTCGGGATATGCTGAGGCTGTCGCGAATGCCGGTTGCATTCAGCAGTTGTGCCAGTTGCATTTCGGTGTAAAGACGGTTGCACTTCAGCAGAGAGAAGGCAGCACTGTTGGCAGTGATGATTCGGCCCGAAGCATCCCAGGCAAGCACGCCGCTGGGCACTTCTTCAAGTAACGACCGGTAGAAGTGCTCCTGTTTCTGGTTTTCGCCTTTGGTACGGGCAAGCAGGTCATTGAGCCGGTTGAGCGAACGGTTCAGTTGTTCCTGTTCTTTGCTGACATTCACTTCCGGAAAGTAGAGCATATTGTCTTTATCCTGCACTGCATCGAAGAACAATTTGATTTTTCGGTTGAATGTATTTAGCCGCCGGGTCAGTGCACCGATCTGAAAAAGAGAACATAGCAATAATATACTGCCGATGATGTATCCGGTGCCGGATAAGATCAGCCATAGTCCGGCACCTGCCGTAGCGAGTATCAGTACGATGTGGAGCAGTATAATGAAATAGATGCGTCGGCTGAATATCATCGGGGTCAGAGTTTGAATCGTTTGAGCTTGTTATACAACGTTTGCCGGCTCACGCCCAGTTGCTCGGCAGCGGCAGTCAGGTTACCGTTGTTTTGCAGGATGGCAGTTTCGATGGCTTGCCGTTCCACCTCTTCCAGATTGGGTACGGTGACTGCTGCCTGTGGCTGCCAGGTCTGTTTCACCAAGATATCTTTAGGGCGGATCACGCTGCCCTCACACAAGATGACCGCTTTCTCGATGGCATGCTGCAACTCCCGGATATTGCCTGGCCAGTGATACCCGCGCAATTTTTCAACAGTCTGTTCGTGCATCCGTATTTCCTGACGTTGATATTTGGAAGCGAATTTACGTAAGAAACCGTCGATAAAGAGCAAAATGTCGTCTCCCCGCTCACGCAAGGGAGGCAGTTCCAGGTGGATGGTGTTGATGCGGTAGAACAAGTCTTCACGAAACATCCCCTCTTTTACCATTGCGGGTATGTCCTTGTTTGTTGCCGAAATCAGGCGGATATCTACCGGGATCACTTTGTTGCTTCCCAACCGCATCACATTGCGGCTTTGGAGTACCGTGAGCAACTTGGCCTGGAGCGACAGGGGCAGGTTGCCTATTTCGTCCATAAACAGTGAACTTCCGTCGGCGGCCTCAAACTTTCCCCGGCGGCTTTCGTAAGCATCGGTGAAAGCCCCCCGTTCGTGCCCGAACAGTTCACTCTCGAACAGTGATTCGCTGATCGCTCCCATGTCTACGTTCAGCATCGGGCGTGCACCGCGAGGTGAAAGGCGGTGAATCTCCCGTGCCAATATCTCTTTACCGGTTCCGTTTTCTCCTGTTATCAGGATGTTGGCATCTGTCCGTGCCACTTTAGATACTACTTTCATCAGTTGCAGCATGGCAGGCGAATGTCCAACCAGCATTTCGAACCCTTCTTTTTTGTTTTCCTTTGTCTGCCGTTCCGAAGGTTTCCTGTTGTTGCGGTAGGCTTCCGTCACTTTATCGATCAGGGTCTGATTATCCCATGGTTTCAGGAGGAAGTCGGCGGCTCCGTTTTTGAGTGCTTTTACGGCAAGTTCCACGTCTCCGTAAGCAGTCAGCATCACTACGGGCAGGGTAGGAGCCATCTTCCGGATATGTCCCAGCCAATACAGCCCTTCGTTGCCATTATTGATGCCTGCCGAGAAGTTCATATCCAGGATGACCACATCGATGCGGTGGGTCGTCAGCAGGGCAGTGATCTGATTCGGGTTCGAAGCCGTCAGTATCTTGCAGAAGTAGTTTTCAAGCAAAAGTTCGAGTGAAGCCAACACCCCTTTGTTATCGTCTACAATCAGAATAGTTCCCGTGTTCATGATATCTCCTTTTGATTCGCTTCCTGTTTTTAAGTTCGTGGTAAAGATATTTGTTTTTGTAACTCCCTGCAAGAGAGTGTCCAATAATTAGACGTTTTCGAATTGAGAATTTATATGGGAAGGGGATGTGGGGACAAATCCGGGGAATGTTGACGTCAACCGTCCAATATCTGTACGCAGTAGCGTCCAAATATTGGACGGTGTCTTTTTATTGATAAGTCTATGTGGTTGAATTTTAGTTGTTTATTCTTTTTGGCACACTCTTTGCCCAGATGGTTTATATGAAACATCTTATATCACTTTGCACCTTATTTCTTTTTTCCGCTCTTTTGTCTGCACAGACAGAGAGATCGCTCGACGAATGTATTCGTATCGCATGGAAACAGAATCCGTCTTTGCGGAATAGCGAGATAGATATCAAGGAAAACCGGATGAACTATATCTCTGCCATGGGGAGTTTCCTTCCCCGCGTCAGTGTATCGGCCGAAGCCGGACGAAACTTCGGACATTCCATCGATCCGAGCACCAACGGATACACCAATAATACGTTTGATGAAGGAACCGTGGGGCTGGACATGACGCTTTCCCTTTTCGAAGGTTTCACCCGCATCAACCGGGTACGTTTTGAGAAGATGAACCGCAGCCGGAGTGAATGGGCTTTGAAGGAACGGCGCAACGAACTTGCCTGCCGGGTGACGGATGCCTATTATAAACTCCTGCTTGAAGAGCGGATGCTCGATCTGGCTTTTGAGCAGAGCCGGCTAAGCGAACGTTATCTCAAACAAACCGAAGCTTTTGTAGAACTGGGTTTGAAGTCGGTTTCCGACTTACAGGAAGTCAAAGCCCGTCGCGAGGGTGATATTTACCGTTACCAGGTGCGTGAGAACGGTTGCCGCCTGGCATTGCTCCAACTGAAACAATTGTTGAACCTGCATGCCGGGGATACGTTGGTACTTCAGGATACAATCAACTACGAATCTCTTCCGCCTTGTTCGCTGCCCCAGACAGATGAGCTCTATATGCAATCTCTGGTAGCAATGCCTTCGATGCGGATGATGGAACTCAGACAGCGGGCTGCCCGTAAAGAGTATGCCATGGCGGGCGGTAAGTTCTCGCCGACGGTTTTTGCCCGTTTCTCAATGGCCTCCCGTTATCTCGACGGTTTTTCTACCAAACAGCTGAACGACAATTTAGGAAAGTATATCGGTGTCGGCATTTCCATCCCTTTATTGAGCGGGTTGGAACGACTGACCACCCTGCGCAAACACAAGTTGAATATATTCCGTCTCCGGAATGAGGAAGAACTTCAAAAACAACAACTCTATACAGAGGTGGAGGAAACGGTTCTTTCTCTCCGTTCCGGATATGATGAATTCCGGCAGGTATTGCAGCAGTTTAGGGCCGAAGAACTGGTACTGAAAGAATCCGAACGAAAATGGGAAGAGGGGCTTATCTCCGTATTCCAGCTGATGGAAGCCCGCAATCGCTTTATCTCTGCCAAGGCCGAGTTGACCCGGGTGCGCTTACAGGTGGATATGACCCGGAAGATGGAAACTTATTATCGGACGGGAAGTTTTTGTACGTTGCCCGGTGAGAAGTGATATACGGGGTATGTGACCGGTACATCGTTCCTTTACGACCTGACGGTATAACCTTATAAACAAACGTGAATCATACATAAAACAATAACTATCTATGGATACAATGATCGAACGGAAGCCCGGAATGAAGCGAAAACATTATTATGCTATTGCCGGAGCCGTGGCACTGGTGGGACTTATCTTTTATTTTATTTTCAGGGACACTTCCTCTTCTATGAGTGTAGAAAAAGACCGGCTGACCATTGCTACTGTTACCCGCGGAGAGTTCAGTGATTACATCCGGGTCATCGGACAAGTGATGCCCAACCGCATCATCTATATGGATGCGGTAGAGGGAGGCCGTGTCGAGGAGCGCCTGAAAGAAGAGGGGGCCATCGTCAAAGCAGGCGACGTCATTCTCCGTCTCAGCAATCCGCTCCTGAACATCGGGATCATGCAGAGCGAAGCCGATCTCGCCTATCAGGAAAACGAGTTGCGCAACACCCGCATCAGTATGGAACAGGAGCGCCTGCGGCTGAAGCAGGAGCGCATCGGGCTGAGTAAGGAACTGGCTGTGAAGAAGCGTCGTTACGACCAGTACAGCCGTCTTATCAAAGAGCAACTGATAGCACAGGAAGACTTCCGGCTGGCACGTGAAGAGTATGAGGCGGCACGGGCACAACTGGATGTTGTGGACGAACGTATCCGTCAGGACAATATTTTCAGGGAGAGTCAGGTTCATAGTCTCGATGAAAACATCCGTAATATGAAGCGTAGTCTTGCCTTGGTACGTGAACGGGTGGAAAACCTGAAAGTAAAAGCTCCCATAGACGGACAGGTGGGGAACCTCGATGCTCAGATCGGCCAGTCCATTGCTGCCGGCGAGCATATCGGACAGATCATTACACCCGATTTGAAAGTGCAGGCACAGATCGATGAGCATTATGTGGAACGGGTGGTTCCCGGACTTCCGGCTGATTTTACCCGTGACGGAGGAAACTATAAACTCGAGGTGACCAAACTCTATCCCGAGGTAAAGGAGGGCCAGTTCCGCACCGACCTTCAATTTACTTCCGGACGTCCCGAGAACATCCGTGCCGGACAAACTTATCACATCAATCTTCAGTTGGGAGATCCTGCCCAGGCCATTCTTGTTCCTCGTGGCGGATTCTTTCAAATAACCGGGGGCCGCTGGATGTATGTTGTTGACGAAAGTGGTAAATTTGCCACGCGCCGTCCCATCCGGATCGGACGGCAGAACCCGCAATATTATGAAGTGACCGAGGGATTGAAACCGGGCGACCGGGTGATTGTATCCGGATATGAATTGTTTGGGGATAACGAGAAACTTATATTGAAATAAGAACCGAATACTATGAACTACATTTCGCAAGTGATACGAAGCCAGCGGGTTAAAAAGTCTCTGACGCTGATAAACATAACAGGGTTGTCGGTCTGCATTGCGGCGGCACTTCTTATTATGCTTTATGTCTGGTCGGAGTTAAGTTATGATTCATTTCATGATACCGACCGTGTGTATCGTGTTGAAAGCAGACTGTATGAAGGCGAGATGCTGACGGATAATTGGGCGACTACGGCTTATGGGCATGCTCCTGCCATGAACAGGGAAATAGCGGGAATTGAGAAGTACGTCCGTGTTACGGCTCAGGATCGCGAGCAGGTAGTGAATTACTTCGACAGGAGATTTGCCGAGGAACATTACTGCTATACCGAGCCTGCCTTTTTCGAAATATTCAACTTCCCCATAGTTAAAGGAGAAAAGGCCGGGCAACTGGTACGCCCTAATACGGTGGTACTGACTGAAAGCGCTGCAAGCCACTATTTTGGTGAAGAAGACCCGATAGGCAAGATACTGACCTTCAGTACCTCTTCATCACAGCAAAACTTTGAAGTAACGGGCATTATTGCCGATATGCCTGTCCGTTCGCACCTGCGCTACGATTTCCTGCTTTCCTACAATACGATTCCCAAGGAACGGCAGGACATCTGGTACATTCACGGTGTATATACTTACGTCCGCCTGATGCCCGGAAAGACTCCGGGAGAAATTGAACAGGCTTTCCGTGGCATATCCGACAAGTACAAGACTGATGCACTGAAACATAAAACCTGGGCTGTAGAACTGATCCCGTTGAAAGACATTCACCTTACTCCTCAAAAAGCATACGAGAAAGAGGTGAAAGGAAGCCGGACGGCAGTTCTTATTTTGTTCGTAATGTCCGCCATTCTGCTGCTGATAGGTTGGGCAAATGCCTTGAACCTGACCGTAGCCCGCTTTTTGGAGCGTGGACGAGAGTTCGGGCTCCGTAAAGCTTTTGGTGCTTCGCGCCGTCAGATTATTATCCAGGGACTTCTTGAGTCCGGTTTCATGAACTTGCTGGCTACGTTGATAGCTTTCGGCTGGTTGGAACTCCTCTTGCCTCTTGTCTATCGCTGGGCAGGGCAAAGCTTCGGGACAGACATACTTATGCAACCCGCTTTCTGGGGGATTGTAGCCGGAGTGGTTATCATCGGTACGTTGGTTGTAGGGCTTTATCCTTCCTGGCTGATGGTCACTATCCGTCCGTCGGAGATTATGCGCGGTAAACTGTTGCACGGAAAGAGAGGCAACCGGATCAGAAAGGCGTTGATTGTTGTTCAGTTCCTGGCTTCTTTTGTTCTGATTGCAGGCACGTTTACTGTGTTTCAACAGGTCCGTTACATGCAGCGTGAGGCCGAATCGGATCTGAATACCCGCATTCTGGTCATTAAATATCCTTCGTTCACTGAGGGACTGTCGCTGCGCATGGAGAGCTTCACCAAACGTTTGAAGCAACGGGCGGATGTAAGTCACGTGACAGTTTCGGGAGCTGTTCCCGGTGTGGAAGTTGCCAACTATTTTACCAATCGGCCGTATGGAAGCGATCCCTCACAAGTAAAATTGATACAGATGTTTTCTGTCGATTACGACTATTTGTCTGCTTATATGCCCCGTATGGTTTGCGGACGAAGTTTTTCCGAAGATTATGGTGGCGATCTTAACCGGGTGGTGCTTAACGAAGAAGCTGTCAGGCTGTTGGGCTACGAATCGGCAGAAGCGGCGTTGGGGCAACAACTTAAAATGGAAGTGGTTAGTGACCCGCTTGAGATAATAGGAGTGGTGGAGAACTACCACCAGCAATCGCTTGCCGTGGCTTACAAGCCTATCATTTTCTTTTTGAAAGAGCGTGTTCCTTTTATTGCAACGCCTTATATTTCTGTCTGTCTGAAAGGAAAGGGGGATGCCGGCGTCTTGACGGGAATTGAACAGATGTATCGTGAATACTTCCCGACTTCTTTATTTTCTTATTTCTTTTTGAATGATTTTAATGAATTCCTATACAAATCCGATCGTAATTTTGGCTGGATATTTGCCAGTGCCTCATTGCTTGCTGTATTTGTTGCTTGCCTTGGATTGTGGATTGTAACACTGTTTTCCACTTTGTCACGTTTGAAGGAGGTGGGTATCCGCAAAGTGCTCGGCGCAAATAAAACCAGCCTGTTCTTTGTCCTGACCAAAGAACTGTTGTTGCTTACCGTATTGGCATCTGCAATCGGTATTCCTGTATCGGCAGTGCTGATGAATGCTTGGCTGGAAACGTACGCTTTCCACATTTCGCTGTCCTGGTGGATATATGCAGCCACTTTTGTACTGCTGATGCTGATAGCCTTTCTCACTGTGTTCCAACAGGTATGGCGTACCATCCGCCAGAAACCTATGCGCATTTTAAAATATGAATAACTAATATAATATATAACGATTATGATTAAAACAGAAAAACTGTCTATGCTCTTCACCACCGAGGAGGTGCAGACCAAAGCGTTGAATGAAGTGACCATGCAAGTGGAGCGGGGAGAATTTGTAGCTATCATGGGTCCTTCCGGGTGTGGCAAGTCTACTCTGCTGAATATCCTGGGTACACTCGATTCACCCACTTCCGGTTCTTACTTCTTCGAAGGCAAACAGGTGGACAAGATGAACGAGAACCAACTGACGGCCCTGCGTAAGGGAAATCTGGGATTTATTTTCCAGAGTTTCAACCTGATTGACGAACTGACCGTATACGAGAATGTGGAGCTTCCTCTGGTATATCTGGGCATGAAACCTGCCGTACGGAAAGAAAAGGTGAAACAGGTACTTGAGAAGGTAAACTTGTTGCACCGTGCCAATCATTTTCCGCAACAACTTTCCGGTGGACAACAACAGCGCGTCGCCATAGCCCGTGCCGTGGTGACGGACTGTAAATTGTTGCTTGCCGATGAACCGACCGGAAACCTCGACTCGGTAAACGGTGTGGAAGTGATGGAGCTACTACGGGAACTGAACCGTCAGGGGACTACCATCATCATCGTTACTCACTCGCAGCGTGATGCGACTTATGCCCACCGGATTATCCGCCTGCTCGATGGGAAGATCGTAGCCGAGAATATCAACCGTCCGTTGGTCGAAACTTCCGGGACTAATACAGAGAGCGTATGATAGGGAATTATTGGAATAGTGCCTATCGTAACCTGATGAAACGGAAGGGATTCAGTTTCATCAATGTTTTCGGATTGGCAGTCGGCATGGCATCTGCCTTGCTGATATTGACTTATGTCACTTTTGAGTTCAGTTTCGACAAGATGCACGAGAAGTACGAACGCATTTTCCGTGTGGAAAGCACTTTCTATGAAGGCGAAGTACAGACCGACTATTGGGCCAGCAGTTCGTTTGGTTATGGTTCGGCCATGAAAGAGAATCTGGCCGGAATTGAAGACTATACGCGGGTGGTCTCCTTGTATCAGCCGGAACAGATTGTGAAGTATGGTGAACTTACTTTACGTGAAAACCAGATTGCTTATGCCGATCCCGGCTTCTTCCGTTTGTTCGACTTTGAGTTGGTGAAGGGAGATAAGGTCACTTGCCTCTCCATGCCCCGGCAGGTGGTCATCACCGAACGGATTGCCCGTAAATATTTTCAGGATGAAGATCCCATCGGTAAGATACTTATCTTTACGGGACCTTATGACAAGGTGGTTTGCGAAGTGACCGGTGTTATGAAAGAGATGCCTTCCAATTCACATGTCCATTACAATTTTCTGATTTCCTATAAATCGCTCGGACAGTATTTGCATGATTATTGGTATAAGCACGAGGTCTATACTTACGTATTACTCGATTCTCCCGAAAGGAAGGCAGAAATAGAAGAAGCGTTTCCGGCAATGGTGGAGAAATATAAGACGGACGAGGCTTTGAAGAACAAAATTTGGGGCGTTTCACTGACTCCATTGGCCGATATCCATCTCAAACCCCAAGTGGGATACGAGGCCGAGATCAAGGGAAACCACACGGCGATGATTGCCCTGATCTTTGCTGCCATAGCCATTCTGGCAATTGCCTGGATCAATTATATCAACCTGACCGTAGCCCGTTCGATGGAACGTGCCAAGGAAGTAGGGGTACGCCGGGTGATAGGAGCTTTCCGCAAACAGCTTATTTCACAGTTCTTATTTGAGGCTTTGGTGATGAACTTGGTTGCTTTTGTGCTGGCTGTGGGGCTGATTGAACTGGTTCTTCCATATTTCAATCAGTTGGTAAGCCGTACGGTTACCTTCTCTGTCTGGTTGACCGGATATTGGTGGCTGTTACTGTTGTTCGTGTTAGTTGGCGGTATTTTCCTTTCTGGTTACTATCCTGCGCTGGCACTGCTGAATCGTAAACCGATTACGTTGCTGAAGGGAAAGTTCCTCAACAGTAAGTCGGGAGAAGGCACTCGCAAAGTGCTCGTGGTTGTTCAGTATACAGCTTCCATGATTCTGTTGTGCGGTACATTGATTGTGTTTGCGCAGTTGAACTTCATGCGTAGTCAGTCGTTGGGAGTGAAGACGGACCAGACCCTGGTGGTGAAATTTCCCGGACGGACCGAAGGGATGAATACCAAACTCGAAGCCATGAAGAAAGCTATTGCCCGTCTGCCTTTGGTGGATAAAGTCACTTTTTCCGGTGCGGTTCCGGGTGAAGAGGTGGCTACCTTCTTATCCAATCGCCGGAAAAGCGACGCTTTGAAGCAAAACCGGCTCTATGAAATGCTGGTGTGTGACCCGGACTACATCGATGCTTACGGACTTCAGCTTGTGGCTGGACGCGGGTTCTCCGAGGATTATGGAGACGACGTGAATAAGTTGGTGGTCAACGAGTCTGCTGTCCGTAACTTAGGACTTGCTTCTAACGAAGAGGCTCTCGGCGAAGAGATAGAGGTGGAATGTACCGATGCTCCGATGCAGATCATCGGCGTGGTGAAGGATTATCACCAGCAGGCACTCAATAAAAACTATACGCCGATTATGTTGATTCATAAAGATAAAATCGACTGGTTGCCGCAGCGGTATATCTCTGTTGTGATGAAGTCCGGCGACCCGAAGGAGCTGGTGTCACAGGTTGAGGAGATCTGGCATCGCTATTTCGAAGATTCCAGTTACGACTTCTTCTTCCTCGACCAGTTCTTCGATCATCAGTATCGGCAGGACGAGGTGTTCGGTGTCATGATCGGCTGTTTTACAGGTCTGGCTATTTTCATCTCTTGTCTGGGATTGTGGGTACTGGTAATGTTTTCGTGCTCGACGCGTACCAAGGAGATGGGGATCCGGAAAGTATTGGGGGCTACCCGTTGGAATCTGTTCTATCAACTGGGTAAAGGCTTCTTCCAATTGATCCTGATAGCAGTAGTCATTGCGCTGCCCGTCGCCTGGTTCAGCATGAATGCCTGGTTGAGTCATTATGCTTTCCGCACGGACTTGAAAGCATGGTTCTTTATAATTCCGGTAGTGTTGATGCTGCTGATTTCGTTTGTGACAGTAGCCTGCCAGACAGTGAAGATCATAGTGGGAAAACCGGCACGGTCATTACGATATGAGTAACCTGACGGAATAGATACGAATACAATTCACCACAGAGTACACGGAGTATACAGAGATTAAAAACTCTGTGCTCTCTGTGTACTCTGTAGTGGATTAAAAGTCATTGCAAAATCAGTTGGTTTAATTTCTCTGATTCCTGAGCGGAGCGATAATTCCTTTATTGCTGTGTATGGTTCTCTTCACCCCAATGCGTTTTTGCTTCTAGTTCTTCACGGTCACGCACCTCTTTTGCTTTCTTTGCATAAACAATCATTCGCAGAGACTGGTCGTAAGTGAAGTAATTCCATACCCAGTTGAGCAATACGTTTGCTTTGTTTCGCACTCCCAGGATGGAACGTAAGTGAACAACCAGCCACATCACCCAGGCCAGCCATCCGGCGGTTTTGAAACTGCTGAACTCTGCTACGGCACGGTTGCGTCCTACGGTTGCCATCGATCCCAGGTTGCGGTAATGGAACGGTTGCATCGGTTTTCCTTTTTCCAGTCTTTGCAGGTTTTTGGCAAGCAGCTCTCCTTGTTGGATGGCTACTTGTGCCAGTTGAGGGTGTCCGTTGGGATAGTTCTTGTCCGTGGTCTGGATACACTGGTCGCCGATTGCGAAAATATGCTCAGTTCCCTGTACACGGTTAAATTCGTCTACCTTGATTCTTCTTCCCCGTCCCAGTAACTCTCCGCCGATATTGCCAAAGGTGATAGCTGCCACACCACTCACCCAGATGAAGGTGCGTGTGGCTATCTCTGTCCCGTCTTCCAACACCACTTTATGATCTTTGTAGTCCGTCACCCGCTTGTTCAGCAGGATGTTGACTCCCATTTCGCGTAGGAACTGTTCGGCATGACGCGATGAATCTTCGGACATTCCGGCCAATAGTCTGTCTCCTGCTTCAATCAGATAAACGTGCATCAGGCTGCTGGGCATATCCGGATAATCATTGGGGAGTACGAACTTTTTCATTTCCGAAAGTACTCCGGCTATCTCCACTCCGGTGGCTCCTCCGCCCACTACGACAACATTAAGCAACTCCTGTCGCTCACGTTCTGTGGCGCAGGTGATTGACCGTTCAAAGTTTGCCAGCAGAGCATTTCTCAATCCCATGGCTTCCGAAACGGTTTTCATAGGCATGGCTTCTTCTTCGATATGTTCGTTGCCGAAGAAGTTCGAAGTAGTGCCGGCTGCCAATACCAGGTAATCATATTCTGCTTTACCGATGGAAGTCTGGATCATCTTTTTCTCGGGGAAAATGGCCCGTACCTCTGCCATGCGGAAGTAAAAGTCTTTTCGCTTCTGAAAAATCTTCCGGAAAGGGAAGGAGATAGAGCTGGGTTCAAGTCCGGCGGATGCGACCTGATAAATCAGGGGAGGAAACTGATGATAATTGTTCTTGTCTACTAAAACAACCTGAAAGCCAGATTTCTTTAGCTTGTTGGCCAACTTGAGACCACCGAAGCCACCACCTACGATGATGACACGCTTCTTGTCGTTTTTTACAATGTTGAAACTCATACTGAAAACTTCTATTTAACCTGATGTGTCTAAAAACTAATGTCATGAAATAAACATTTATCATCGGTATAAAGTTTCCGTAAACAGCAATTAAAATACTTGTTATCATCACAGATTAAGAGATTACACAAAGATATAACAGCCGGAGTTGCTTATCCGTGAATTGCCTGTTTGTGTAATCCGTTAATCTGTGGTGAAAGAGATTTTGCAATCGTGTACCGTGGCGTTTATAATTCCGGTACTGTCCTGAATTTAGTTTCCGGGAAATGCTTCTGCAGATACCGTTGGATAAATTGCTGTGTATCCTCTTGTATGGTTCGGTCTTCGACTGTGGGATAGAGGTTGTATAATACCGTATCCAGTTCGATGCCCCGGCTTTTGATAGCTTCCAGGCTGAGGAGAGTATGGTTGATGCTGCCCAGCTTGCCCGAAGTGACAAAAAGTAACGGATAACCCTTTTGCGCTACATAGTCGATGGTCAGGAACTCTTCGGTGAGTGGAACCATCAGTCCGCCGGCACCTTCGAGCAGGACGATGTCGTAACGGTGGCTCAACTCTTCTGTGGCACGTTCTATCTTGTCGAAATCGATGGGCCGTCCGTCGATACGTGAGGCGAGATGTGGAGAACAGGGATAAGAAAAGATTTCGGGCATGGTCAATCCCTCCCGGTCGTCTTCGGTAAGGGCGATGTCCATGATGCGGCGGTGCAGGTCGATATCTTCCGAATGACCCGAATTTCCGGTCTGGATAAACTTTTGGGTAATGGTACGTTGACCTTTCTGGTTCAATTCCCGTGCCAGATAACCTGTGGCATAACTCTTTCCTGCATCTGTATCGATGCCGCTGATAAAATACACATTCTTTTTCATACTTCTTATGTTTGAGACCCGCAGGTCGTTATTATCTTTTCTTTGCAATGATATAAATGGGATGATAGGTCAGTGAAACAGAGCCTTTACCAGGGCTGAACAGACGCTCATATTCCTGACAGAAGAGGCTCAGTCTGCTCCGGGTCCAGGCTCTGTTACAGGTACCCGTCACTCCGGTTTGTTTCAGGTGATAAAGTACTTCCATCGGATTGCTGAAATTCAGTGAGATGACTTCTTCTTCCGTATGCACGATGTCGTATAGTGCCGAGAGCGAAGCAGTCAGTTCTTCTCTCGAACGGTAGGTGAGTCCCTGTCCGGTCAGTTGACGGATCTCTTTCATGTTTTCTTTCCCGAATGTACTGAAGGCGATGTATCCCTTTGCATTCAAGATGTTTTCGCATTTGCGGAAAAAAGCGTCAGGATGCTCAAACCATTGCAGGACGGAACATGAGGTGATCAGTTCTGTTCCGTGGGGAAAAGCAAGTGCTTCGGCATCTCCGGGAAGGAAAGAAACCTGTTCGTTCAGGATATCTTCGCAACTGTGGCGCATCTCTTCACAGAGATCATTCAGCAGTAAGCGTTCCGGACGAAACGAACGGAGCAACAAACGCGAGTAAGTACCCGTGCCACAACCGAACTCTACGATGCGGCGGAAAGATTGCCGGGGGAGGTGCTGCTGTAACAGGGTACACATTTTCCGGGCAATCTGCTGTTGCACGCGGGCTTCGTGAGGATAGGTATCGATTGCTTTCGAGAAGCGTTGGGCGATCAGTTGTTTGGAAAAGGGAATAATGGGAGAGAGGTTCTCTTTCAATATCTTATCGTCATAATGTGCTCCTTCATATCGTTGTATTTCAGTGCAATGTCCTTCCCACGCCTGTTCCTGATTCCGGGACGGAAAGATATGGTCTGATTCTCCGATGATCGCTTTATTCCAGACAAAGGCGGATGGGGGCAGTTCGTTGCATTGCTTGCGGATGGCGGTCAGTTCCTCTTTCAACTCCTCAACCGTTCTTTGGGGAGCTATCTCGCAGAAAGCCTTAAAGTCACTTCCCGAACCGCACATCCGTCTGCGAAACTTCTGTAGCGTTGCTTCGCTGAGGTTGTTGAGTGTGCCCTCAAAAATGACGGGAGGGATTCCTCTTGCGTCATCGATGGGGAAAGGAGTACCGTTGATGGCAATGCTTTGCGTTATGGGAAGGTTACTGCCTTGCAGCACTTGTGAAGCAGCCCATACTCCCATTGACCAGGCTACAACCTGTATTTGGGTATATGTGGAGAGCAACGTCTTGTCAAAGTCAAGGGAACGGTAATCATAGCAGATAATCAAGTCTCTATGTTGTGGGAGATAATGTATGAAGGGAGTTTCGTCCATTCCCCATCCGGTAAAGAAGAGAATGACTTCACTCCCGGTCTCTCTCCCGGGGAGAGGAGAGTTCTGAGAATATTTTGTTTGATATAGTCTTTTAAGTATCATAGCTTTATTGTTTATCGTTCACAGTTTATCATTCATCGTTTACAGTTCATCGATTATCATTTACTGTTGATATGAGTTTTTCCACTTCCTCGTCTGTCACGTCTGCGGTCAGTGAAAAGCGGATGCGGGAAGTACCTTCCGGTACTGTAGGCGGACGGACAGGTAATGCGTAGAATCCTTTGCGTTGTAACTCTTTCGCTATTTGTATGGCGGTTACACTTTCACCTGCTACCATAGGCACGATCTGACTGACTGAAGTGGAAGAATAACCTTTCTCCCGGAGCGCAACTCGCAAACGCTTACTGATGGCTGCCAGATGTTCTCTCTTTTCTTGATATTCCGCCAAATGGCGGAGTACGAATGAAGTCCATTGCAGGGTGACGGGCGGAAGGCCGGTGGTGAAGATGAAAGGACGCATCTTATTAATCAGATAATCCCGTATTACTTGTCTGCATACTACGTAGGCTCCGGCAGAAGCCAGCGCTTTTCCGAAAGTACCTACCAGAAAGTCGATATCCGCTATGCATCCGTAAGCTTCGGCACATCCCAGTCCGCCTGCTCCCCGGACACCTACCGCATGGGCTTCGTCCACGTAGAGCAGTATGTTCGGATACTTTTGTTTGAGCTTGATCAGCCGGGGCAGGTCTGCTTCGTCTCCATCCATACTGAAGATGCTTTCGGTAACGATAATCACCTGTTCGTATTGTTTGTGATGGGTTTCAACTAATTTTTCTAACTGGCTGTATTCATTGTGCCGATAACGGATATATTTGGCCTCCGATAACCGGATACCGTCTATCAGGCTGGCATGTACCAGTTTGTCCGCGAGAATCAGTGTCTTTGTGTTGCATATGGCTGGCAGAATACCTGTATTGGCATGATATCCGCAGTTGAATACCAATGCTGCTTCTGTTCCGAAAAGTGAGGACAAGAGATCTTCCAGTTCACCGTATGCGGCAAAATTACCGGTAAGCAGACGGGAGGAAGAGGAAGAGAATTTGACTTCTTCCGGTTTTACTGTCTGCCAGAAAGCATTTAGTAAGACAGTATCATTGGCCAGTCCCAAGTAATCGTTGGACGATAGGTTTAGCATCCGTTGCCCGTTAATGATGACCTCTTTGCCTTGATGAATCAGGGTAGGGAGGATACGGAAATTATTCTGTTCTTTGAGAAGTTTCAACTCCTCAAAGAAACGGACGGATTCATAGCCTTCCGTTTCTTGATTATAGTTCATGATTGTAATGTTTTTGAGTTCACCACAGATTACACAGATTAACACAGATATTTTAATTTAACTCGCAGTAAAATAAATTATTAATCTGTGAGAATCTGTGTAATCTGTGGTGAGTTATATTCATTTCTGATCAGTTTAGAGACAGGTGGAGCCGTCGGTTATACATTTTATCATTCCTTCCGTCAGTTTCGTCAACTGTTCGGATGTAATGATAAACGGGGGCATTACATATACCAGTTTACCAAACGGACGCAGCCAGATCCCTTCTTCTACAAAACGGCGTTGCAGATGTGCCATGTCCACCGGTTCTTTCATTTCGATCACTCCGATGGCACCCAATACCCGTACGTCCGCCACTTGAGGAAGCTTACGCGCCGGAGCCAGTTCACGGTTTAGTTGTGCTTCGATCCGTTTTACATTTTCTTGCCAGCCGGATTCCAGAAGCAGCCGTATCGATGCACACGCCACGGCACATGCCAGAGGATTTCCCATAAACGTAGGCCCGTGCATGAAGGCACCCGGGAAATGGTTGGAGATGCAGTCTGCTACTTCATTGGTGGTCAGTACTGCCGACAGGGTCATGTATCCTCCTGTCAGGGCTTTTCCGATGCACATGATGTCCGGCTCTACTCCGGCATGTTCCCAGGCGAAGAATTTTCCGGTACGCCCGAATCCGGTCGCTATTTCGTCAAAGATCAACAATACCCCATGCTGTCGGCAGAGGCTTGCAGCTTGCCGCAGGTATTCCGGATGATAGAACCGCATGCCTCCCGCACCTTGTACAATTGGCTCGAGAATGAAAGCTGCCAGTTTTCCGGACTGCTTTTCCAGCAGTTGTTCCAGCGGACGGATGTCTTCCGGATCCCATTCGTCTCCAAACCGTGAAGTAGGGGCGGGGAGGAAATGGCGGATAGGGAGTGCCGAACCGAAGATGCTATGCATTCCCGTTACCGGATCGCATACCGACATGGCATTCCAAGTGTCTCCGTGGTAACCGTTGCGGATGGTGACGAAATTACTTTTTTCCGGTTGCCCGGCTGCATACCAATACTGTACGGCCATTTTCATTGCTACTTCAACTGCTACCGAACCTGAATCGGCATAGAATATCTTTTGCATGGAAGGTGGAACCAGTGGCAGCAACAGTTTGCCGAGTTCGATAGCCGGATCGTGTGTAAGTCCGCCGAACATGACGTGAGACATCTTGCTGAGTTGCTCTTGTACTGCCCGGTTCAATGCCGGATGATTGTATCCGTGGACTGCACACCACCACGATGACATACCTTCGATCAGTGTCTGCCCGCTTTCCAGTGTGATGGTGACACCGTCAGCCCGTTTCACTTTATAGACCGGAAGTGGATTGGAAGTCGAAGTATACGGGTGCCATAAGTGTTCGCGGTCGAACTGTGAGTCGGCAAAATGGTAGCCTTCCGAGAGAATCATCTCTTTGTCATCCGATACTTTAGAGCCAAGAGTAGTCAGCAAATCTCCCACAATGGCGGAGTTAATGCCGATATAGAGCGATTTCCGGACAGCTTCGGGCGTTAACTGCGAACGTCCCCCGGCAAAGCGCAGGTAGGCTGTAGGATTTATGAAACGGAAAAGGGCGACTGTTGTCAGTACCTCTTCTTCGCTGAGCGGTGACTGATGTTCGAGCGGAGTGCCCGGTATGGGTTGCAGCAAGTTGATCGGGATGGATTGGATGTCGAGCTCGCGGAGCGTGAAGGCAAACTCGATCCGTTGTTCCACGGTTTCGCCCATACCGATGATACCGCCGCAACAAAGGTCCATTCCTACCCGTCGTGCGGCATGCAGGGTCTTCAGTTTCTGCTCCTGTGTATGTGTGGTGCAGAGTGAGTCGAAATGTGAAGGAGCAGTCTCAAGGTTACAGTGATACCGGGTGACTCCGGCATTGTACAGTGCCTGTAATTCTTCTTCGTCCAATAGTCCCAGTGAGGCGCATAGCCGGATTGACGAGTGACGTCGCATCCGTCGTGCGGCTACACAAAGTTCCTTCATGTTTTTAGGCGAAGGTTTCCGACCGCTGGTCACCAGTGAAAAACGATTGATTCCTTGCGCCTCGTTGTATTTGGCTTGACGCAGACACTCTTCCGCACTCACCAGATCGTATACATCTGCCTTCGTCTTGTAGTGGGATGACTGTGCACACCATTTGCAGTTTTCGGGGCAGCGTCCCGAACGGGCATTGATGATGGAACACATGTCGAACTCCTGTGAAGCGCAGAAACGGGTGATTTCGTGCGCTGCATCGTACAACTCTTCTTTTCGGGGAAATTGAGCCAGCCATTCGGCCTGCTCACGGCTGATGGCCGTTCCCTGTAATACTTGGTTTTTGATTTCTTCAATGGTCATAGGATGGGGAATTAAAAAAGAGGTTGCCGGTCCCATTTGGATGGGAGGCAACCTCTTTATATGAAATGTATAAAACGGATGTCGCAACAGTTGACTGCGCGGCACCTGAATAAGAATATTTCAAAGATTGAAATGGAATGAAAAGAAAGAGTAAGGGTGTGGGAGACAGTACGGTACTCTCCCAATCTTCTTCCGGGACAGAATCTTCTGTTTCACCTTGCGGATCAATTCCTTCCGTATGTGGAGTCTGTTGCTTGCACAACGCACATTCCGTGACATTCTTTCTCAATTGTCCGATGGTGACACACAATCCCAAAGTGGCGAATATGGCATAGGCTTTCCGGCTCCACTGGCGGAAGCGGATGAACGAATGCGATATATACCTTTCTTTTTTCATAAGCTATATGGGGGATATCTTGTTATCGGACGGGGGCAAAGCTACAAAGAATCTACGGAATGACCAAGGGAATAGCATCGGTTTGTAAACAGAAGTGTCACTTCTACCACAAATGCGGTACAAGAATCCCCTATAAAAGGGATTTCGGGAACAACCCCTATACTCTACTTTTGCAGCATGGAATGATCCGTGAAAATTAATTAAAAAATGTAGGTGGCTTTTGACACACCTTCAAGAATAAAACAACAATTTCAAAGCTTTTAACAACAATCTGCCGGATTGTGTGTTAAACAAAAGATTCTAATTTAAACATAACTAAACTTAAGGTATGAAGACCAATTTACGTCTATTATTTACGTTGCTCTTTGTGGTTTCGGTTGCAGCATTACATGCCGGGACAATGAATGACATACGTGTTTCGGGCACTGTTGTGTCCGAAGGAGACCCGTTGCCCGGTGTATCGGTATTAGTGAAAGGAACCAGTGTCGGTACCATTACGGGTATCGACGGTAAGTATTCCATTAATGTACCGTCCGATGGTACGCTGGTATTCAGTTTTATCGGACTGAAATCTGTGGAACATAAAGTGGGTGGACGCTCAGTGATCAATGTCGAACTGGTGCCCGACAGCAAACAATTGGAAGAAGTGATGGTAGTAGCCTATGCCACTGCCAAGAAATATAGTTTCACCGGTGCCGCCTCTACCGTTAAAGGTGACGAGATAGCAAAGTTACAAACCTCGAGTGTCTCACGTGCCCTTGAAGGAACCGTAGCCGGTCTGCAGGCAAGTGCCGCAAGCGGTCAGCCGGGTACCGATGCGACCATACGTATCCGTGGTATCGGATCCATCAATGCGTCCAGTGCACCTCTTTATGTAGTGGATGGTGTGCCTTATGACGGCAGTGTGAACTCTATCAACCCCGAAGATATTGCATCGATGACGGTTCTGAAAGATGCGGCCTCGGCTGCTTTGTACGGTTCGCGTGGTGCCAATGGTGTAATTATTATCACCACTAAGCAGGGACAAAGCGATTCGAAGACTACGGTGAATGTGAAAGCCAGTTTCGGTGGCTCCAATCGCGCGGTACGCGATTACGACCGGATCGGCACCGATCAGTACTTCGAACTTTATTGGGAGGCTTTACGTAACCAATATGCACTGGATACAAAGAATTATACTCCTCAGACAGCGGCTATCAAAGCTTCTAAAGACTTGGTAGGAAAACTGATGGGGAGTGGCCCCAATCCTTATGGCGCTAAATACCCTCAGCCGGTAGGCACGGATGGAAAATTGGTGGACGGGGCCGTTCCACTCTGGAATTTCGACTGGCAGGATGCCATGGAGCAGCAGGCACTTCGCACGGAATTGGGATTGAATGTCTCAGGAGGGGGCAAAACCAATCAATATTACTTTTCTGCCGGATATCTGAATGATAAAGGTATTGCCTTGGAGTCCGGCTATGAACGCTTTAATCTCCGTTCGAACGTGACAAGCCAGATGACCAAATGGCTTCGGGGAGGAGTGAACATGAGCTTTGCCCACTCTTTGCAGAATTATCCTGTATCATCGGATACGAAAACAAGTAACGTCATCAATGCCGGCCGTCTGATGAACGGGTTCTATCCCATCTATCAGATGAACGAAGACGGAACCTATAAACTGGATTCCGAGGGACAGCGGATATACGATTTCGGTTCTTACCGTCCGTCCGGTTCGATGGCTAACTGGAACCTTCCGGCTACATTACCCAATGATAAGTCGGAGCGTATGAAAGATGAATTTTCGGGACGTACTTTCCTTGAAGTTACCTTTATCGAAGGATTGAAGTTTAAAACCAGCTTCAACTTCGACCTGATCAATTATAATTCACTCGACTATACCAACCCTAAAATAGGCCCGGCTGTTAATACCGGAGGTTCATCGAGTCGTGAAAACGACCGTACTTTTTCGTGGACCTGGAATAATATCCTGACTTATGACAAAACCCTCGGAGAGCATCATTTCAACCTGTTGGCCGGACAAGAGGCTTATTCTTACCGTTACGATGTGTTGCGGGCATCCCGTTCGAATATGGCATTGCCTGATTTTCCCGAACTGGCTGTCGGTTCGCTGGTAACCGGAGGGACAGGATACCGCGTTAATTACTCGTTGGTAGGGTACTTCTTAAATGCCCAATATGACTATCAAAGCAAATATTTCTTTTCAGGTTCTTATCGGCGGGACGGATCTTCCCGTTTTGCTCCAGAGACCCGTTGGGGTAATTTCTGGTCCGTCGGTGCTTCCTGGCGTATCGATCGTGAAGACTTCATGGTGGCTACGAGCGACTGGCTTTCTGCCCTAACATTGAAGGTTAGTTATGGTGCGCAGGGTAACGATAATTTGGGAACGTATTATGCCAGCAGCGGACTTTATTCGGTGGTGAGTAATAACGGAGAGAATGCATTGGTATCCGATCGTCTGGCTACACCAAAACTGAAGTGGGAAACCAACCTGAATTTCAATGCCGGCATTGACTTCTCATTGTTCAACAATCGATTCTCCGGTTCGTTCGATTTCTTCCAACGGCGTTCGAAAGATTTGCTCTATTCCCGTCCGTTGGCCCCTTCACTCGGTTATAATTCAGTGGACGAGAATGTAGGCGAATTGAAGAATACCGGTGTGGAAATTGATCTGAAAGGTACCTTAATCCATACCCGGGACTTTATGTGGCGATTGGGGCTTAACCTGACACATTATAAGAATGTCGTGACTGACCTTCCATTGAAAGATATGCCTGTGAGCGGAGTTCATAAACTGGCTGTGGGACGTTCTGTTTATGATTTCTACATGAAAAAATGGGCGGGAGTTGATCCGGAAAACGGTGATCCGTTGTGGTACAAAAATGTGAAGGATGCCAATAACAAGATCACCGGGCGTACGACTACCAATGACTATGCCCAGGCGGATTATTACTATACCGGCAAATCATCCTTACCCAAAGTGTACGGGGGATTTAATACCGCTTTCTCGTATAAGGGTTTTGAACTATCGACAATTTTTGCCTATAGTATCGGAAATTATATCGTGGACCGTGACGTAACTATGCTATGGCATAACGGAAGTTCTACTGGACGTGCCTGGTCGACAGAAATTCTGAACCGTTGGACACCGGAGAATCGATATACTGATGTACCGGCACTGAAAACCGTATCGAACAGTTGGAATGCAAATTCGACGCGTAACCTGTTTAATAACTCGTTCCTGCGGATGAAGAATATCACACTATCGTATAACTTCCCGCAACCGATGATAAAGAAGATCAGCCTGAACAGCCTGCAATTGTTTGTGCAGGCCGATAATCTGCTTACCGTTTCGAAGAATCAGGGACTCGATCCCGAACAGGATATCAGTGGGTTGACATATTACCGTTATCCGGCTATGCGTTCCATTTCAGGAGGAATCAATGTTTCGTTCTAAGGTTTTAATCCTCAGAAAAGGTACTGTTGCAATAGTATGCTTCAGCTCGATTTAATCATGAATAAATCATATATAGTAAAGTATAAAATAATAGATGATATGAGAACAATACGATTTAACAATAACAGACGTATCTCCTCTTCTCTTTTTCTTCGGAAAGAGGGTAGGAGAGAGACTTCCGTGAGTAATGCCTCCGGAGATAAGATCCTTAAAGGTAAGGTTCCCTTTCTCCTTCTCTTCTTTCTTTTGTTTCTGGGGAGTTGCAGCAGTGACTTCTTAGACAATAAGCCGACAGATGCCGTAGATTCCGGTCTCGTACCCGTGCCTTCGAATGCCGAACGCATCTTTAACGGTGCGTGGTACAATCTGTTCGAATATGGTACCACTTATGCCAACATCGGCTATCGTGCTTTGATGTGCCAGGACGACATGATGGCTGACGACGTAGTTTCGCGTCCCATGTACGGGTTTAATTCTTCTTATCAGTTCAACGACGTGGTGATGCCCTCCGACGGACGTACCACTTTTGCCTGGTATCTGATGTATAAGACTATTGATAACTGTAATACGGCCATTTCTATCCAAGCTACCGGGGATGATGATACACCGGAATTCCGGCATGCCCAGGGACAGGCACTCGCCGTACGTGCTTTCTGTTATCTTCATTTGGCACAGCATTATCAGTTCACCTATCTGAAAGATAAGAATGCTCTTTGTGTGCCATTATATACCGAACCCACCAATCCGAATACCAAACCCAAGGGGAAGGCGACTCTTGAAGAGATTTATACACAGATCATTAATGACCTTAACCGTGCCAAAGGGCTTCTTGACGGCTATGTACGTCCGAACGACAAGTCGAAATATAAACCTAACACTGATGTGGTAAACGGACTCCTGGCCCGTACTTATCTGCTCACCGGACAGTGGGACGAAGCTGCTAAAGCCGCGCTTGAAGCAGCCAAAGGCTATACTTTGATGACGGACGCCAAAAACTATATGGGTTTCAACGATATATCGAATACCGAGTGGATCTGGGGACATCCGCAATCTGTCAGCCAGTCCGATGCCAGCTATAACTTCTATTATCTGGATGTGGTGGAACCCGATTCATATAATAGTTTTATGGCCGATCCGCATTTCAAGGATACTTTTACCGAAGGTGATATCCGTCTGGAATTGTTCCAGTGGATGCGTGAAGGTTATCTGGGATACCGCAAGTTCCGTATCCGCTCTGATCAGACGGGAGATATTGTCATTATGCGTTCTGCCGAGATGTATCTGATAGCTGCCGAAGCTTTGGCACGTAAAGGTCAATTGGGCGAAGCGGTAAAACCGCTTAACACTTTAAGGAATGCCCGCGGACTGACTGACTATGATCTTACCGGAAAAACACAGGAACAGGTGATTGACGAAATTCTGATGGAGCGTCGTCGCGAATTGTGGGGCGAAGGGTTTGGTATCACTGACGTTCTCCGTACGCAACGTCCTGTGGTACGTGTGGCACTGACTGATGTGGAAGCTGCTAAAGAGTACGATTGCTGGCAGCAGAACGGCACTTTCAAGAAGTATCATCCGGAAGGACATTGGTTTACTTCTTTCCCCGATGGAACTAAATTTGTACCCAATAGTATATATTATCTGTATGCTATTCCTGAAAAAGAAACGAATGCGAATCCGAATCTGAAATAAAGATTTATCACAAGTTAAAGAGACTCACACAGATACCATATATTCAAAAATATGGTGTTCTGTGTGAGTCTGTTGTTTAAGATTTCCCTTCTTATTCCGGTTTTTAATGTCCTGTCTTAATTCTTTTTTATTCTTTAATGTTCCGGTATTTATTGTAATGCCTGTTTATGCGAAATAGATTTCGGGACAGATTACCGCCAAATCCGGTTCGCTGTTTCAATACGGGGTGGCTCACATCAGGAGAGGGTAGAGGAGAAGAATAAGAAATAATCCGAAGAATCACCTCTCTGTATCGCATATCAATGATAGTCTGTGTGACTGATTATGATACAGTGAGGTGAACTTTTTGATGGATCATATTGATTCTTAATTGTTAGGCTGATCTTTGTCAAATTTTTAGCCGTGTTGTACGAACCAGTTTGTAGATATTCCATGTGATGGTAAACGGCGCAGTAAAGAAGCCGGCTATGGCATAAAGAGCTAACTTGAAGACATAGTAGATCAACCAAGTGCCCGTGCTTCCGGATGTCAAATGGAAAGGAAAGATTACGTTCACAAGCTGATAGCCTGAAAGAAGGGACATCAGAATATATCCGCTTAATATCTGGGTGTCGGGGAAACTTTTGGTGGCCATAAAATTCAGTCTGTAGCCGATTATAAATAAAACAGTGTAAGCAATCAAGGGGACTACATAGTGGCGGATGGTGCTTTTTTACGCTTTTGAGCGCAAGCATCGCATAAAATAGGTTTAAATTGGCTTGCACATTGGATACATAATCCTTTTCCGCAATCTGTACACTGGGCTACGGCTGCTTCCGTAGGGTGATTCATACAATTCATAGTGTTTCTTTTGTTATTTCGGCGCTAAAGTACAATGTATTTCTTGAATAGTGATCTTTTTTGTCTGCTTTTGTTGAGGCCTTTCTTTACATGACATCTTATTCGGAAATTCCCGATATTGGAGTAAAGGGTACTTCGTTTCGCAAACAAAGATCGTACTTTTACGCTAAAAGCCTCCGGAATTCCAATCTGAAAAGGGAATTCCGGAGGCTTTTGGCGATGTTGTTAGGAAACGGTTAACTGAATATATACACAATGATTCCCGTAATGATTACATAAACCAATGCATACGGGATGGCTGCTTTCAGGATTTCTCCTTCTTTTCCTTGTTGGTTTCCTGCCGATGTAGCGATGGCGATACTTTGAGGAGAGATGATTTTACCTCCTGTCGCACCTACCGTATTGGCGGCCGATAACCAGTCCGGACTGACATTGATATGCCCTGCTACGCTGGCTTGCAGCTTTCCGAAAAGGATATTTGAGGATGTATCACTTCCGGTGATGAAGGTACCCAGACAGCCGATAACCGGAGCAAAGAGAGGGTAGAGACTTCCGGTGGCTGTGGCGAGTGCAGTGGCAATCACGGAAATCATGCCTGCCGTATCCATAATGGTAGATAACCCCACCAGGCAGATAACGGTGACGAACGTTTTCTTTAATTGTTTCACCGTGTTCCATAAAACGACAAACAGTTCTTTCACTTTGGCTCCCTGTATCAGACCGCCTACAAACGTGCCTACGAAAAGCAGAACTCCGGCATGTGTCAGCCAGGCGATGGTATAGTTCACGCTGGAGTCATTGATGGGGAGGCTGATGCGTGTCACCCAGTTATTTTCAAGCGTACTTCGGAGTCCTGGGAAAAGCGGACTGGTCAGTATGATCAGTAACAAAATCAGCAGATAAATGCTCCAAGCGTTTAGGATATCTTTACCTTTCAACATGCTTTTCTGTTCTTTCTCTTTTTTGGGAGAGGTCAGTTTGCCATAAATAACGATAACGACGATAGACAAGATGCTGCCGATGATAGCCGGTGATTCGGCCCCCATATATCGGGCCGCAACGTACTGGCTGCCTAAAGATACAGCGCCTACCAGCAGTGCCAGAAATAGGTTTTTGGGTAATGATTTTATTTTCGGGTCGGTCAGGAAGAGCAGTACCAACGGTATCAGGAACATTAATACGGAAAGTTGCAGTACGACGTTCGTACTCAGCACCTGTACATCCAGATTGGTTTCTTTGGCAAGTACCAGTACCGGTGTACCTATGGCACCGAAAGCCGTAGCCACACTATTGGCAATCAGGCTGACGGTAGCTGAGAAAATGGGTTTGAATCCAAGACTGATCAGGATAGCGGCGGGGATGGCGACAGCTGTACCAAAACCTGCCATAGCTTCAAGTAACCCTCCGAAACCCCAGGTAAGGAGCAGTACTTGGATACTTTTATCGGTAGAGATGGAAGAGAATTGTTGTTTGATAATCTCCATCTTCTCTGTTTTCAGCAATACATTGTAGCTGAAGATAGCCATCAGGATGATAATCAGGATAGGAGAAACCGCTTTCAGTGCACCGTATACGAATGAAAATACCAAGTTGTCTACCGCATAATGGAATCCGAAAAGAGCTATCAGCATAGTTACTATGAGGGAGATGACGCTACTTTTGTCACCCGGCATTTTAAAAAATGCCATTAATACAATCAAGAGCAATACCGGAACGATAGCAAGGATCAGTGTCATAATTGTCTGTTTTTAATAGTTGATGTTTAAGTTAAGATATTGATATAACAAAACCGGAACCTGTTTTGACGGATGAAATAATTATTTTTTTGCTGTATAGCGGTAAATAACGTGAGTTCGATATAATCTAAAACATGGCAAGCTGCCTGTCCTTGATAATATTAACATCAATGGCAGGCTTCTTTTCAAAGAAACAGTAAGCCGCAATGGCAGCTATGTGAAATATATACTCAGATCTATTGTTTCGTTTTGTGTGATTTTTGAAGAATTACAAAGTGATTTTTATTTGAATGAAGAATGCAAGGAGTAATTGAATTTCTGTGAGTTCTTGGATTGTCGACTTGCGACTATATTAAAGATTGCGCGATAGCATAGATACGCCATTCCATAATTCGGCAATTTTATCGCGTGTCAGATTATGGCCATAATAATACGAGATCATAGCCAGGCAGGCTGTGCCACAATCCATCGCATTATATTGAGAATAAAACTTAAACTTTTTACATTTACTCATTTACGATCATTATCGAAATAAGTGTTTACCTTCTCCATCCGTTTTGATTTACCTGCCGTGAAATAGTAATTGATCCGGAGCATGAAACCTTTTGAATTAAGCTTAAAATAGTCTCTTTGTGAATAAGTATCACTAATAGTATGCACCACCTCTGCTGATTCCACTATGGATTGATAGCCTGCAAAAACGTTGAGATTCAATTTGTCAAAATGCTTCATTATGAAGATGGCGTTAATTGAACGAAGTGGAGCTATATATCCTGTAGTAGTAAGAGTCTTACTATTATATGATCCGTAAGTGCCGCAACCGAATCCCATTGGAAAAGCAAGCATGACAGTTCCGCCGAGTTTATACAGAAAATTACTTCGCTTAACGCCATTGTAGCCCATAGTCTCATAAGCCGCACTAAGCTCAGGGTCAATGCTAATCGCTCCACCAAGGAAGTTGAGTGAACCATTGATTCTCAGACCCGCTCTCTCAAGCTTACCTCCGTTTGTAAATGTGCTTATTGTGTTTAGCTCATTGTCGTGTAAAATTTGGTTTACTATCAGATTATTACTTTTATGATAGTATGGTATAGTGTTGATGGTTATGGCATCCGTTCTATAAGTGTATGTTAGTTCAAACACTTTGTATTGTTGGAGTTTGAGATTGGGGTTGCCTCGTGATATGGTCTTTTCGTCATCTTTTATTTCATACGGTGCCATCATCCATGCTGATGGATAGTTTGTAAGGTATTTGAATTCAGCTTTCAGAGTGTTTTCATTATTTATTTTCATTATAGCAGCAGCCGTTGGCATAAGTGTAAACTGTGAACTGGAGCCATAAGCTTTGTCCTTAAACTCGTTTACATTTACTTCGCCTTTTGCACCGACTCTAAATTGAAACTTGCCAACAGAGGCGTTTAGATCGGCAAATAGGTTACAACGATAGTTCTTCAGGTTATTTTCGTTCGGCTCATTGTTGAGCGAACCTTTAAAATCCTGAAAATAGCCTTGCACGCCTGTGTTGAGATGAAAAACGTCACTTAAAACGTTATTGTACTCTACTCGTAACATAGTCGAAAATTTATTTCCCAATTCACGATTCATAAAAGGCTGAGTTCCATCCTGATATTTAGTATCAACATCTTCAATCGCATCCATAAAGCCGAAATTGGCATTAATAGAAAAGTAATCCTTCGCCTTATTTTTCATCGAATGGCGATAATATAACGTATAGTTACCCATCCAGTACCTATTGGCAAAACGAGTGTTAAACGGCGAAAGATCGTACTGCTTCCCGTCAATGATATTGAAGGCTGAATAATCAATCTCTTTACGAGTACGAACCTGCTTAGTGCTGGTGGTGATATTGAAAAAGTCACGTGGGGTTATTTGGTAGTCGAGATTAAGACCGATGTCATGTGTCATTTCAAAAGGTTTAGCCGAATATCCAATTTTTCCATATAGTTCGTCCGTTAATTGGTCGGTACGTTGTTGTTGGATATCGAATGGATTGGCACGGTAATAGTTATCATAAGACATTTTTAGTCTCACTTTGTCCGATCCCCACGTTACTCCCACATAAGTGTCGTTAGAGCGTAAATCTAATTTCAGCGTTTCTTCAACATCAACCGAAATGCCTTTTTGAGCCTTAGGTTTGAGTATGATATTAATAATACCGTCATACTCCACTTCCGTGCCACTTGACGGCGAAGTAATCACCTCTACTTTTTCCACATCCCTGAAGTTGATTGAGCGCATATCTACCGAAGTTCCGGTATTCACGCCATTAAGCAATACAAGGGTATTCTCTTTACCCATAATTCTTATTTTCCGGCTTAGTTCATCTACAGCAATTTCCGGTATCTTACGCATAAGATCAGTAGATGTATATACATTCTTTAACCTGAGGCTGTCGATAATATAGGAAGTTTTGTCTACAGATACCCGGGTTCTGTAATTACCCAATACGGTTACTTGATCCATCTCCATGCTGAGCTCTATCGCTTTCAGAGGGATGACGCCCAAATCAATTTCCCGTTCAATCGCTTGTTCATCAAGAACAATATTTTTAGTAAAATATCCGTTATTGCTTATTACAACCTGACAACCGCCTTTGTCTATTTTGATCTTATCGAATGCAAAAGAGGCATCTTCCGATTCAACCATACCGGTAAACAGCATCTTATTGTTGTTGTCGATAACGCTTACAAGCGTCATCGTAACAGGAGCAAGCGTTAAGCTATCTACGGTTTGACCTTTGAGTTGAATCTCTTTTGAAAAAACATTATTTAAACTCAATGTAAGATATAATAATACAAGCAAAGTGTTTTTCATTATCCTAAGTTTGACGTGAGTTCGATATAAGTATTAAATTATTTCTCTGAATAATAGTAACGTGGCGATAAAAGTATTAAATTTATAGTGCTAAATTATAACATTAAAAACAATTACTGCTATATTTTCAGAGGCTAAAGTTACATAAATATATTGTTTGGTTGGCGATTTCCTCCATAAATTTGCATTATAGCAAGAAAAATATATGATTAGGTTTATTCCGGTACTTATGAACCGGAATAAACCTAATCGTATGAATGATGATGAAATCATGGTCATCCTTATCTTATTCCACTCGGGAGGTTTCCGTTGTTTTAGGCATTATTACAAGGAATATGTTTGCAAACATCTGGTACATTTTTTCCAAAACCGTATATCTTGCAGCCGTTTCGTGGATTCCACCCCACTTCGTGTGTGTTGTAATCAACGCATACTGATTCATGAAACTTTTAGAGGGCATGCCGAACGTGGAAAATGTTCCATGGGGTGATAATAACTTTATTGCTAATTCACTCTGCCATTGCGGCTTACTGTTTCTTTAAAAAGAAGTCTGCAGTTGATGTTAATTTTTTCAAAGACAGGTAGTTTTCTATGTTTTAAGTTATATCGAACTCACGTTAAATAAAAAGGTGTAGCCCTCCGCATGGAAAGGCTACACCCTTTGGTCCGGATAGCTACACCCTTTTCATCGGATGGCTACACCCCAATGGCGGGGATTTATTTTTTCTTCATATTCAAGATCTGTTGCAGCTGCTGCAGGTTGGCTTTAGCGGCCTCGTTACCCATCTGGGCAGCTTGGTTGAAGGCAGCGACAGCACGTTGTACATCTCCATTGAGGAAGTTGTATACACCTACGTTGTTGATGAATTCTGCTGTTTGATGGTTGGCTTTATCCATATACTTGATTGCGTTTTCCAGATCTTTCTTGGTCAGTGATACGGCGGCGGCATTCAGGTTGGCTACTTCATCGTTCGGATACATACGTACAGCGATGTCGAATACATTCACGAAGTCGTTGCTTCCTTTTGGATAGCTGTTGGCTACCTGATACATCTCATTCAGACTCAGGTATTTCGGGTTGACTTTTATCACCACCCGTCCTTGCTCTACATCGAAGTTGGCTACGGTGTAGTCTATCTTGCAGTTCACTTTGCGGAGTCCGGGATAAATCTCTTTCAACATCGTACGGTAGGGTACGCCTCCGTCCACGCGCATGATTTCCTGTTTGCGGCGTGCATCGTCAGTCGTATTCTTGATGATACCGATAAATTTATCTTTATCCTTCATTGACGATTTTTCCAATGCTTGTACCAATCCGTCCCAGTTTTCACCACCAAAAGTTACTTTGTAAAGTTTGCCGGGAACTTTTTCGTTGGTAGTCAGATAATTCTTCAGAGCTTCGGCACGTTTCTGCGACAGTTGTTCGTTGAATTTCAACGGACCCTCCGGTGAAGCAAATCCTTCGATACTGATTCCTGTTACTGTCAGGTTCTTGTCATTCTGAATCTTGTCGAACATAGCATGAATGTTCATCAGCTCTTTGTGGTTATTCATGAATTCCGGTTGGATAACAGCTTTGCTTACAGGGAAATCGAGGTGGGCCTCATACTGCTCGCTACGGTTTTTCACAACTTCTACGGTAGGCTGAATATAAGCAACCACCGGTACCATGGCGCTCAGGCGTTTGGCTTCGGTAGAGACATCGTTGGTGATCAGTTCCTGTGCGAGCATCTCTTCGTTATTGCCGCATCCGCAGAGGTTTTCAACCAGATTCAGTGAGGCATTTGCCATCCAGGGTTCATAAGGGATCACTTGGGTATAATTGAGTACTTCTCTTTTATTATAAGGTACCACGATACCGGCAGGCAGTTCGCGGCTGATGGCTAATCCGCGTAAGTAAGCTTTCTGACGGCGTTTACCGTTAATGATGATCTCTTCCAGCGCTACGTTGTGCTGTCCGTCTGTCAGGAGCGGAGTAAGTGTGAGCATACGTTCGGGACTGACCGTTAGATTCTTCATATCGATCTGCATGTCTACATAAAGCGAATTGCCTTGTTGCCACAGCGAAACATCGGATAGACTGATGGCATCTTTAAAGAATTTCTGGGCACTGGCCGGCATAACAACTGCGAGGGCCAAGAGGAAATATATGATTTTTCTTTTCATTGTTACTATTGATTTAGTTTTTTATAATTGGTTCCGGAGAATGTGTGTGGGGATTTACTTGATAGTATAAATAATGCTGAGTCCTATTTTCGTCGGGCCGAAATAGTTCTTGTTGTTATGTCCCAGCTTTTCACCACATTTGCCACACGCATATTTATCGTAGTTCAGGCGGGCATATCCTGCACCGATGGTAGCTTCCATGCTCCAGCGATTCTTGAGTATCCAGTGGTAACCGTAAGAGATACCTGCACCGTATATCTTACCGTCATAGCGGTAGTTGCCCAATCCGAAGATGTCGAGATTGCTCATGTTGACATCGGCGTAATGGCCGTGCAGGCCGAAAAAGCTACCGTTGAAACGTTCGCAAAGCCAGTAACGGAGTTCGGGTTGTACCAGCCAGTGCTTGATTTGTCTGTTTTTGGAGAATTTCCAGGGGTTGTAGTTGCCCGATACGTCAAGAGTAAGTTTTTTCGCCAAAGCCACTTCAAATCCCAGGTTCGGAGTACTGGTAGCCCAGTAGAGGGCGTTGGTTTTGATGGCAAACTTGGGCAGATAAGTTTTTGTTCCCTGCTCTTGTGCATGTATGCCTGTGGCAAACACAAGCAGGAAGCATGCTGCTAAAAAAAGTTTGATTGTTCTCATTTTCATTTTGGTCTAGGTTTTTACATAAACTATTTGCGAGATTAAACGTCTGAGAGGGGAAGTTTGTTGACTCATACTCAAAATAATGTTATAGGACATGCACGCTAACATTTTTAAGCAAATAATTGTTATCCTAATAAAGTCGGGATTCCAAACTTTTCATTTTCTCCGGGAAAGAGGATGAAAATAAACAAGCAATTGTAATTTGGATTACATCTATTCTCTTTTTTACATGCTAACTTTACATATACTTTAAAATAATAGCCTATGAAAGAGCTTATCAATCGCCTGGAAGAACTGAACAGGCAAGCTGAAAAAGGTGGCGGAGACGCCCGCATCGAGAAACAGCATTCTGTCGGAAAACTGACGGCACGTGAACGCATCGACCTGCTTCTGGAGAAAGGGTCATTTATTGAACTCGATAAACTGGTAACCCACCGTTGTACCGATTTCGGTATGGAGAAACAGAAGATTTCCGGTGACGGGGTTGTGACCGGATATGGAATGATCGGCAAACGGCTTGTCTATGTTTTTGCCCAGGACTTTACCGTTTTTGGCGGTGCACTGTCCGAAACGTATGCCAAGAAGATTTGTAAAGTGATGGATATGGCTATGCAGATGGGGGCACCCATCATCGGACTGAACGATTCCGGAGGAGCCCGCATTCAGGAAGGAGTCCGTTCGTTGGCCGGTTATGCGGAGATATTCCTACGCAATTCTTTAGCCTCGGGTGTCATTCCGCAGATCAGTGCCATCATGGGCCCGTGTGCGGGCGGGGCAGTCTATTCGCCTGCATTGACCGATTTTATCCTGATGGTCAAAAACTCCGGTTATATGTTTATTACCGGTCCCGATGTGGTAAAAAGTGTTACGCAGGAGGAGGTCAGCAAAGAAGATCTGGGAGGGGCAGATGTCCATACTATGAAGTCGGGGGTGGCGCATCTTTCTGCCGAAAATGATATTGAATGTATCAATTACATCCGTGAACTGATTTCTTATCTGCCCGGCAATAATATGGAGGAACCTCCGTTTGTGGCTACCACCGATTCTCCGACGCGGCTTACGCCCGAACTATCGGAACTCGTGCCTACCAACCCCAATCAGCCATACGATATAAAAGAGATGATCCGTGCCGTGGCGGATGATAATAGCTTCTTTGAATTACAGGAAGAATTTGCTCGTAACATCGTTATCGGCTATATCCGCCTGAACGGGAAAACGATAGGAGTGGTGGCCAATCAGCCGTTGGCATTGGCCGGAACACTTGATATCAATGCTTCTATCAAAGCGGCACGTTTTGTGCGTTTCTGCGATGCGTTCAATATTCCGTTGCTCACGCTGGTCGATGTGCCGGGGTTTCTTCCGGGTGTGGATCAGGAGTATGGCGGCATTATCCGTAACGGTGCTAAACTGCTTTATGCTTATTGCGAAGCCACTGTACCTAAAGTGACTGTCATTACCCGTAAAGCTTATGGCGGTGCTTATGACGTAATGAGTTCCAAGCATATCAGGGGAGATGTGAATCTGGCATACCCTACTGCCGAGATTGCCGTAATGGGGCCGGACGGTGCGGTGAATATTCTGTTCCGCAAAGAGATTGACAAAGCCGCAGATGCCGAGGCGAAAAGAAAAGAGCTACAGGATGATTATCGCAGTAAATTTGCCAATCCGTACCGGGCTGCCGAATTGGGCTATGTAGACGAGGTTATCGACCCTGCCATTACACGTATGCGCCTGATACGCAGTTTTGAGATGCTCGCTAATAAGCGGCAGTCCAATCCACCGAAGAAACATTCAAACCTTCCACTTTAAAGCAGAGGAGAACATCGTATGATAAAAAAGATATTAGTTGCGAACCGTGGCGAGATTGCCATGCGTATTTTCCGTACCTGTCGGGTGATGAATATTGCTACGGTGGCTATTTATACCCGCGTAGACCGTGGTGCCTTGCATGTACGTTATGCCGAAGAGGCTTATTGTATCTCCGATTCGCCGGAAGATACCTCTTATCTGAAGCCGGAGAAGATTCTGCAGATTGCTAAAAAGACGGGAGCTGCCATTCATCCGGGATATGGCTTTCTGTCTGAGAATGCGGACTTCGCCCGTCGTTGTGAGGAAGAAGGGGTTATCTTTATTGGTCCGAGTGCCGATATTATTGCCCGAATGGGTATTAAGACTGAGGCCCGCCGGATTATGCGTGAAGCTGGTTTACCGATCGTACCGGGCACGGAAGATCCGGTGAAAGGCATTGCCGAAGCCAAAAAGGTGGCTGCCGAAGTAGGCTATCCCATCATGCTGAAAGCACTTGCCGGAGGTGGTGGGAAAGGTATGCGTCTGGTACGCAGTGAAGAGGAGATGGAAACCGCACTTCGCCTTTCGCAATCCGAAGCCGGAACTTCATTTGGCAACGATGCCGTTTATATTGAAAAATATATCGAGAATCCGCATCATATTGAGGTGCAGATACTGGGCGATAAATATGGCAATGTGATTCATCTGTACGAACGTGAATGTTCCATTCAACGTCGTAACCAGAAAGTGATCGAAGAGTCGCCTTCTCCTTTTGTGAAGCCCGAAACACGAGCCAAAATGCTGAAGGTGGCAGTGGAAGCCTGCAAACGAATCAACTATTACAGTGCCGGAACGCTGGAGTTTATGATGGACAAAGACCAGAACTTTTATTTTCTGGAGATGAACACCCGTCTGCAGGTAGAGCATCCGGTGACGGAAGAGTGTACGGGAGTGGATTTAGTGCGAGACATGATTCTGGTGGCTGCCGGCAATCGCCTCCCTTACCGGCAGGAAGATGTCGAATTTCGGGGTGCTGCCATCGAATGCCGCATCTATGCCGAAGATCCTGAGAATAACTTTATGCCTTCACCCGGGGTGATTACTGTCCGTGAGGCTCCCGAAGGGCGTAATGTTCGTTTGGACAGTGCTGCCTACGCCGGCTTTGAGGTTTCTCTACATTACGACCCGATGATTGCCAAACTTTGTTGTTGGGGGCGTAACCGTGATTCTGCCATTTCGAATATGGCCCGTGCACTGCGAGAATACAAGATTTTAGGTATCAAGACTACGATTCCTTTCCACCAGCGTGTGTTGAAGAATGCGGCTTTCCTGAAAGGAGAATACGATACTACTTTCATCGACACCCGTTTCGACAAGGAAGACCTGAAGCGCAGGCAGAATACCGATCCGACTGTAGCGGTGATTGCTGCTGCGCTGAAGCACTATGAAGAAGAAAAAGAGGCTGCTTCACGCGCCACTACGCTTCCGGTAGTAGGAGATTCGCTTTGGAAATATTACGGCAAGTTGCAGATGACTGCCAATAACTATTAAACTCAGAATGATTATGACAACAATATTAGCAACCTATTATGCCAAGATACAGGATGTGCCCGACAGTGAATATAAAGTGGAGATACTGGAAGACGGGCCTGTGAAGAAAGTGGCGGTCAACGGAAAAGTATATGATGTGGACTATAATGTAGGAGGTGATTCTATCTATTCCATCATCATCAATCATCATTCGCACGGAGTACAGATATCTCCGACTTCCCATTCCTCCTATACCATTATGAATAAGGGGGAACTTTATCAGATTGAACTGAAAGGGGAGTTGGAAAAGATTCATAATGCCCGTAACGGAGCAGATGTCGTAGGACGTCAGGTGGTTGTGGCTCCTATGCCGGGTGTTATCCTGAAAACTTATGTGAAGAAAGGAGACGAAGTGAAGAAGGGCGATCCGCTATGTGTGTTGGTCGCCATGAAGATGGAGAATGAAATTCGTTCGGTGGCCGATGGGGTGGTGAAAGAGATTTTTGTGGAAGAAAATACGAAAGTGGGATTAAATGACCGCATCATGGTGGTTGAGTAACAAACAGGTATTTAAGAGGTAGGGGCTCTGGAAGTTTTTATTTCAGAGCTCTTTTTACGTGTATTGTTATCTTTCATTGAAATAGATATAGTTGGCTTTTGGAGACCGGTATAAGATATTCTTAATCATTCCTAAAAAGAACCTGCTTCGTTTTGTCAATTCAGAATCTGTTCGTAGTTTTGCGAACAATAAACAATGGGAGAATGATAAAGTGAAAACAAAGCAGTACACAGAAAAGCAGGAGCAGCTTGCCCGTTTTGCCAAGGCTATGGGACATCCGGCGAGGATTGCTATCCTTAGTTTTTTAGCGAAACAGGATAGTTGTTATTTCGGGGATATCCATGAAGAGTTGCCTATTGCCAAGGCAACCGTCTCACAGCATTTAAAAGAACTGAAAGATGCAGGATTAATTCAGGGAGAAATAGAAGCACCTAAAGTTCGGTATTGCATCAACCGTGAGAACTGGGAGTTTGCCCGGTTGTTATTCGTAGAGTTTTTAAACGATTGCACCTGTACCGGGACATCATGTTGTGGATAAAGGGATTTTTTTACGAAAGATGTTCGTGTATTTACGAACAGATATTCTTGCAATAGGGCTTTAATGAAGAATATTGGATACGGAAGATTATAGTATGATTAAAAATAAGAACAAGATGGAAAAGAATCAGATAAAAAATAATCAAGATTTAAAGGAGTTAGTGAAACAACGTTATAGTGAGCTCGCTCTGAATGCAGAAGAGCTGAAAGGTTGCTGTTGCGGTAGAAACCCTTTGGCTGCTTCAAAAAAAGTATTTACCATAATGAGTGAGGACTATACAAATCTGAAAGGTTATGAACCTGGTGCGGATTTAGGGGTCGGCTGCGGATTACCTACACAATATGCCAATATCAGTGAAGGTGATACAGTGGTTGATTTAGGTTCGGGAGCAGGGAATGATTGCTTTATTGCCCGTGCGGAAGTAGGTGAAAGCGGTAAGGTCATTGGTATTGACTTTTCCCCTCAAATGATAACAAAAGCACGTAACAACGCACTTAAACGGGGATATGCCAATGTGGAGTTCTTGGAAGGTGATATAGAGAATATGCCTTTACAGGATAATACGGCAGACGTCGTTGTGAGCAACTGTGTACTTAATCTGCTTCCTGAAAAGAATATTATTTTCAAAGAGATTTATCGTGTGCTGAGGCCTGGCGGGCATTTCTGTATATCCGATGTTGTACTTAATGGAACATTCCCCAAAAAGTTTACTGATAATGCGGCGATGTATGCAGGGTGCATCGCAAGTGCTATTCAAAAGGAAGATTATTTGCAGGAGATAGAAAAGGCCGACTTTGTGGATATTCGTATTGCGAGGACTAAAACGGTTCTTATTCCTGATGAAGTGTTATATGAACATCTGGATGAAGACACGATCCGAAAGTATAAATCCGGAAATGTCGGGATTTACTCAATTACAGTAACGGGAGAAAAACGATCTGTGTAATATGCGGATTCTTAATTCTTTCCGTTTAAATGGATATAATTCCGGTTATCGCTGATTCTGCGTTAACCGGAATTTTATTTGGAGGGGAGTCGGGCTTTTCTACGTGAGATTAAATTTTATTCTTGTATATTGTTCCTCCCTTCATAATCATTGCGAAATTTCTTTCCGGATCGCCCAGTAGTGTAATGTCTTTCAGTACATCTCCATCCACCAGGATTAAATCGGCCCAGGCTCCTTCTTCTATACTGCCTAACTTTCCTGGATAGGGGTTTCTTGCACCGGATAAGGCCAGTAACTCCGCATTATCATGTGTCACCATTTTAAGAATTTCAAAATTGCTGAACCATTTCTGTAATTTGAGGATACCTTGATTCTGATTTTTCGTATTGGCCGGATTGAATAGTAAATCTGTTCCCCATGCCAACTTGACCTTATATTTCTTTGCCAGTTGATATGTCTGGTCTGTACCCTGAACTACTAAAGCATGTTTCTCCTGCTGTTCTTTCGTAGGGAACTGATTATCTCCCAAAGTGAAAGGCTGCATACTGAGCCATATCTCTTTCTCCGCAATCAGTTCCATAGTCGTCTCATCAATCAGATGTCCGTGCTCAATACTTTTTACTCCCGCATGGATAGCTCGTTGAATAGCTCTGGGCACATAGACATGCACCATTACATAGGTTCCCGCATCTTCTGCCGCTTTGACAGCAGCATGAATTTCTTCTTCAAAAAACTGTGTGTCTTCCAACCGATCGTATAGGGAAGCAACTCCGCCGCCTGTCATCAACTTGATCTGGCTGGCTCCCAAGCGGAGATTGTTGCGTGCGGCAACAGTTACGGCATCCACTCCATCGGCAATAATGGCAGCACCTATCTCTTCCGTATGCGTTAATCCGCAACAATCGAATGGACGCGGTTCGTCATACACCGCTCTGAAATCTCCATGTCCTCCTGTCTGAGAGATAAGGGAACCACTTGGATAGATACGTGGTCCGGAAAGAATCCCTTCATCAATGGCCCGTTTTAGTCCGAAGACCGGACCACCGGCATCCCTGATGGTCGTAAATCCGCGTAGTAGCGTGGCCTCTGCTTCCTGTCCGGCTTTGAATTGTGTATAAGCGGTGTCAGCAGTCAGCAGATCCATCATTGTATTGCATGACATATAAGCATGCCAGTGTGCATCGATTAGTCCGGGCATCAGGAATTTTCTCTTTCCGTCTATGATAGTGGGATTACTAATTCCGTCTGTAGGGATCGGATTTTCTGAAATGGCTTTAATCCGGCTGTTTTCTATCAGTACATTTCCCCGGATAGTCTGCTCGTGGCTGCCATCGAATATTTGAACGTTATTGATTAAAATACTTTTATCCATGATACATCGTTAATGGGTGAATACTGGTGGTATAACCCGTGAGGGAAGGTATTGGTTTACTTACCGGGATGATAAACTTCGTTAACCGAGAAATACTGCGTCTGTATTCTAAAAAACTTTACTAAATATGGAGTGCCCTTCTGTCTGATGATTTTGATTACTCTATATGCTGTTTTATGTCTTGTCATTATTAAAATAGAATATTTTTCTTGTCCGGAATAATTAAAATGACCTAATTAGAAAGTTCTAATAACTTTCCACATTGTACTATTTACAGTACTTTCATGCATAGATTACTTCTTTTTGATAGACTGTATATTAACCTTAATTGCTGTTGATTTGAACCTATTCTTTTTGCTGTACGTTCTCTTTTTATAGACGAAGTAATTGAACCCGTCACATTTCAGCCGGTAAATGTGGCATATTGTCTCACTATTAAACACATATGGATATGAAAACTTTATTCATTTTTCTATTTGTTTTGCTTGCATTCTACTCCTGCGATACGGACGAACCGATCAGTGCAGAGGATTTATCGGCTGCAACCGTTACGAATATGGATGATGTCGATGTAGCTTCCCGTCCGGGAAACTACTTAATCTGGCTCAATGGAACGAGTGCGGAAACAAAGAAAGTTGCAGTTCGACTGCAAACCGTGAACCACTACGACAAGATGATATCTTTTAATGATCTACCCGGTACAGATAAGCTGGCAACGTTGGAATCTATGGCAAAAGATACATTGAACGACCTGACAATTGTAGGCAATGTCGCTGACTTTTTAGCAGGTACTTATAATTTTGAAATGATACAGGATATCCGTCACAATCGTCAGGGAGTGATTTTAATTGCCAAAGATGGTAAGGAGGAAGATTTGAAGGAACAGATGCTGAAACTTTTCGGACTTTATGTAGATAAAGGGTATTATAAAGTTAGCTTCCCGCGTGAGCAGCGTTATGCTTATTATGACACAAATGATCCGGACGCTTTGAAGAAACTCTGTGGCACGAATGGTCTTAACCCCCATACCCGTAGTATGCTTTCTTCTCCCGGCCCAACGGATGATCCTTCTGCCCCTGAAGTTACCGAACGGGCTTTGCATGCTATGAAGAAAATTTATATCAGTAACCGGTTCTATGTTTATACCAGTGATTACAAGTATCATATGACTGGATATGAAACGCTGTTACCTTATACTGCTGAAACAAGGAATTATGCTCCAAGGGAAGATAAAAGGTATGATGGGATGGTTGACAGAGAATGGACTATTGATGCTTATAATTTACGCATTTATGCGCCAACCAATGGAGATAATATGCTTGCTGTTTACAGTTCGGGTGGCAACGGATTTTCCAACAGGCTCGATAATTCATTGGTATCTTTGAATAATCCACCCATGTATGAACTCTGGGCACTGATATGGGGATTACGGAATAATGCTTATACAAAGATTAATATCCGTGACGACGAACAGTCTCAATTAGATCTCAAATTGGTTGATTTTGCACCAGGACTGCCGCAAACCGAGAGTACCATTGAACATGCGTATGAAAAGAGTGTAGGGTTTGATTTGGGAGCAAGTCCTGTTTTAAAGGGTGAGTATCGTTGGGGAAAGTCTATCATCTATCAGCTGGCGGAAATGACCCGTGAAGTGACCCGTACGATTACCGATGCTGAGATGGATTATTGCTGGAAATGGTATCCTGAAATCCTTTTCAAGGGGAATAAAGCAATGAAAGCAGATGGTATGATCGATGGGGTTGCCATGATTTCGCCCGCATGGTATGATATTCTCTACAACCATGTGGCGGGAACCCCGGGTACGGATAATGTTTTTTGCGATTATAACAATGACTTGCAGTTTAACCAGAATTTGCTCAATTACAATCAGGAGTGTGCTATTACTGCTCGTACAACCGGCGCGTCGGCAGGTGTTGTAGCCATTGAAATAACTGACGGAATGGTGTTACAGCGCGGAGGAGCCTGGTTCACGAGTTGGGGAGCCGCAGTGATTCATCCTTTGCCAAGTAGTGCCGGCACTGCTTATGATGCCACAGTAGATGTGCATAAAACAACTACGGTGTGGATTGACTATAATAACTGGTAAAACGAACCATTAAAAAAAGATTATTATGAAAACAAAAATGATATATATGCTACTTCTGTTCTCGAGCATTCTTTTAGGGGCATGTGTTAGGGATATTATCGATGATGTTCCGGTGCCTGATGAAGATAATGAGATCGATAAGAAAGATGTAGTCTTAGTACGCATGGGAACTGATGATGCGGAAGTGAAAGATATTACTTCCCGTTTGTTCAACAACATTCCCACTTCCTGGGAAATAGGGAAAAAGACAATTGTGGACTATGATAAGATGACAAATCCTGAGATAGAACTCGATGCCGATATCAAGAATCCGGATATCTATGTGACGGTTATCCTGAACATCAAAGATGTTGTTTCCGGTAAATATCCGGTCTCTCTGTTCCGCATGCTGAAGTTCTATAAGAGAGATTTCTATGTTATTGCCACTCAGGATACTCCGGAACAAAAGAACGAAATGCTTTCATTAATAGGAGTTTATATGGAGCCGGGTTATTATGCCATTAATTATGATAATGTGCAGCATTACCGAATCTTTCCTTCTGCCGATCCATATGCCAAAAACAATATGATTGGTAAGGGAGCGGCCTCTTTCAACCAGCAACTGTTGACCCGTTCTGCGGATATTTTGCCCAAAGGTACCGATCCGGATCCTGCATATAATGCACAAATGGCAGATAAGGAGGCTTTGAAGCGGATAGAAATTTATAACCGTATCTACGGTTATGCTCAGGGGGATATGAACTATTCCATGCAGGCGGTTCCTTATAAGATGAAAGAGGGGGCAGCACCCGATGTGATTATAGATAACTCCTGGGCGATAGATGCCTATAACTTCCAGATATACAGTAAGAACAACAATTGTATATTGAGTATAACGAACGATGCAGGAAATGGTTTCACTGCAAATATCAAAGACTATACAACGCCCAAAGGAGCCAATGTCTATGCTTACATCTGGAACCTGATGCGGGAAGCCTCCAGTGAGATCACTGTCCATTCGGATGGGGGGATTTTCCGGGAAATCAGTTATCAGCCGCAAACGGTGAATCATGGAACCAATTATACAGAGAATTCTTTTTGGAAAGTATCTGTATCCGTATCACCTGCTGAACTGGAAGAAAAACCTTGGAAGGCTTTCAAAGTATCGTTTGGCAAGGAATCGTCTACTGAAATATCTTATAAAACATTGTCGATGGATTACTCTTGTAAAGGACAATATGGCAATGGGCTATACAGTAAACTCTGGCAGTTTATTCCCGGAGAGTTTTATGATAGAGCAGAAGCCTTTGTTTACGAAACGAGCGAGGGGTTGCGGTGGATTGATGCTGCGCAGGCAATGACTCCCAATTATGTAACATGGGGGGGCTGGACTCTTCGCCAGAATTATCTGGCTCACATCAACAATAGTATGAAGCTCCATCGGCAGCAGTGTATTTATTCTCTGGAAGCTGATGCGCAACCCGGAGTTGTTTCTGTTGCCATTACCGATGCTATCAATTTGCAAAAGACTTATGTGCATTATAACTGTGGTATTCGCTATGGACACGATTCGGCTAAAACGGATCTCAAAATGTCGAAGATGGTTTGGATTGATTTCAGGCAGTGGGACAATTGAAACATCTAATTAATACGGAAAAAGTTATGCGAAATCTCTGTTACAATACGGATATGTGTAGCCCTTATATGCCTTATTCAGATGAGAAGTGAAGTGTTTCAGTCGGTCGCCATCTCCCCGGAAAGGAGGTGGCGACATTGTCTGTAAATGTTGCTTTTTTAAATCTTTGTTAATTGCTTGGGTGAGCCATGCCAGGAACACCCCAAGCAATATACTTCTGTAAAGTCGAATCCCTCAGTTGAGGCTTCCGGATATTTGGGGACTACTGTTCCATCTTGGGTGATGTATACTAATAACCGCTCTCCTTGGCTGTTTTTTACGTACATACCAGCGATTTTGCACTGGGGACAGAGTAATTTCTTCATATTACTAAAAATGGATTCTTTGATAAAATGTTATTTTATAATTGTTTTCATTTGTATGCCTATAAATCGGATGACATTCTACAAGCTCTTTAAATCTCAGCTCTCTGCAAATATGAATAGCAGATTTAGTAAAACTACTTCTATCTAATTATTTTGAGAAGAGATATTCCTATTCTTTGGTGGTCTGCCAAAGATTTTTCTGTGGTCTGCCATTACTTATTGATCGCATTTCAACAGGGCTTGCCTATAAATAATTTTTCTATTTGGAATATCATAAATCTCGGTGACCGAACCCTTCTTTTTACCCTGTTCTGATATATATTTATCCAGCGCAGGATATACTTTGATAAAACCAATAAATATGGAAAGCCCGTTTTTGAGTGGAAGTTCAGCTGTTGCATAGTCTTCTGACAGTAGAACTTTTGTTTTGTACATGCATTCGTTGACAGACAAACGGTTAGTGTCTTTAGACTCAATGATGCAACCGATTTCCGAACGTAGCTTATCCTTGGCTATTTCTTTCGGATTATCATAAAAGATACCTATGCCTCTGTTGGCTTCTATTTTAAGTTTGTGCAACAAGTAATAATAGATCTTGTTGGTTATTGCTTTAGTCTGTTTATAGTCGCCTGTTACTTCTTGGTAGACAATAGTTTCTCCACCGGACTTTTGGGTACTTACTTTAATCTCGGAGAATCCGCCCAAGTAAGCATAGAGCCCCAGTAATAATACTAAAAGGATTATGATTAACATCAACAGTGTCATTTCTTCTTTTTATTAATGATAATGTTATGACCATTTTTAATGGATGCTGCAAAAGTACATATTTCCTTCTTATGTTTATGGTAAAAAAGCGACTTGTTACTTTTGTTCTCTTTCTTCATATGAAAGATACAGGATCAACTTAAAACTAAGCTCTATCCTTTTTTGTTGTTAATAGTAGGAATAACTTAAAAATTATACGATTATGAAATATGATATAGCTATCATTGGCGGGGGACCCGCTGGATATACCGCTGCCGAGCGGGCAGGAGCAAACGGATTACGTGCCGTTTTGTTTGAGAAAAAAGCAATGGGTGGCGTGTGTCTCAATGAGGGATGTATTCCTACGAAGGCATTACTCTATTCTGCCAAGATACTTGATAGCATCAAGAGTGCCCCGAAATATGGTGTCTCTGTAGATAGTGCTCCCACATTTGATATGGAAAAAATGATTAACCGGAAAAATAAGACGGTACAGAAACTGACGGGTGGGGTAAGAATGACGGTGAACTCTTACGGAGTGACCATTATAGATAAAGAAGCGGTGATAGAAGGTGAGGGTGAAAATGGTTTCCGCATCCATTGTGACGGAGATGTTTATGAGGCGACCTATCTGATGGTTTGTACAGGATCGGATACAGTGATTCCTCCTATAAAGGGGCTTTCGGATATAGATTACTGGACTTCGCGTGAAGCATTGGATAGTACCGTTCTTCCCTCTTCACTTGCCATTATCGGTGGAGGAGTAATCGGAATGGAATTTGCCTCATTCTTTAACAGTATGGGCGTCAGGGTACGGGTTATCGAGATGATGCCGGAAATTCTCGGGGCAATGGATAAAGAAACCAGTGCCATGTTGCGTGGAGACTATACAAAGAAAGGTATAAACTTCTATTTGAATACAAAAGTAACAGAAGTGAGTGATAAAGGGGTGACAGTGGAGAAGGATGGAAAGAACTCGTTTATTGAAGCCGACCGGATATTGGTAAGTGTAGGTCGGAAAGCTAATATCACTCAGGTAGGATTGGATAAACTGAATATCGAATTACACCGGAACGGTGTAGTAGTGGATGAACATATGTTGACCTCTCATCCACGTGTATATGCTTGTGGTGATATTACCGGTTATTCACTGTTGGCACATACCGCTATCCGTGAGGCAGAGGTGGCTGTTAACCATATTTTGGGTATAGATGATTCAATGAATTATAATTGTGTTCCCGGTGTGGTTTATACTAATCCTGAACTTGCCGGCGTTGGTAAAACAGAGGAAGAATTGATGGCTAAGGGTATTTACTATCGGGTACAGAAGCTCCCAATGGCTTATTCGGGACGTTTTGTTGCCGAGAATGAATTAGGTAACGGACTCTGCAAACTGATTATCGATCATAATGATCGAATTATCGGTTGTCACATGCTGGGTAATCCGGCTTCGGAAATTATTGTCGTGGCGGGCATTGCTATTCAACGGGGCTATACGGTCGATGAATTCAGAAAGAGTGTTTTCCCACACCCGACAGCCGGTGAGATTTATCACGAAACACTGTTTGCCTGATGCGTTTCATCAACAGTTTTTCAACGGATGCCGGTTTTAACTTGGCTGCTGAGGAGTATTTGCTGAAACAGGGTACGGAAGATGTATTCATGCTTTGGCAAAGTGCTCCTTCCATAATTATCGGTAAGCATCAACGGATGGAAGCGGAAGTAAATTTAACGGTAGCAGGTGAAAAACAGATCCCTGTATTCCGCCGTTTTTCCGGTGGTGGCGCAGTATATCACGATCTGGGTAATATCAATCTTACATTTATTGAGACTACCCGCCTGGCACGTTTTGAGACTTATCTGGAGAAAACGATTATAATGCTGAGTGCTGCCGGAGTGGCAGCGACAGGTGATGAACGGTTGGGTATTTATGTCGGTGGGCGAAAGGTTTCGGGCAGTGCGCAATGTGTACATCGCAATCGCGCGATGTATCATTGCACATTGCTGTATGATACGGATTTGAAACTGCTGAATACACTGCTTGCCGTAGCCCCATCAGAGGAAAATATCAGATTACATCCTTCTGTACGTTCGGTCCGTAGTGAGGTGACGAATCTGAAAGAGTATTTTTATCCGGCTATGCCTACAGATAGGTTTCGGAATTGGATTTTCAGTTATTTTGCAGAGACATCGGTCTCCGAGGGATTCAGCAAGGCAGAACAAACAGTCATTAAAGAGTTGCGTAGGGACAAATACAATGCACTTGATGAAGAGGCATACAGGCGATTTACCAGACCTCGTTAATCAAAATATAAAGTTTTTAGCTTACCGGTCTCCCGATATATGCGTTGAATGTATGTACTATTAAGGTGGTAATGGGAGTACTTTGATTCCGGATTGAATTATAAACAGTTTTCTCAGATGCTTATTAATCTTCTTTTTTCAAGCTATTACTTAAAAAAAACACTAACTTAAAACATTCTTTTTCAAAATCTTGTTCTACTTAAACAAGTGAAAGAATAAATAATTGTATGTATGGCAAGATTCGAAATAAAAATGCCCAAACTGGGCGAAAGTATTACCGAAGGAACCATTCTGTCATGGTCGGTACAAGTGGGTGACAGGATCAATGAAGATGATGTGCTTTTTGAAGTAAACACCGCTAAGGTGAGTGCGGAGATCCCTTCTCCCGTTTCCGGAAAGGTGGTGGAGATATTGTTTAAAGAAGGTGATACTGTGCCCGTGGGCACTGTAGTTGCTATTGTAGATATGGATGGAGAAGACTCCGTAGAAACATCGGAAACTGAAGGTTCCGCGGAAGGTACATCTGTCTCCGAAGCGGCGGAAGTTTCAAGTGCCGCATCTGCTCCGAATGTGAAAGCGGAAACTACTGTCTCGAAAGTAGAACGTTGGTACTCACCGGCGGTGCTCCAACTGGCACGGGAGGCAAAGATTCCCCAGGAAGAACTGGATGCGATCCCCGGGACAGGTTATGAAGGACGGTTAAGTAAAAAAGATATCCGTCATTATATTGAAATGAAAAAAGGTGCTTCGGTTGCCGATACCCCTGTTGCGGTGTCTTCAGCGGTTAAGGTAAACACTCCTGCTTCTTCACCTGCGACTCCGGTTGCTGCTGAAATGCCAAAGAAACCTGTAGCTGTGGCTTCTCAGTCCCTCAGCCCCTCTGTTTCGGACGCATCGGTAGAGGTGAAAGAGATGGATCGTGTTCGTCGCATTATCGCCGACCATATGGTGATGTCGAAGAAAGTTTCTCCGCATGTGACCAACGTGGTTGAAGTCGATGTCACCCGGTTGGTTCGCTGGCGTGAAAAGAATAAGGATGCCTTCTTCCGTCGTGAAGGGGTGAAACTGACTTATATGCCTGCCATTGCTGAGGCTACGGCGCAGGCATTGGCTGCCTATCCGCAAGTGAATGTGTCTGTGGATGGATATAACATTCTGTATAAGAAACATATTAATGTCGGCATTGCGGTTTCTCAGGATGACGGAAACCTGATTGTCCCTGTGATTCACGACGCTGATCGCTTGAATCTTAACGGACTTGCCGTAGCTATCGATTCGTTGGCGAAAAAGGCCCGGGTGAATAAGCTGATGCCCGATGATATTGACGGAGGTACGTTTACAATTACCAATTTCGGCACTTTTAAGATGTTGTTCGGTACGCCGATCATTAACCAGCCGCAGGTAGCAATACTTGGCGTGGGAGTTATCGAAAAAAAGCCGGCCGTAGTGGAGACTCCCGAAGGCGATGTGATTGCCATTCGTCATAAGATGTACTTGTCGCTCTCTTACGATCATCGGGTGGTGGATGGTTCGCTGGGAGGTAACTTCCTGCATTTCATTGCCGATTATCTGGAGAACTGGAAAGAGTGACTGCTGTGTGAAACTAACTAAAAAGATTGAAAATGAAGAAATATGATATAAAAACCACTGACGAACAGACCCTCCGCAAGTGGTATCATTTGATGACCCTGGGTCGCGCTCTCGATGAGAAAGCACCCGCCTATCTGCTGCAATCCCTTGGCTGGTCTTATCATGCTCCTTATGCCGGACATGACGGTATCCAACTCGCTATAGGGCAGGTCTTTACCCTTGGTGAAGACTATCTTTTCCCTTACTACCGGGATATGCTTACGGTTCTTTCTGCCGGAATGACACCGGAGGAACTGATTTTGAACGGAATTTCGAAAGCTACCGATCCGGGCAGTGCCGGACGTCATATGTCCAATCACTTTGCCAAACCGGAATGGCACATCGAGAATATCTCTTCTGCTACCGGCACACATGATCTTCATGCGGCAGGCGTGGGACGCGCCATGGTATATTATGGACATAAAGGTGTAGCGATCACTTCACACGGAGAGTCCGCCACTTCCGAAGGCTTTGTCTATGAAGCCATCAACGGTGCCAGTAACGAACGTCTTCCGGTGATCTTTGTGTTTCAGGACAACGGTTACGGCATTTCTGTTCCCAAAAAGGATCAGACAGCCAACCGTAAAGTGGCCGATAATTTCTCCGGTTTTAAGAATCTCCGTATCATCCATTGCAATGGGAAAGATGTGTTCGACTCGATGAATGCCATGACCGAAGCTCGTGAGTTTGCTATTGCCAATCGTACTCCGGTCATTGTCCATGCTAATTGTGTCCGTATCGGTTCGCACTCCAATTCGGATAAGCATACGCTTTATCGTGACGAAAACGAGTTGGCTTATGTGAAAGAGGCCGATCCGTTGATGAAATTCCGCCGCATGCTATTGCGCTATAAACGCCTGACAGAGGAAGATCTCCAGCAAATAGAGGCTGCCGCTAAAAAGGAACTTGCCGCAGCCAATCGTAAGGCCTTGGCTGCTCCCGATCCGAAACCGGAAAGTATTTATGATTTTGTACTTCCCGAACCTTATATCCCTCAAAAGTATAGAGACGGGCTTCCGGGACCTGTTGAAGGAGAGAAGAGTTTTATGGTGAATGCCATCAACGAAACTCTCAAAGAAGAGTTCCGTCGTAACCCCGATACATTTATTTGGGGACAGGACGTAGCCAATAAGGATAAAGGAGGTGTATTCAATGTAACCAAAGGTATGCAGCAAGAGTTTGGTGATGCACGTGTATTCAGTGCCCCGATTGCTGAAGACTATATTGTGGGAACCGCTAACGGTATGTGTCGCTTCGACCCTAAAATACATGTTGTTATCGAAGGAGCTGAGTTTGCCGACTATTTTTGGCCAGCCGTAGAACAGTACGTGGAGTGTACGCACGAGTATTGGCGTAGTAACGGTAAGTTTACTCCTAATATAACACTTCGTCTGGCTTCCGGTGGTTACATTGGCGGTGGATTGTATCATTCGCAGAATCTCGAAGGGGCTCTTACGACTTTACCCGGTGCCCGCATCGTTTGTCCGTCGTTTGCCGACGATGCTGCCGGATTACTCCGTACCAGTATGCGTTCCAAAGGTTTCACTCTTTATCTGGAGCCGAAAGCACTTTACAACTCAGTAGAGGCTGCTGCTGTTGTGCCCGAAGAGTTTGAAGTTCCTTTTGGTAAAGCCCGTATCCGTCGTGAAGGAACCGACCTGACTGTAGTTACTTACGGGAATACGACTCATTTCTGCCTGAACGTAGCCGAACGTCTTGCTCAGGAGGGGTTGGGCTGTGTCGAAGTCATCGATCTCCGTTCGTTGATCCCATTGGATAAAGAGGCTATTTTTGCCTCTGTGCGGAAAACCGGTAAAGTATTGGTTGTACATGAAGATAAAGTCTTCTCCGGTTTCGGTGCTGAGATTGCCGCGCAGATTGCCGAAGAGATGTTCCGTTATCTGGATGCTCCGGTACAGCGTATTGGCTCCACCTTTACTCCGGTGGGTTTCAATCCGATATTGGAGCGTGCCATCCTGCCGAATGATGAAAAGATATATAAAGCAGCCAAAGAGTTGCTGGAATTTTAATTAAAAGCAAGCAATCATGAAAAAGATAGGAATATTTTATGCTGCCAAAGCTGATAAAACCTCTTGGGTAGCTGAAAAGATACAAAAGGAATTCGGTGCTTCCGCCGAGTCTGTGGCTATCGAAAATGCCTGGCAAAACGATTTTGAGGCTTATGACAACTTTATTGTCGGAGCTTCCACGTGGTTCGATGGTGAGTTGCCCACTTATTGGGACGAACTACTTCCCGAACTCCGTACTCTTCAGTTGAAAGGGAAGAAAGTTGCCATCTTCGGACTTGGCGACCAAGTGAAATATCCTGAAAACTTTGCCGATGGTATTGGTATTCTTGCCGAAGTATTTGAGAATGACGGAGCCACACTTGTTGGTTTCACCTCTATTGACGGATATAGTTTCGAACGCTCACGGTCTTTGCGGGATGAAAAGTGGTGTGGACTGGTTATTGATATTGAAAATCAGTCGGAAATGACTGATAAACGAATAAAAGACTGGTGCAAACAGGTAAAAAAAGAATTTGAGAGCCAATAAGGATCTTTCAAGAGTAACAAAGACCTTATTCGGAGGTAAGCTACGCAAATCCCACAAATATTCTAATTTTGTACCCATCAAAGAAATTAGTGGGATTTGCATTTATTGTTATGTTTCCTGCTCTTTTAGATGATTGAGCACAGGATGAATGTTCAAAGGAACTTTAATTAAAGTACAAATTTTACTGCTGCCCACCGATTCTTTTCCTGATGGTGCACAAATGTAAGTCCGTTCTTTTCCGCTTCCTGTCGGATGACCGGAATATCATCTACATAAAATCCGCTCATATATAGCTCCGATCCCGGGTGCATGCATGCTGCATACTGTTTCATGTCATTCAGTAAGATATTCCGGTTGATATTGGCTATTACTACATCGAATGGTCCTTTTCCTGCCAAAGCCGAAGCATCTCCCTGAGAAACGGCAATATCTGTCACTCCGTTCAGTTCGATGTTCTCTATCGAATTACGTACACACCATTCGTCAATATCGATGGCTGTACAAGGTTGAGCTCCCCGCATCCGTGCAAGGATGGCCAGGATTGAAGTTCCGCATCCCATATCCAGCAAGGACTTACCGGTTAGCTCACTATCTAACAGTTCACCGATAATCAGGCTGGTTGTTTCATGGTGACCCGTCCCGAAAGCCATCTGCGGATTGATCACGATGTCATATTCCGCTTTGGGCACGTCTTGATGGAATGTACTATGAATCACACAACGGTTTCCGATCACAATGGGCTGAAAGAAATTCTTTTCCCACTCTTCGTTCCAGTTTTTATCTTCAGCTTCGGTAAATACATAAGTAATTTCCGTATCCGGTATCGGGAAGTTTGCCAGTTCAGTTTTCAGTATCTCTTCATTGTAGAGTGATTGTTGAATATAAGCAGTCAGTCCGCCTTCCCGTTCGACAAAACTTTCAAATCCGGCCTCACCCAACACGGCAGCCAGTACATCATTCACCGTTTCGGTGCAAGGATGGGTATCAAAAGTGAACTCAAAGTACTTCATAAGTGTTTTTTTTATTTGCAAAAGTACGATTTAAAGAGATAGAAACAAAGTAAACATTGTTTTTATCGGGTTGAGATTTGTTAAGTTAAAGAACGGCAAAATAGGGAAATCCCTATTATTGTTTGGGGAAAATCTATCCGGTAGCGTGAATACCTTGCTTATCTTTGTAACGTGAATAAAAAGATAAAGTAACCAATAAACCACGGAAATATGAAAAAGATTGTTTTATTATCGCTGTTTGCCCTGTGCCTTCCACTGGCTGTGATGGCACAAAGCAATAATGACGACCTTTATTTCGTGCCTTCTAAGGAGAAAAAACAGGAAGCAGAAAAGACTCCTGTAAAGAAGGTGCCGGAAAAAAGGACAGTCACCACGAATATTTATACGGCTCCGGGTACTACGGTAGTGGTTCAGGACCGTAAAGGAAACAAACGCGATATGCGTGATGTGGATGAGTATAACCGCCGTTACGATGCTAAAGATAATGAGTTCGCAATGGAGGACGATACATTATATGTAAAAGAAAAAGCTGTCTCTGATCCGGATGGTGAATGGGTGAATGGTTTCAATGGCTCGCAGGATGACTACGAGTATGCAGAACGTATCATTCGTTTCCGTAATCCTCGTTTTGCGGTGAGCATCAGCAGTCCGCTTTACTGGGACATTGTTTATGGAGCTAACTCTTGGGATTGGAACGTTTATACAGATGGCTTCTATGCTTATGCGTTCCCAACGTTTACCAACCGCTTGTGGTGGGATTGGCGTTATAATTCTTATGGTCCCGGATGGGGCTGGGGATGGGGCTGGTCTTCACCTTATTACGCCTGGGGAGGCTATTATCCCGGTTATTGGGGTGGCTACTGGGGTGGTTACTGGGGCGGCTGGTATGGCGGCGGCTACTGGGGACATCACCATCATTATCATCCCGGATGGGGTGGTGGAGGCAGTTGGGCAGGAAGATACGATACTTATACCCGCCGTGGTTCGTCTGCTGTAAGAAGTAGCTATGGAAGTCCTTCAACTGTTCGTCGGTATGGTTCAGATGCGGTTCGTTCCAATAGCGGTTCTGCTGTTCGTTCGTCCGGAACCTCCTCTTATAGCAGAGGACAAAATTCTGCTAGACGTGTGATTGGTACACGTGTAGTGGGAGAACGTCCGGGATCTACTACCCGTACAGATGCTTCTTCTTCACGCCGAAGCACTTATACGCGTCCAAGTAGTACACGCAGTAGTTCTTCTTACGAGGGTACTCGCGGTGGTGCTACTACCGGTTCTCCTTCTTACTCTGAGGGAGGCAGAAGGGCAAGTACTAGAAGTAGTTCTACTTACACCCGTGGCAGTTCGGCAACTCCTTCACGCAGTTATTCTAATGAAGGTACCACCCGTCGTTCGTACAACAGTACTCCTTCTCGCAGTAGCTCGTCTACACGCAGTTATTCTTCACCATCCGGTAGCAGTTCACGTAGTTATTCTACTGGTGGCGGCGGTGGTTCTTCCCGTTCTTCCGGTGGAGGTGGCGGCTCTTCAAGAGGTAGAAGATAATAATGGAGATATTAACTTTAAAAGGTATTTGACGATGAAAAAAATAATAACTTTAGCAACTTTAGGGCTGCTGGTAGCAGCAGCCCCAATAAGTGCACAAACTGTGTACGATGCTGCCAAGATAACAGGAAAAGATCTGAATGGAACAGCCCGTTTTGTAGGAATGGGCGGTGCTATGGGGGCTTTGGGAGGTGATATCTCTACAATTGGAACTAACCCTGCGGGTATCGGTATTTATCGTAGCAATGATTTTATGACTTCTTTTGGTTTCTCTTCGTATGGGACCGAAAGTAAGTATTTGGGGAATAAATTAAGCTCGGATAAAATCCAAGGCTCTTTTGATAACCTGGGTTTTGTGTTTGCTACAAAAATAGGTAATGCAACTTCATTGCGTTATGTGAATTTTGGATTTAACTATCACAAGGCTAAGTCTTTTTATAAGAATATGAAGATGACAGGAGGACTTGGTAACAGTTCGCAGACCTATCAGATGGCCGAACAGGCAAGCGGTATATCAAAATGGGGAGATCATCCTTACGATGATCCGGAGATAGGATGGCTTTCCATATTGGGATATGACGGTTGGTTGATTAGTGATATTACAACTGATAAAATGAATGCAGCCGGCAAGCCTAATTCTCCGTATGTGGATAAAGATGGGAATCAAAGATATGACGTCAATGGTAAACCACTGTATACAACACCGGGCAATTATTATGGTATGTATGATGATGGTGTTGCCAACTTTAGCTCACAGGAACGTGGAGGAATCGATCAGTATGATTTTAATATTGCTTTCAATTTTAATGATCGGTTTTATCTGGGATTGACTATTGGAGCATATGCTGTTGATTATAGTAAGTACACTTATTATTCTGAAGCATATACAGGAGCACATGCACCACAGAATTACAACTTAAGAAGTTGGAATAAAGTAAGAGGTTCGGGCTTTGATGTAAAATTAGGTACGATTCTTCGTCCGTTCGAAGATTCTCCGTTCCGTATCGGTCTTGCTATCCATACTCCTACATTCTATAATCTGGATTATAAGACCAGTGCTTATTTGGAATCGGATGTGCTGAATGTTGAGACAGGGAAGATAGATCAGTGGTCTATAGATACGAGGGATAAGTTACCCGGAAATGGAGATATGGTACGTGAATTCCGGCTTCAGACTCCGTGGACTTACAATGTAAGTTTAGGATATACTGTGGGTACCAGTCTGGCATTAGGTGCTGAATATGAATATCAGGATTATTCAACGATGAAGTTCCGAGGACCGACCGGTTCAAGTTCAGAGTTTACGTTTGAAAATAGTACGAGACCTATGATGAAAGGTGTAAATACCCTCCGTCTTGGCCTTGAATATAAAGTGATTCCCCAGTTTGCTTTGCGTGCTGGTTATAATTACTCTTCGGCAATTTTCCATGGAGATGCTTTCAAAGATATGCCTTTTTATTCTATCCAGACAGATACTGATTGGGCAAATACGAAAGCTTTGAGCAATTATACTTTGGGTATTGGATATCGTGGATCTATGTTCTATGCAGATTTGGCTTATAAATTCTCTGCATATAAAGAAGATTTCTATCCGTTCGTAAATAAGTATGAGGAGAACAACGCAACTACGGTACTGACACCGGAAACAACCAAAGTAACAAATACCCGTAGCCAGGTATTGTTTACTTTAGGTCTGCGTTTCTAAACAGATTCCCAAGCAATTAAATTATAACTTTTGTGTGTATAGAAATCCCCGAAGGACGATGCAGTGTTCTTCGGGGATTCTTGTTTTATTAGTACTCTATCTTATCTTCTTTCTTCATCCACTCCTCAAAAGCCTTGATTGCTTCGTCGTGAAGTAATATCTCGGATGGCAACTTCCTGTCCTCAGGTTTCAGTTCCAATTCATCGTAGATAAACGAGTCGTCGAACCCGATGTTTTTGGCATCTGTCTTGTTATTGCCATAGTACATCTTGTCTAATCGTGCCCAATAGATAGCACCCAGGCACATGGGACATGGTTCGCAAGAGGTGTAAATCTCGTAACCGCTCAGGTTAAAAGTTCCCAGTTTTGAGGCGGCAGCACGGATAGCGCTTACTTCTGCATGAGCGGTGGGATCGCACGAAGCTGTTACGCGGTTAACACCTGTGGCTACTATTTCTCCATCTTTTGCGATAACGGCTCCGAAAGGGCCTCCTCCGTTTGCTACATTTTCTTTGGAAAGCTCAATCGCTTTCCGCATTAGTTCTTTTTTGGTCATGTGATATAAAAAAATCTATCGTTGATATTGTTATATGTTTTTTGCAAATATAAACAATTAGAACGATAGATTGTTCCTTCAAGTTAAGAAATCGGCCTATTCTTTACGGATTGACAGGTTACTTTCATCTGCCGGGATGCGGCGGCTGACCGCTGGGGGCTATTGTTACCAATACCAGCAGAGGCCGAAAGAATAAGGATAAAGTTCGGGTCCTTTCTTGTGTTCGAAGAGGCTGTAGGTAGAATAGCGCAAATAAACTCCGATATCGCCATAACCTGCCTGTGCCAAAAGGTTGATACCTATCGGATGAACATTCAGGTTATTGCTTAAATTTTCTTTATGTCCGTTTACTTTCGCCTTTGACTTAACCCCGTGGCGGATTTCTGCCTCAAGTCCAGCTGAGAAGAATAAAGGACCGTGTCCGTTACTGTGGCTAAATTTTTTTTGCCATTCCAATGTTACCGGAATACGGAAATAGAAATAGCGTAACCGGCTTTTGCTGTAAACTTCTTCATCTGGAATCCCTGGAACAATGTTTGTGATTCCATCGGTTTGTCTGAAAGCGTAGTTGCCACCCAGACGGAAGGAGCGATATCCCCAGCCTAAGCCTGTCGTTATGCCCCATTGGCGATCACGTGAGAGCGTCAGGGAACCTTGAAACAGGTTAAAACCAATTTCCCAAGACTTATTTGCATTGACGTCCAATCCGTTCGGAGTGTTGAAATTGATACCGTCAGAGAGCCGTGTGTATCCCATATAGATCCCGGCAATATGCGGTTCAAACCGATAATAGTTCTTTCTCTTGACAAAAGGCATGGTGAATGCTGTGCGGCGTTCGGTTGTTTGTCCGTCCGTATAGATTCCTTCGAATATCTGATCGTTCTCTATCGTATCACCGCGCGAAGACTGTTCGTAAAGTTTTACCTTTATTTTCCCCTCTTTTTCTTTAATCAGGATTTTGCGTCCGTTTACGTAAAGAGTCGTGTCTTGCGAAATGCTTTCTTGAGCCATTCCCGCCATCGGGATCAGCATAAACAGTAATAAATAAATGTGTTTCATACTCTTATAATGTTTAGTTTTTCTTCATAAATAACATGGTTACCAAATCATCTGCATCCAACTCGCCTTCGATGTAAATCAAGGTAGCCGAGCCTTTCTTGCCGGTTTTGAAGAGGATGAACCGGTTGACATCTTCTTTTAGTTGGGGTAACTGATAATAGCCGGACTGTATTTGTCCGCCTGCTACTACTTCCTTTACTTTCCTGGCCTTTCTCTTGTCGGCTTCCAGGCAGTTGAGAATATCGGGCAAAGCTTCTTCGACGTCTTTAAAAACAAGGCTTTTATAGAGAGTCATCTGATAGGTTTCCAGCATTTCATTGGATAACTCTACCATAGTCACTCCTTTCTGTTTGCCGTATTTCTGGAATACGGAAGCTATTTGCAGTCCCTGTTGTGCTCTTACCATGCCCGAGGCAACGGTGAGCAGTAGGACAATCCATGTGGTGCGAATGACTTTATTCATACATCATTTCTTTTATTGTTTTCTTTTTTTATTCGGAGAATAGCGTGGCAAACACTTCCTCTTCGCTGATACTGACATCACGGAATGCTACCATGGCCTGTTCGCGCACCAGTCGGGTGTCGGTATAGCATTTTCCGTCGATGATTACATAATTTCCGGTAGAGGTGCTGAAATGTCGGTTGAGGCCGGCGATACCCAGCACAATCAACATTCCGGCAGCCATTCCGCTGAATATGTATGGCAGACGGCGGCGCAGAGGAACGAAAGTTTTCGGAACTCCGGAGCCGGCAATCTTGCTTTGCCGGTTCTCTTCGCTGAAGAAAGCAAACATCGGGCCATACATCTGCAGATGTTCCGGTACGATGCCCTGAGTGAAAAAACGGCGGAGCTCATGTTCTTCCTCACAGTTGGTTTCCCCTTCAAAATACTTGTTTAATAATTCTTCTATATTCATGCTTCGTTTCTCCTTTTTCTTTGTTGTATGGTTTGTAGGTAAATGTCTCTCACTTTTTTCCGTGCCCTGCTTAGGTTGCTGCGGATGGCTTCGGCACCGCATCCTGTTATCTCGGCGATTTCCTCGTTTTCATACTCTTCAACATCTTTCATCCTCAGGATGGTTTGTTGCAGAGGTGGTAGCGTGCCGATTATTTCGCGCATCAGGCGGAATTCGTCTTTCTCTTCCAGTAAGCGTTCGGGGGTGGCAGACGGACTGGCAGCTTGTACGCTGTCGAGCGATAAGTTGTCCGTATGTTTTCCCCGCCAGATGTCCATACAGGTATGGTGCGTCATAGTCATGGCAAGTGCTTCAATGCTGTGGTACTCGTCCAGTTTCAGGCGGAGGTTCCATAGTTTCAGCATTACTTCTTGCACGGCATCTTCAGCATCCGAATGGTCATCGGTCAACTTCCGCGCATAATTAAGTAATTTGTCGCGGAGTGGAAGAACGGCTATTTTGAATTGTTTTAGTTCCATTTACATAAGCAAGACGGAAGAGGAAGGAAAACGTGACATGGAAAAGATAAAAAAACGATGAACTAATTATCCACGCTGAACGATCAATGATGAATGATGCTTTAATAGGCCGAAGGCATAAGGAAAAAACAATCTCTATTGTTCATCAGCCATTGTTCACCGTTGATCGTTCAGCGTGGATGATTCATTCATCGTTCAAAACGTTTATTGTTTAGATCTTTCCAAGTATTTTATCCATGACCCAATTGGTCGTTGTGGCACTTTCGCCGTCACAGGAACAAGTCGATTTTCCAAGAAGATGGTCTACCACGGCTTGAATCAAAGGTTGCTGCACGTGTTCGGGGTTTTCTACAACTATTTCTTCACGTCCTCTTTCGGTGTGAAGGGCAATCGGGTCATAGGTGAATACGGAGAAACAGATCATGCCATTATCACCGATAATCTCAATGCGGTCTTCGCGAGCCGAATCATGGGCAACGAAGCACCATGAACCGCTTCCTACCAGACCGTTGTCGAACTGGAAACAAGCACTCAATGTATCTTCTGCTGGATAAAGTCCCCCACGGTTACTCTTATATCCGCTGGCTTCAAGAATACAACCGAACATTTCCTGTAGAAGATCGATCTGGTGGGGGGCAAGGTCATAAAAATATCCTCCTCCGGCAATGTCTGCCTGTACACGCCAAGGCAGGTTCTCTCTGTTGTAATCCAGGTCGCGTGGGGGTTGAGCGAAACGGATCTGCACGTTAATCACATTTCCGATAATTCCTTTGTCTACCAGTTCCTTGACTTTCATAAAGTAAGGCAGATAACGTCGGTAGTAAGCTACAAAGCAAGGCACTCCTGTCTCTTGAGAAATACGGTTGATACGGGCGCATTCTTCGTAAGTTTGCGCCATTGGCTTTTCGATATATACCGGTTTTCCGGCTTTCATGGACATGATGGCATAAGTGGCGTGTGAAGAGGGAGGAGTGGCTATGTATACGGCATTTACATCCGGGTCGTCAATCAGCTCCTGTGCATCGTCATACCACTTCGGAATGTTCCGTTCTTTGGCATAAGCTTTGGCCTTATTGCCGTCACGACTCATGACTGCTATGACTTTGGAACCTTCTACTTTCTGAAAGGCAGGTCCGCTTTTGTATTTGGTTACTTCTCCGCAACCAATGAATCCCCATTTTATAATCTTATCGCTCATATCTTTTTTATTTATCCATCCGCAAATATACTCAATTCTGCTGAAAGCGACGAATGATTTACAGTTATCATAATAGAGACTCTTTGTGCCCGTTTCTTAGTTCACATTCTCTGGTTGCACAACTCCGTATGCTACCAGTTGCGCAACTGGTAATCGTAGTCTTTAAATGAATTGGAAAGAAGGGGAGGGAGTTGTTACTGCTTTCCGTAGTATTTACGATAGATGGCCTGATATTCACCTTTCTTTCGGAAGCCGGACAGCCATGTATTCAGGCTGTCGAGCAGAGCAGGGGACTGCTTACTGACTCCCCACGAGTAAAATTGGGTGAAACTGATGGCGGTATTAATATCGAGTTGAGGCAATGAATCTACGGCCATCCGGGCTATACTCTCGTCGCATACGGCAAAATCGATATCTCCATGCGCAACCATTGCGATCAGTTGTTCGGAACCATATTTTGCTACTTCGTTTACGTAGATTGTATCACCTATTTCATTGCTGAGGTTGTGTATCCGAAGAATGGATGGAGAACCTTTTACGACGTTCAGGGTTTTGCCGGCCAGGTCGAGTTGGCTTCTGATGGCAAGCGAGTCGTTTTCTTCGGCTTTGCGTTGCACCAGGACTTGTTTGCTCAAGATAATGGGTGAGGTGAGGAGCAGGGAGTCTTTCAGTTCACTTGTTGTCGGTATACTATAAGCTACTACGTCATAGGTGCCATTGGCCAATCCTTCCAGCCGTTGGTTGAAGCTCATCACCGGGGAGACCTGTACTTGCAAGCCCTTGTCACGGGCAAATGCCTCTATCAGTTCATAATGAAATCCCGAAACGGTATCTCCATCCACATAAAAACTGATGGAGTTATATTCCGTGGCGGCATGGAGGATGCCGCTTTCTTCGATCTCTGCGTAGTCGCGCGGATGTCCTTGCGGCTTCTCTTTACAAGGCCAGAATGTGACAACGAGGGCTGATATCAGTCCTAATACTACATATCTCAGATATTTAGGCTTCAATAGATTCATGGTAGCGATTAATCGTAGAAGTTCCAGGAAACACCGATTTTAAATAGGCGCGGATTGATGGGATAGTGGGGCGACAGGAAGTAATTCGAGTTACCCATTCCCTGATTGACGTGATACATCATTGCGAAAAGACGCGTGCGTTTCAGTTGCAGGTTGGCATATACATTGATGATGGGGTAACCGCCAATCTTTACCTGATCGTCTTCCGGTTGCAGATGAAACTGCTGGATGGCCGGGGTATATGCCGGGGCATAATACTTGGTAAAATAGCGTACATCGGCTCCCAACTGCACATGAAGCACTTTTTTCGCCAAGGTTGTCTGAATGTAGAAATTATGGTAAAGTGAAAGCTCCGGTAAGGGCAATACGGTAGTGTTGCTCGACTTTTGCCAGGTCACTTCATTGTCCAGATGGAAAATACCCAGTCGGAAATTTTGCGACAGAGTGGCGGAAAGCACCTGAATATTACCGTCATTCTGCTGAGGGAGTGCCTTTTGATTGAAGTACGTATAGTTTTTAATATTTTCTACTCCGGCTTTCAGGTAGGTCTGCCAATGCTCGATGTTCAGCTCGCCTTCCAGGCGTGTGCGGAACTCTTTGTCCATATTGTCATTATCCCAGTAGAAGTATTTAGAATGATAATGACGCATATAAAATGCCGGAAGGGTATTACTGATTGATCCGCGGGCAATAAAGCTGACCGTATCTTTCCATAAGCGGAAGTTCAGGTCGAGATCGGCATTGACACGGAACTGCCCAATCGCTTTATCCAGAATACCTACTTCGCCCATGGCACGGTAATGGAGCGTTTTTCCCTGACGTTTGGCCAATTCACCCCCGACAAAAACTTCGTGTTCACTGTATTTATCTACACTCACGGAGTCTCTGTCCATTAGCCGGTAATTGCTTAGCTTATGTGAGATAAAGGCAGTCAATCCGGCTTTGGCATATTTATTAAAACCTTCAAGCAGAGCGATTCCCAATGTATTTTTTACTCCAATATAGCTGGTAGAGTCATTCACCAGCTTATTGCCCGGCTGGATATACGCTTCCGGGTAGATTTTGTACAATTCGTCCTCCGAAGTGAACTGGTGGCGGGCACGTTCCACTTTCATTGTATGGATGAAGCTGGTAACCGGAACAAATTCCGGCTTTTCCGTACTGGTGGTATCGTCTTTGGCTTTGGCCACTTCACGAGTGAATCCCAGTTTGTAACGTTGGGTGAGGAATATGTAAAAGTCCTTGTTACGATTGGCACTTTTGCTTAACAGGGTGGGAATGTTCTGTGATTCATATTCCTTTTTTCCCTCTGCCATTTCTTCCGGACGGGTGATATAACGGTCATCGGTGATACCGCCGTTTTCATTCATCTTTAGATAGTTGTTGCTATAAAGCAATGTCGCTTCGTAGCGGTCGCCTATATAACTTCCGAAGAGTGCGGCATTAAAGAAAGAAGTGTTTTGATTGTTGTAATAACCCCGTCCGTACAGATAATCGAAGTTGAAACCAAATGCCAGTTGTTTGTTTACATTTACTGAGAAATAGGACTTAAATCGCTCCTCTCCGTTCACTTTATTACCGGCTTTATAATAGCTAAGATTGGTGAAAGGCACGTTACTGTTAGTAAAGTTGAATTCGTCAGGACGGACAAAAAAACTGGAAAATGGCTCCATAAAAATGGTCGGTTCTGCGTCACGGCGTTCGAAAAAGAGACGTGACAGGCGGGGAGAACCTAAGTTACCCAGATAATTATAATGCCCTCTCAGGCCTTCCACTAAATTGGTGTTTTGAAACATGTGGGTTGCCGTATCAGCGGGTATTTTCTGGATTGTTCCCAGGTTTTCGCTGACATGCCACATATAGAGTTTTGGGGGAAGTCCTTGTATTTCAACGTCTGTACTGTCCTCATGCACCCGCATGGCCGGGTCTATCTGGTTACCGTTGGCATCTCTACCGGTACGGGGATCGACTTGTTGTGTAGGATTGAACTGTGCCTGTGCGGTCAGTAAACCTACGGCAAGGAGTATATATGTAAGTAGGATTCGTCTCATAATTAGCCGCAAAGATACTTATTAAAATGAGAATTGAGAATTGAATTTTAAAAATTATCCGGTTTCCCGGGCTGTGGCATAGCTAATAATTTTTAAATTTCGATTCTCAATTCTCGGTCGGCTTAAACCTCTCTGATCAGTTCCATACCTTTTTTGATGGCTTCTTCATTCATCGGAATCAAGTGATGGTGACGTTCGGGTAATGTTTTCTTCAGGCCTTTCACTACATTCTCTAATGTAACGATGGGGCGAAGCTTCAGTAATCCTCCCAGTACAATCATGTTGAATGCCTTGGCATTGTTCATCTCGTTGGCCGCGTCCATTGCGTCGATGCGGTATACTTTGATGTCTTTGCGGGTAGGAGGGTTAATGATTCCGTATCCGTCATAAATCAGGATACCTCCCGGCTTCACACGGCTTTCGAATTTTTCAAGTGAAGGCTGATTCAGAATGATGGCTGTGTCATATTTACTCAAAATCGGTGAGGATATTTTGTCGTCGCTTACAATGACTGTAACGTTGGCTGTGCCGCCACGTTGTTCAGGACCATAAGCCGGCATCCAGGTCACTTCTTTGCCTTCCATCAGTCCGGAGTAAGCTAAAATCTTTCCCATAGACAGTACACCCTGTCCACCGAATCCTGCTATAATTATTTCTTCTTTCATCTTAATAATATTAAATTATTATTTATCTTTCAGGTCGCCCAAAGGATAGAACGGGAACATGTGTTCTTCCATCCATTTGTTGGCTTTCTCCGGAGTCATTTTCCATCCGGAACTACAGGTTGAAACGATTTCTACCAAGTTGGAACCTTTTCCGTTCATTGAGTTCTCGAATGCTTTACGAATCGCTTTTTTAGCTTTTCGGATGGCGGGAACTGTTTGTACCGATTGGCGGGTTACGTAAGCTGTACCTTCCAGTTGAGCAGCGATTTCAGTAATCTTCAGCGGATAGCCGTGGAGTTCCGGATCACGTCCGTAAGGGCAGGTAGCCGTTTTCATTCCCATCAGGGTTGTAGGAGCCATTTGTCCTCCGGTCATACCGTAGATGGCGTTGTTGATGAAGACAATCGTAATATTTTCACCACGATTCAGTGCATGGATGGTTTCTGCCGTACCGATGCAGGCAAGGTCGCCGTCTCCCTGGTAAGTAAATACCAGGCGGTCAGGCCAGAGGCGCTTGATGGCTGTAGCAAGCGCGGGTGCACGTCCATGGGCAGCCTCTTGCCAGTCGATGTCAAGGTAATTATATATGAATACAGCGCAACCTACAGGTGAGATACCGACTGCTTTGTCTTCCAATCCCATCTCCTCAATTACTTCGGCAATCAGTTTATGTACCACGCCGTGGCTGCAACCTGGGCAATAGTGCATGCCATTGTCATTCATCAGAGTCGGTTTTTTATAAACCAGATTCTCGGGCTTGATTATTTCTTCTTTCGTCATAACTTCTTTTTTTAATCTTTAAGTCACTGAACTTATGGTTTTAAGTTCGGAGGTTTGAAGTCTCACGGACTTGAAAACACAAAAACTCAGAAACTTATCTGTTGGTGAACCGTATAAAAAACTCCATCAGCTTGACAAAGATTGCCGCGCCGCATACGTAGATAAACACCTTAAAGTCATCCTTCGCTACGAAGTAGGTGATAATAGCCGCCAGGGCCAATATCATAAACAGTATGTTCAATACGTTTCTTATTTTATCGGGATTCATCGTACTGTAGTTATTTGATTAATTGTTCTTTCAATGCAGTTACTATTTCGTCCGGGTCGGGAACAATGCCTCCCAGGCGGCCGAAATGTTCTACTTTCACTTTTCCGTTTACCGCTAAGCGGACGTCTTCTACCATCTGTCCGGCGTTCAGCTCGGTTACCAGCATACCTTTTACCTTATTGGCATACTCGGCAATTGCTTTTGTCGGGAACGGCCATAAAGTGATGGGACGAAGCATACCGACTTTAATGCCTTCTTCACGTGCCAGCTCCATGGCTTTCTGACCGATACGTGCCATTGAGCCAAAAGCTATGATCAGATATTCTGCATCTTCGCAGTCTATTTCTTCGAAACGTACTTCGTTTTCTTCAATTACTCTGTACTTCGCCTGGAAGCGCAGGTTGTTCTTTTCCATCTCTTCCGGACGCAACTCCAGTGAAGTAATGATGTTGGGCTTGCGGTCTTTCGTCTTTCCGGTAGAAGCCCAAGGACATTGCGCTATGACTTCTGCTTCCGTACGACGGGCTTTGGCGGGAGGAAGAACGACTTTTTCCATCATCTGCCCGATGACACCATCTGCAAGGATGATTGCCGGATTGCGATATTTAAACGCAAGCTCGAAAGCGAGTCCGACAAAATCTGCCATTTCCTGAACAGATGCCGGAGCCAGTGCGATAAGTTTATAGTCGCCATGCCCTCCTCCTTTCACTGTTTGAAAATAGTCTGCCTGGCTGGGTTGGATGGTACCCAATCCGGGACCACCGCGCATCACATTCACGATCAGACATGGAAGTTCGGCACCTGCCAGATAAGAGATACCTTCCTGTTTCAGGCTGACACCGGGGCTTGATGATGAAGTCATCACCATTTTGCCGCTGCCGGCACCGCCATAAACCATATTGATAGCTGCCACTTCACTTTCTGCCTGAAGAACTACCATACCGGTAGTTTCCCAGGGTCTCAGTTCGGCAAGAGTTTCCAACACCTCCGATTGCGGAGTAATAGGATATCCGAAGTATCCGTCGGCACCACAGCGGATAGCCGCATGGGCGATGGCTTCGTTTCCTTTCATTAATACAACTTCTTCTGCCATATTCTTTTCTTTTATTCTACTTTAACTTTATAAACAGAGATACATCCGTCCGGGCATACAGTTGCGCATGAACTGCATCCGTTACAGGTATCTTCAAGAATCTGCTGGGCATAATTATACCCTTTTACATTCACCTCTTTGGCGAGGGATATTACGTTGAGCGGACAAGCTACCACACACAGGTTGCACCCCTTGCAACGCTCCGTGTCGACTACGATTGCTCCTTTGATTTTTGCCATAATCTGTCTTTATTACGTTTATTGATTATACATATCTTTATTGTAGAAATTTAAAATATCCATCACCATCTTGCGTGCTTGGAGAGCCGGGCTGTCGGGATTGAGTTCGATAGCGGATTGATAATTGTTGAGAGCTTTTTGCCAGTCTCCCAATTTGCGGTAAGCATTTCCCATCAGATAGTAAGCTTCATCTTTTCCGACTGGTTCAGTCCGGAGAAATTCCTCAAGTGCCTGAAGCGCCTTTTCTATATCTCCTTGGTTGATAAGCTCTTTGATGGTTTTCAGTTGATCCATATCTTTTGATTTTCCGGATTATTGAGTCACAAAGATAGCTTTTTATCTTTTAACCTGTTCATCTCTATTGTGAAAAATAGGAAAACCGAAAAAAATAGAGATCTGAGTATAGTATACCTCTTTGTCAATCTGATATTCTTTTGATGTGTTTGTAGGTATTTGTAGCTCCTACCGTTTACAATTCTTTGATTATATCAGACTTTTGCAGAATTATGTTTTTTATATCTTAATGTGCTTAATTTAAGGTATTCTTATCACTTAGTAATCAATGAACTTCTTTTTTCGGGAAATATATTACGGGAGTTTTATCCGGAAGGTGCTTTGAAAAGCGAAGCGGAGATTAAAGAAGGAAAACGTCATGGTCGTTACCGTGAATATTACGAAAATGGTAAACTGAAATTCCGTGGGAAGTATGCAAATAATCAACCTAAAGGTACGTGGAAATATTATATTGAAGAAGGTGAGTTTGAACGTAAGGAGAAGCACTGATAGAGAAGTATGCCGGATTGCCTGTAAATAGAAGAGGGTGTGTCGAAACTCACCATCGAGGACACAGAGTAACACAGAGATGATTTTAAGTTGTTGATTATTAGCAAAAAAAGACTCTGTGCTACTCTGTGTTACTCCGTGCTGAAAAGAGTTTCGACACACCCTCGTATTATTATAAGAATTGGCCTTCTACTGATATGAAACCATATGGTTTTACTTTACCGGGATCTTATCAATACGTTTTTGATGGCGTCCGCCCTCAAATTCAGTCGAGAAGAACTCCGTCATAATCATGTCCGCTTCTTCGGTACTGATATAGCGGCCGGGCATGACCAGTACGTTTGCATCGTTGTGCAGGCGTGCCATGTGTGCAATTTCTGCTGACCAGCAAAGTGCCGCACGTATACCTTGATGTTTGTTAAGTGTCATACTGATACCGTTTCCACTGCCACAAATGGCAATTCCCGGATAGCATTCACCGGCTTCTACAGCCAGAGCCAGCGGGTGGGCAAAGTCGGGATAGTCACAGCTGTCTGTCGAGTATGTTCCAAAGTCTTTGTATTCCCAGCCTTTTGCTTCCAGCCAACCTCTTACATATTCTTTTAATTCAAAACCGGCATGGTCGCAACAAATTCCAATTTTCTTCATTTTTCTTTAATGTGCTAATATAGTGAATGTGCTAATGCCCCAGTTCGGAAGAACTGGCACATTAGCACATTGAATGATTGATCAGAGCATTGATTTTACCTGATTGTATACGTTTTCTGCTGTGAATCCAAGCTTTTCATCCAGTACTTTGTATGGTGCGGAGAAACCGAAGGACTCAAGACCGAATACTTTACCGTTGGAACCTACCAGACCTTCAAGATTCACCGGTAGTCCGGCTGTCAGACCAAATACTTTGGCACCTGCAGGGAGTATCGATTCCTGATATTCTTTACTTTGATTGCGGAACAATCCTTCGGACGGAGCAGAAACGATGCGGACTTTTACACCTTCTTTGCGCAGAAGTTCGGCACCGGCAACCAGTGTGGAAACTTCCGATCCCGAAGCTACCAGGATTACATCTGGATTTTCATCAGCACCTGCAATGATGTAAGCACCTTTGGCAGCCTGTGAATAATCGGTTCCTGCGGGCAGGTTAACGATGTTCTGGCGTGAAAGGATCAGTGCTGTAGGAGTCGACATATTTTCCATGGCGAGCTTCCACGCAATTGTTGTTTCTTCTACATCTGCCGGACGGAGTACCAACATCGAGTTGTGTCCTTTATGGTTTTTCAGCTTTTCAAGCAGACGTACTTGTGCTTCTTGCTCTACCGGTTCGTGAGTAGGTCCGTCTTCTCCGACACGGAATGCATCGTGAGTCCAGATAAACTTCACCGGTTGCTCCATCAGGGCAGCCATGCGAAGAGCCGGTTTCATGTAGTCCGAGAAGACAAAAAATGTACCGCATGCAGCAATAATACCTCCGTGCAGAGACATACCGATGCAGATGCAAGCCATACTCAACTCAGAAACTCCTGCTTGCAGGAAGGCACCGCTGAAGTCGCCTTTTTTGAATGCATGGGTCTTTTTCAGGAAACCGTCTGTTTTGTCTGAATTAGACAAGTCAGCCGAAGACACGATCATATTTTCTACCTGAGTGGCCAATGCACCTAATACGGTTGCAGATCCGGCACGGGTTGCTCCGCCTGCTTTCTGTTCTATGGCATCCCAATTTACTTTCGGGGCTTTTCCTGAGAAGAACTCTGTCAATTTAGCGGCCAGTTCGGGATTCGCCTTTGCCCATTCTGCTTTGGCTGCATATTTTCCGGCAACAATTTTCTTCAGCTCTTCCGCGCGTTTTGCGTACAGTTCGGCCACTTCGGGGAATATAGTGAATGGAGCTTCCGGATTTCCACCCAGATTCTTGATTGTATTTACATATGCATCACCGCCTAACGGTGCACCGTGTGTTGCACAATCGGCTTCATAACTGGTTCCATCTGCCCGGCGTGCTCCTTTACCCATGGTGGTTTTACCGATGATCAGGGTCGGACGGCTCTTCTCAGCTTTGGCTTCAATCAAAGCTTTACGTATTTCGTCCGGGTCATTGCCGTTGATTGTGATTACTTTCCAGTCCCATGCTTCATATTTCATGGCTACGTTTTCGGTTGTCACATCTTCTGTGTTGGTAGAAAGCTGTACGTCGTTTGAATCGTAGAACATGATAAGGTTGTCCAGTCCGAGTGTACCGGCTATACGGCCTGCACCTTGGGAAATTTCTTCCTGGATACCTCCGTCAGATATGTATGCGTAGATAGTCTGGTTCATTATTTCGCCGAAGCGGGCTTTCAGGAATTTTGCCGCAATGGCTGCACCTACTGCATAAGTGTGTCCCTGTCCCAGCGGGCCGGAAGTGTTTTCAACGCCACGGTCTACATTCACTTCAGGGTGTCCCGGAGTAGGGCTGCCCCACTGACGGAATTGCTTTAATTCATCCAATGTATATTTTCCGGTGAAAGCCAATACGGAATAAAGCATCGGTGACATGTGTCCCGGGTCGAGGAAAAAGCGGTCGCGACCTTTCCAACGTGGGTTTTGCGGATCGTATACCAAAAACTCAGAGAAGAGTACGTTCACAAAATCAGCACCGCCCATGGCGCCTCCCGGGTGTCCCGAATTGGCTTTTTCTACCATCGACGCAGCTAATATGCGGATATTATCAGCCGCACGATTCATAAGTTTACTATCGTTCATATCTATTGATTAATTTAGTTTTTTCAGATTTTTCGCAAAGATAACCTTTTAGTGGGATTTATCTACCATAAAAAGATAGCTTTTTTACATAACAAAAAGAAAGGCACATCTGTTTAGGATGTGCCTTGCCTTCTGAATATTAGTTTTTAAATCTTTATGCCAGTTTTCTTGAACCGTCACTGATAACTACATCATACACTTTCGGGCTTCTGCCGAATTTAGCTTTAAATGATTCTTTGGCTTTTTCGATGAAGTTGTCATATAATTCGTCTTTTACCAAGTTAATGGTGCAACCACCGAAACCGCCACCCATTACACGTGAGCCGGTTACGCCACATTCTTTAGCGCAGTCGTTCAAGAAGTCAAGCTCTTCGCAGCTTACCTCGTAAAGTTTGCTCATGCCATGGTGAGTTTCATACATTTTCTTGCCTACGGTTTCGTAATCTCCTTTTTCCAGAGCATCACATACATCGAGTACGCGTTGGATTTCTTCGATTACATATTCGGCACGCATATAATCTTCTGCGCTGATATCAGCTTTTGCTTCTGCCAGCATATCCATTGTACAGTCACGCAGGAATTCTACATGAGGATGTTTTTTCTGGATAGCAGCTACGGCAGCTTCACAGCTCTGACGGCGTTTGTTGTATGCTGATGAAGCCAGTTCATGTTTTACAACCGAATCAAGCAATACCAGACGATAACCTTCCGGTTTGAACGGGAAGTACTGGTATTCCAGAGAACGGCAGTCCAAGCGGATCAGGCTGCCTTCTTTTCCGAATACAGAAGCAAACTGGTCCATAATACCACAGTTTACACCACAATAGTTGTGTTCTGTAGCCTGTCCTATTTTGGCTAATTCAAACTTGTCTATTTTATTCTCACCGAACAGATCATTCAGTGCGAAAGCATAAGTACTTTCCAAAGCTGCTGAAGAGGACATACCTGCACCCAGAGGCACATCTCCGGAAAAAGCTGTATTGAATCCTTTCACATCAACACCACGTTTGATCATTTCACGGCATACGCCGAATATATATCTTGCCCAACTGGCGCGCGGAGCATCTTCTTCGTTCAATCCGAAAGTAACATAATCTTTCAGGTCGATAGAATAAGCATTTACTTTGTCTGTACCATTTGGCTTGATTTCGGCAATCATTCCTTTATCGATAGCTCCCGGGAAAACAAATCCGCCATTGTAGTCGGTATGTTCGCCAATAAGATTGATACGGCCCGGAGAGGCATATACAAATCCTGTAGTTCCATCAAAATGTTTGATGAAGCGACTTCTTACGTGTTCTATATCCATGATCGTTTTGGTATTAAAAGTTATTATTTATGTTTTTTATTCAACAGGAATATCCTTATTTACATTCTTGCAACCTACAAGTGCATAATACAGCATGTATGCTACAGCTGCGAAGATTACCCAGTAGCTTGCAATATAACTGCTGGTTACATCGGCTACAGCGCCCTGGATCAGCGGGAGGATACCACCACCGCAAACCATTACCATGAAGATACCGGAAGCCATTGCTGTGTATTTACCCAATCCTTCTACTGCCAGATTGAAGATACCACCCCACATGATAGAAGTACAGAGTCCGCAAAGTGCGAAGAACATGATTCCTACAGGTACTGTTTCCATACCGAAGCCGATGCTGGCACCTCCTTTAAATACAGGCATAGCTACTGTTGTTGCACTGGGGGCAAACATACCGATCAGCAAGAAGATCAGAGCCAGTGAAGAAACTACTGTCAACTGAGTTTTACTTGAGAACTTAGCTCCCAAAGCACCTCCACACAGACGGCCGATCATCATTAGGAACCAATAGGTGCCTACGATTGAACCTGCCATAGCTGTATCCATACCGAATCCTTTGGCACCTGCCGCATCCGGTGAAGTGGTCAGGAACAGGTTGATAAAGTTAGGAATACCTACTTCCACACCTACATATACAAAGATAGCAACTGTTCCGAGAACGAAGTGGCGGAATGAAAGCGGGCTGTGAGTGTCTTTTACTTTATGATCGCTTGCACTTTCTTTGTGAGGCTCGGGAATGTCCATGATGGCCAATACGATGAATACGACAGCGAAGATACCCATAGCGATGAACAATGCAGGGTTAGCATCACTGATACGTGTATCCTGGCTGATGGTACCGATCAGATAACCACCCAATACCGGGACGATCGTAGCAGAAATAGAATTCAGAGAACCACCGAACTGGATCAATTGATTACCCTTTTTACCACCACCTGCAAGTGTATTCAACAGCGGGTTTACTACCGCATTCAACATACACATTGAGAAACCTGAAACAAAAGCACCGGTCAGATAAACCCAGAATACAGTCAGTTCGCCCGGCTGATAGTCCATCTGTCCCGATAGCACTTGAATGCCTACTCCGATAAATCCTACGGCTACGGCAGTAAGGGCAGTCTTTTTGTAACCGATTCTTTTGAGCATCATGCCTGCCGGCAGTCCCATAAAGGCATAAGCTATGAAGTTGGCTGCATTACCCAGCTGCGTCATCCAGTTGGCAGCCTGGAATTGCTCTTTTACAATAAGTCCGAGCGGATTAGTAAGTCCTGTTACAAATGAAATCATTGCGAAAAGCGCAAACATCATTGCAATAGGCAACACATAATTCTTTTTTTGTTGTGTCATGGTTTTTAAAAAGTTGTTAGTTATAAAAATGAGGTTAGTTATTTCCTTATTTATTTTTCAACTCCGAATTTATAGATAGTTACCTGCTGGTATTCATCACCCGGCAGTAACGTAGCTGACGGGAAATGTGCTTTGTTCGGTGTATCGGGGAAGCATTGCGCTTCGAAACAGATTGCACTTCGTGCTGGGAAGGTTGCTCCGTTTGTTCCTTCGAAACCTCCCAGCCAGTTACCTGTATATAGTTGTACGCCTGCTTCTGTGGTGTATACTTCCATAGTACGTCCGCTGTTAGGCTCTTTGCAGGTAGCTGCCAGGTCCAGAGAACCCGCTTCTATTTTGTTTAGTACATAGCAATGGTCATAACCTGCACCATGTATCAATTGCTGGAATTTATCATTAATTCGTTCACCGACGGTGTGCGGGGTACGGAAGTCCATTGGAGTGCCTTCTACTTTGGCTATTTCTCCTGTTGGAATGGATACCTCATCTATCGGAGTATAGAAATCTGCGTTGATTGTGACGATGTTGTTTTCTACTGTTGGGGTGGGATTGGCAGTACCTGCCAGATTAAAGAATCCGTGGTTGGTCAGGTTTACGACAGTCGCTTTGTCGGTAGTAGCACGGTATTCGATGACAATTGCATTCTCTTCTTCTTCAAGGCGATAAATCATTTCCACTTCCAGATTACCGGGGAAGTCCTCTTCTCCGTCTGCCGAAGTATAGTTAAACCGGATCATGCCTTCCTCTATCTGTTCGGCATCCCAAACTCTGGCATGAAATCCTGTGGGGCCACCATGAAGTGAATTAGGGCCATTGTTGATTGTGAGATTGTGCTCTTCACCATACAAGGTAAATTTACCTTTGGCGATACGGTTGCCATAACGTCCGATAGTGGTGCTTAGGAAAGGTTCTGGTCCGTGCATCAGTGCATCCAGTGTGCCGTAGCTGAGTACGACGTTGGCATATTTTCCGTCTTTGTCCGGAACCATGATAGATAGAATGGCGCATCCGTAGTTTGTTACGGCAACTTCCATTCCTTTCTTGTTTTTGAGGATAAACAAATCGGTTTTCTTATCGTTTATATCCTTTTGAAAATCTTTCCGGCTGAGCCCTGACAGATTTCCTTCAGTTGGGAATGTGTTAATCATGTCTGGTATTATTAAAATTTCTTGCAAATAAAGGGAAATTCTTTCGTTCTCCCAAATTATTCCTTGTAAATCTGTTCGGCGATTTAGGAAAGTTTAGCGTTTCCCGAAAAAGCATCCAAAATTGTAATGTGAAGATAAAATTTTCATGTAACTTTTAATTAAAAGGCAGGATTTTGTGTATTATTTGATATTTTTCGTATGTTTGTCCCTTGATTGTTAAAATCATGAGTTTTTAATCTAAGTTTATAACAAGAAAAACAAAAATGTATCCGTTAAAATTCGAACCCATTCTGAAGCAGACGCTTTGGGGGGGCGACAAAATTATCCCGTTCAAGCATCTGAAAGATGATTTGAAGGGAGTGGGGGAAAGCTGGGAAATTTCCGGCGTAGAAAATAACGAGTCTGTCGTAGCTAATGGTCCGGACAAAGGCCTTACGCTGACCGATATGGTGAAAAAATACCGTGAGGAACTGGTAGGCGAAGCAAACTATGCCCGTTTTGGCAATGAGTTTCCTTTGCTGATAAAGTTTATCGATGCGAAGCAAGATCTGTCTATACAGGTGCATCCAACTGATGAACTGGCTAAGAAGCGCCACAACTCAAAAGGTAAAACTGAGATGTGGTATGTAGTAGGTGCCGATAAAGGGGCTAAACTGCGTTCGGGATTTTCTGAGCAGATTACTCCGAAAGAATATAAAGAGCGCGTGTACAATAATACAATCACAGATGTGCTTCAGGAATACGAAATCCATCCGGGCGATGTTTTCTTTTTGCCTGCGGGACGTATCCATAGCATTGGTGCGGGGGCATTCATCGCTGAAATCCAGCAGACCTCGGATATTACTTATCGTATTTATGATTTCAATCGTAAAGATGCGAATGGAAAAACACGTGAGTTGCATACCAGCCAGGCACTCGATGCAATCAACTATGAAGTGCTTGATGACTATCGTACCAAATATGAACCTCTGAAAGATGAACCGGTTGAGTTGGTGGCTTGTCCTTACTTTACCACGTCGGTTTATGACATGAGTGAGCAGATCAGTTGTGATTATTCAGAGCTGGATTCATTTGTTATCTTCATTTGTATAGAAGGTTCTTGTCTGATGACCGATAATGAAGGCAACGAGGTGACGCTTGGTGCGGGAGAAACGATTTTGCTTCCTGCCACCACTCAGGATGTGACGATTGTTCCACAAGGTGGCAATGTGAAATTATTGGAAACGTACGTGTAAAGACTTCCTTGATATCACATGATAATAGTAGACGCCCGGATATACAATGATGTATGTCCGGGTGTTTTTTTAATATCTTTTCCGGAAAAGTCCGCGAACTTTGCGGATCATTTTCATGCCCAGCATGACGCCGTCAAAAATAGCCATGCCGGTATTGAAAGAACGCATCAGTGAGCTACCACCTGAAGCTGCAGGTGCAAGGGGGGCGAAAATCCGGCGGGTAGTATCTGCCATAGCTTGTTTCTGGTTGCGGATATCCTGCAATATTTCTTGTTTACGCTGAGCAATGTCTTCCAGCGTAATTTTTTGGGGAGTAGGTGTGCTGTTGTTCATTGCTTCATTTTTTATCGGGATCGTTGAGAAACAGGTTTGCAAGGAAATTTACCATTGGTGAAATGATAAGTTGCCTGCGAAAAAAATAAATGATGGCGATCAATATGATATTGATGCCTGCTATGATGCCGAAACTTACCATCAATCCACCTACTAATGGTTCAAGAATGTAAGCCAAGGCAAAAAGCAGATAAAACAGGGCTACCATACCTAAGATAGTAAGCACTAAAATCATAATTAACGTGGATAGGAGTATCGTTAATTTTTCCGTCAATTCCAGTTTGGTATACTCTTTTTGGAGCACAAGAAACTTCTTGAACTCAGCAAACAGTTGCTGGATATTTTCAATGCTTTTATCGTCTGTAAACATGATAGCTCTGTTTTGGTCTTGTTCATTTAGTCAATTACTTCACCTTTGATTTCGGCTGCAATTTCGTCAACGAGATTTTCCATTTCGTTACGATTCAACTTGATACCTTTTTTGCGAAGAATCTCTGCGATTTTGTGACGAGTATCTTCTCCTTTTTCAGGAGCAAATAAAATACCCAGGGCTGCGCCTACGGCTGCACCACCCAGAAAAGCTGCTAATACATTAAGTCCTTTCATAATCTTTTGTTTTTAAATGATCATATTACAAAGCTAACATTTTTATTGAAAACTTGTTCTATTTGCCCTAATTTTTTTAGAAAATAATACTCTGTTTAAAATCTGAAGCCCCTAAAGCGGGAGATTCGCTTCTTTGTGGGAATATTCGTATGGGAGATATATTTAATCAATAAAGAGTGTGTGTCGAAACTCACCACAACTCCGTGGTGAAAAGAGTTATGACGCACCTTCTTTATACTTTTATATGGAGTGTTTTCTTGGAGTTATAAATCTCCAAGATTTTTCTCATACCATGGGGCTGTGTATATGGCGCTTTTGGGTTCTATTCACCATTGGCTTGATTTATATATTTTGATGTGAAGGAGAATCACATCTGCCCTATTTCCAACGGATTATTTCCTTTTTTCTTGCTTATTAGAAGAAGGCTGGTTAGGCTTTTGTTTTTTCCGTCTCCAGAAGTCACCGTTCGCCCGACTTCCACGGTATACTTTGTTGGCTTTTGCTTTGACCTTAATCTCTTCTTGTTTTTCTTCCTGAGCTTTGGCGCCTTCGGCAGTGACAAACGGATGTTCTTTCACTACAGGAATGTTTTTCCCTATCAGTTTTTGAATGTCTTTCAGGTAGGGAAGTTCTTCTGATTCGCAGAAAGAGATGGCTACACCTTCATGTCCGGCACGTCCTGTCCGTCCGATGCGATGCACATAAGTTTCCGGTACATTGGGTAACTCATAATTGATCACGTGCGATAGCTGATCTACGTCGATGCCTCGTGCGGCGATATCGGTTGCTATCAAGGCGCGTAGGGTGTGATTCTTGAAGTTGGTCAAGGCCCGTTGGCGGGCATTCTGGGTTTTGTTGCCGTGAATCGCTTCTGCGCCGATGCCGGCTTTGTTCAATATACGTGCCAGTTTATCAGCTCCGTATTTGGTGCGTGTGAAAATAAGTACCGACTCGATAGAGGCGTCTTTCAGCAAGTGAATCAGCAGGTCTTTTTTTTCTTTTTTCTCGACAAAATAAACTTGTTGAGAGATGATATCCACAGTCGAAGAAGCCGGGGTTACCTCCACTTTTTCCGGTTTTGTCAACATTGAGTTTGCCAGTGTCTCTATTTCCGGTGGCATGGTAGCCGAGAAGAACAGAGTCTGTCTTTTCGTCGGAAGCAGTTTCAGGATACGTTTGATATCGTGGATAAATCCCATGTCAAGCATTCGGTCTGCTTCGTCCAAAACAAAAAAGTCAAGTGAATTCAAGGAAACGAATCCTTGTGATATCAAATCCAATAATCTGCCCGGAGTTGCAACCAATATCTGTATCCCCCCCCGTAAAGCGTCGGTCTGTGGTTTCTGTCCTACTCCGCCGAAAATAACGGCATGTTTCAGACCAGTGTAACGGCCATATGCTTCAAAACTTTCACCAATCTGTATCGCAAGTTCCCGGGTTGGTGTCAGCACTAATGCTTTGATCCCTTTGCGATGGTCCGTTTTATACAATTTTTGCAAGATAGGGATAGAAAAAGCCGCCGTTTTACCGGTGCCCGTCTGAGCGCAACCTAATAGATCTTTTCCTTGAAGTAAAATGGGGATTGACTGTTCTTGTATCGGGGTGGGAGAGGTGTAACCCTCTTGTCTTAAAGCCTTTAAAATAGGCTCTATCAAATTCAAATTTTCAAATGTCATGTACAATAATTGAATGAGCCTCTCGGCTCTGTTATGTTATATAGCACAAAGATAGGTCAATAGTAAGACGTAAATCCTTTTTTCTGTAATGCTTTAATCTTATTTAACTAAGGTGTAGGGCATATCATCGGAGGTTTAAGCGTACTTTTGTGTCTCATTATATGGGAAATCTAAATTAATATATGAGAAATGAAAGGTAAAATCGTTTTTATAACAGGAGCAAGCAGCGGTATTGGTGAAGGCTGTGCACGTAAGTTTGCTTCACAGGGTTCGGACTTGATCTTGAATGCCCGTAATGTGGCAAAGCTGGAAGAACTGAAAAAGGAACTGGAAACTAAATATGGGGTGCGTGTCTGTTTGTTGCCGTTTGATGTACGTGACCGCAAAGCGGCTTCCGCAGCATTGGCCTCTTTACCGGAAGAGTGGAAAAATATCGATGTGTTGGTGAATAACGCCGGTCTTGTGATTGGAGTGGACAAAGAGTTTGAAGGAAATTTGGACGAATGGGATATTATGATTGATACCAATATTAAGGCATTGTTGGCTATCACGCGTATGGTGGTTCCCGGAATGGTGGAGCGTAGCCGCGGACATATTATTAATATCGGTTCGATAGCCGGTGATGCAGCCTATCCCGGTGGAAGTGTGTATTGCGCTACTAAGGCTGCCGTCAAAGCACTTTCGGACGGTCTGCGGATCGATTTGGTAGATACTCCCCTGCGGGTTACGAATATAAAACCGGGAATGGTGGAAACTAATTTTACGGTCGTCCGTTATCGTGGAGATAAAGATGCTGCCGATGCTTTTTATAAGGGCATTCGTCCGCTGACCGGAGATGACATTGCTGAAACCGTTTATTATGCTGCTTCTGCCCCCGAGCATATACAGATAGCCGAGGTATTGGTGATGCCCACTTATCAGGCCACCGGTACGATTTCTTATAAGAAAAAGGATTGCTGAGATTTCTGAAAAGGTGTTTTTTAGGAAGATTGTTTTGTGGGGTGATAAAAATTCTATTATTTTGTCCCCTTCAAACAGTGGATACGAAATTATTAACTAAATGTGTATAGATTATGAAAAAATTAGTAGTATTAGGGATGGGCGTATGCGTTGCCTTGGCATTTGCTTCATGTAAATCCAGCGAAAGTGCTTATAAAAAGGCATACGAGAAAGCTAAACAACAGGAATTGGCTGAACCGCAGGTAGAAGCTCCCGTAGAGGTCACTCCGGTGGTTACTGCTCCGGTAGAAACTAAAAAAGCTGTTGATAATGCTGCAGGCGTTCGTCAGGAAAAGGTAACAGTGGTTTCAGGTGCCGATGGATTGAAAGATTATAGCGTAGTATGCGGTAGTTTTGGTTTGAAAGCAAATGCAGAAGGTCTGAAAGATTTTTTGGATAAAGAAGGTTATAATGCAACTATTGCTTTTAATGCTGAAACAGCCATGTATCGTGTGATTGTAAATACATTTGCCGATAGAGCTTCTGCTGCACAGGCACGTGATGCTTTCAAGGCTAAATATCCTAATAGAAAAGACTTCCAGGGTGCTTGGTTGTTATATAGAATCTATTAATAAAGAAATTCTTTTTGGTAATTTCGGGAGCAACAGATGTTTGCTCCCGGATAAAGGCAGTAACTGTGAAGTTACTGCCTTTTTCAAATAGTGATGTGATTATTTCTTTTCGCCGAACTCCTCCTGTTGCTGTTCTACTTCTTTCAGTTTCTCGGCATTCTTAGCTTTCTGCAATCTCTCTTTTTCCAGTTGTGTTTCTGACTTTAGAGTTAGACTGTTTGTTACTTGTCCGGTAAAGGCCGGAATAAATGCAGATTCTTCCTGACTGTAAATTTGAGGGAAGGTTTCCGGTTTACTTTCTAATTCTAATACGGCACTACTTGGCATTTGTGACCCTTCGAATAAAACACTGGCCGTGATTTTGATTTTGCCGGGTTTTAAAGTAGATTGAATCAGTACCGGAGCCGTTCCCCAACGAACAGATGCCGGGTTAGCCAAGTTATTTGCGCCGCCTAAGATACGTCCTTCACCTTCTACCTGGAATTTGATGGTATAGTTATTCAAACGTTTGATATTACCATTCTTGTCGGCAACGGCAGCTATAACAGTGACAAAGTCAGAACCATCTGCCTTCAGATCTACTCCTTCATTATCTATCCATAAGAGTAGTTTTTCCGGTCGTCGTGCCGGATAAACTTTATGCGTAGCTATTACTTTGCCGTCTATCAGCCCTTCTGCCAATAAGTATACGTCGGCCTGTTTGCCCTGGCGTGACAATGCTTTGTCTTGCATAAAGTCGTATGCGTCTTTGAAAGTAATGATGGGGTAAGGCATCCCTTCTTTCTCCGGGGTGCGGACATAGGTTTGTGTTTTTCCACCTTTGAGATAAGTAAGTCTCACTTCGTCGCAGTTAGAATAGACTGTGACATCTTTACCGGAGAACGGGGTCATTTCATGGGCGATATAAACCATCGGACCTGTCTTGAAAAGACGCTTCTCTTTCCGGGGAGATCGTTGGGACATAAACATATAGTAAGAATACTTGGGTTGTCGGAATACATCCATCACACCTCCGTAGAACGGATCGGGGTGATAACCGCGTTGATGGTCGAACGAATGCCATAAACAGCCTCCTATATGTTGCCGGGGGGTACGGTATAAAGCATCATAACTGGTGTATTTGTAAAGTGGGCAAGCATAATGTTGCGCTTGTATAAGCATGGCTTGTTCACCCCAGTTGCGTGCCACCCGGCTGGGAGAGTTGTGAGAATTCCAGTCATCCACATTATCACCCCATTCACGTGTGAAGTAAGTGATCTGTTTCTTTATATGGTTGGTTGAGTAGGCTCCTCCGTCTCCATTGAGCGGATGGGTGAAAAGTATCTGGAAATGCTCTTTTCCTTTGGCTTCACTATCACATCCGCTGTAACAATATGGATACGGATACTCTGCTTTTACTATATCATGTGCATTCTGGGCAAAGTCGGCCGGATACCAGGTTTCGTTCAGGATTGGTTCCCACATCCATACGCAGGGATGGTTACGGTCCCGTCGAACCATATTCCGGATGTCGCTGTATACCCGTTGCGCAAAGACAGAGGCATCGTTCCAGAATTGCCAGCCCGGTGTATTGACAATTACAAACAGTCCAAGTTCATCGCAAGCGTCCATGAAAGCCGGGTCTTGCGGGCAATGTGCATTACGAATTACTTTCATCCCTGCATCTCTCAGCTTTTTGGCATCGCGCCAGTGAATGCTGTTTGGCACTGCATTGCCCACTATCGCGAAGTCCTGATGGCGGTTAGCTCCTATCAATGGTGTTTCATAAGGCCTTCCGTTCAGCCAGAATCCGGCTTCTCCCTTGAATTCGATGCTGCGGATCCCGATTCGGCGGCGGTACCCGTCTATTACGTTGCCCTGTTCGTCACGAACGCGGACAATCAGATTGTATAGTGTAGGTGTCTCCGGGCTCCACAACATTGGATTTTTTACCGTCAGCTTATCAGATGAACTGACTGCCTTACCGGATTTGACACGAATGACGGAATTCAGAAAAGCTATTTGTTGTCCGTCCGGTTGTTGAAGCTCGTATTCGACGACTCCTTTAAAAGTTTTTTTTCCGGAGTTCCGAATCTGTATTTTGAGCAATACTTCGGCCGAGAGGTCCGATACATTGTCATAAGCGACAAATAATCCTCCGCCTGCTTCTTCGTTTTCATAATTCGGATCGGTAATGAATATCTGATTATGTGCCACCAGCCAGCAGTCCCGGTATATTCCTCCGAAATAAGTGAAGTCCAGCACTTCCTGTTGTTTTCCGGGGGGATAATTAGGGTCATTGCTATTGTCGGCCCATACGGCAATCAGATTGTCTTTGCCAAATTCCAGGGCATCTGTTACATCGACAACTGCAGGTAGATAACCTCCAAAGTGTTCGGATAGTAGTTTACCGTTTACATATATTTTACTTTTACCCATGATGGCTTCAAAGTGCAGAAATAATTTCTTGCCTTTCAAGGTTGCATCCGGTGTAAAATGTTTGCGATACCATACTTCACCTTGGTAATTAATACAGCCGCTGGCTTCAGTAGGCAAGTATTCGATGCCATGGGGCAAGGAAACTACCTCCCATGATCGATCGTTGAAATTAACAGCTTCGGCGCCAACGCAATTTCCTTTATAAAAGCGCCATGCAGGATTCATGGAATAGACCTCCCGACCGGAATCAGCCAGTCGGAAAAATCCGGCGGTGGAGAATTCTGGCTGATGCGCTTTAATGCATAGCGGAGATAAAAGTAGGCTAATAAATAGCAGAATAATACTTTTCTTCATTGTGGTAGGTTTTGATAATCAGTTATTGGTGTTTTCTTTTTTGATTTTAAATCTTAATAGGTTGGTTTCATAATCCTCGAGGAGTACGGCGTGAAGTTATTAAAAAAGTCTAATACTCGCAAGAGGCTTACAAACTCTTTATATAAATCATCTTTTAAGCTGTATAATTACCGTTCGTTATTTTCATATATTCAGATGGGAGAGTTGCTACTTGCTTAAATAGCAATTATCTTTTCCGAAACTATAAGATAAAGATTCTTTAGATAAAGAAGGCTGTATTGTACTATTTTGCTTATAACCAGTGATATGGCAGTGCTTGTTCTAAGCTTGGAAAAGACTTGGTTTAACATTGTGTTAAACCAAGTCTTTTGTGGGTAAATATCAAGTCTTTTTAATGCAAAAGGTTTGATGTTTGTGTATGGAAAGCAAATGATACAAAAGAGGAATTAACAATGTTAATTTGTACGCTCCGTCAGAGAAGTTGTTTGGAGCGTATGTTTTATCTTTGAAGCTTCTTTTTAGCACTGTCTGTGTCATATAAAAAATTGGAGGTATAGCTGAATAGTTTTTTTGATATGAAAGGTTTTTTAGGGTTTTGCCGGTTTCTACTAAAAGAAGTTATAATTAGCTATTTAAAAACTTTTTAAAGAGATAAAGTTTTTACTTTTGTGTCTCTATTTACCTGGGGATTTTACGCCTTGTCGGAAACAAGGTTTTAATTGCGTAATAAAATGGAACATAAATACTTATTTATTGCTGTTGATGCAGCCCTGAAAGCAGGAGAGGAGATATTGTCTATTTATACCGATCCGGCTTCGGACTTCGAAATAGAGCGGAAAGCTGACAATTCTCCTTTGACCATTGCTGACCGGAAAGCACATATAATAATTTCCACTATTTTGAATGAAACTCCTTTTCCTGTTCTGAGCGAAGAGGGGAGACATTTGGATTATGATACCCGTCGTAAGTGGGAAATGTTGTGGATTGTCGATCCTTTGGATGGTACGAAAGAATTTATCAAGCGAAACGGTGAATTTACAGTGAACATAGCTTTGGTGAAAGCGGGGGTTCCTATTATTGGAGTTATTTATCTGCCGGTGAAAAAAGAACTCTATTTTGCCGGTGAAGAGATCGGTGCTTATAAATTATCGGATATTACAGCTTTAGAGGATAATGCCACACTTGATAAATTGATTGCTGCTTCCGTACGGCTACCGCAGGGCGGTCGGCAAAATCAATTTGTGGTTGTTGCTTCCCGTTCACATCTGACTCCGGAGACAGAGGCATACATTGAAGCGTTGAAGCAGAAACACGGCGATGTGGAGTTGATATCCAGTGGCAGTTCTATTAAAATATGTTTGGTTGCTGAAGGTAAAGCGGATGTTTATCCTCGTTTTGCTCCTACTATGGAGTGGGATACTGCTGCTGGACATGCCATAGCACGTGCTGCGGGAATGGAGGTTTATCAGGCGGATAAAAAAGATGTTCCCTTGCAGTATAATAAAGAAAATTTGCTGAATCCTTGGTTTATTGTTGAGAAGAGAAGATAAACCATTAATTGTTTGCGTTTATGACATTTGAAATTGCGTTTGTGTTATTATCCTTATTGGGGATGGTTATTGCTTTGATTCTGGACAAGATGCGTCCCGGCATGATACTTTTTTCAGTAGTGGTGTTGTTTCTCTGTGCAGGTATTTTGACTCCGAAGGAGATGCTCGAGGGATTCAGTAATAAAGGGATGATAACCGTAGCCCTGCTTTTTTTGGTAAGTGAGGGTATCCGCCAGTCGGGAGCGTTGGGGCAGGTCATTAAAAAGTTGCTTCCTCAGAAGCGAACGACGGTATTCAGGGCACAATTGCGTTTATTACCTTCCGTTGCCTTTATTTCGGCTTTTTTGAATAATACCCCGGTTGTTGTTATTTTTGCTCCAATCATTAAACGATGGGCGCGTACCGTCCACTTACCTGCTACCAAATTCTTAATACCTCTTTCGTATGTGACTATATTGGGAGGTATTTGTACTTTGATCGGTACGTCTACCAACTTGGTTGTGCACGGAATGATACTGGAATCCGGACATGAAGGATTTACGATGTTTGAATTGGGTAAAGTGGGGATCTTTATTGCAATTGCCGGCATCATTTATCTGTTTGCTTTTTCTAAAAAGTTGCTCCCTGATGCACGTCCCGATACGGCCGTACCTGATGAGGAAATAGAAGAAGGAGATAAACTCCACCGGGTGGAAGCTGTGCTTGGTGCCCGTTTTCCGGGTATTAATAAAACGTTGGGTGAGTTTAATTTCAAGCGTCATTATGGTGCTGAGGTCAAAGAAATCAAGAAACGCAACGGACAGAGGTTCGTCAATAACCTGGAAGAGGTTGTTTTGCGTGAAGGTGATACATTGGTAGTGATGGCAGATGATACATTTATTCCTACTTGGGGAGAATCTTCCGTGTTTGTGTTGTTAGCCAACGGCAATGATAACGAACCTGTACCGGGAAAAGGGAAACGCTGGTTTGCATTGATTCTGTTGATTCTGATGATAGCAGGTGCTACTGTCGGAGAACTTCCAATAGTGAAGGAAATGTTTCCGGACATGAAACTGGATATGTTTTTCTTTGTTTCCGTTACTACTATTATCATGGCCTGGACTAAAATCTTCCCGGCACGCAAGTACACTAAATATATTTCGTGGGATATTTTGATAACGATCGCTTGTGCTTTTGCCATCAGTAAAGCAATGGTGAATTCGGGAGTGGCCGATAAGGTGGCAGAGTTCATAATCGGCATGAGCGATGATTACGGTCCCCATGTATTGCTGGCAGTTTTATTTATTATTACCAATCTGTTTACGGAACTGATTACAAACAATGCGGCCGCTGCGTTGGCTTTTCCGTTGGCTTTGTCGCTTTCAACCCAGTTGGGAGTCGATCCGATGCCGTTCTTTGTGGTCATTTGTATGGCTGCATCGGCCAGTTTCTCTACACCGATTGGTTATCAGACTAACCTGATCGTACAAGGTATCGGTAACTATAAGTTTATGGATTTTGTCCGTATCGGATTACCTTTAAATCTTATAACATTCCTGATTTCTATTTTCCTGATTCCTTTAATCTGGCCGTTTTAATGACTGAAACAACATCTAACATATTATAATGGAAGAAAATAATAACATATATCCAATATTCGACCGGATGCTGACCCGGCAGGATAAAGAAGGACTCCTGAGGCAGCATGGCGTGATGATTTGGTTTACCGGTCTGAGCGGATCGGGCAAAAGTACGATTGCAATTGCTTTGGAACGCGAATTGCATAAACGTGGATTGTTGTGCCGTATCCTGGACGGAGATAACATCCGTACGGGGATAAACAATAATTTAGGCTTTTCTGAAGCCGACAGGGTGGAAAATATTCGTCGTATAGCTGAGGTTTCCAAACTTTTTATTGATACCGGTATTATTACGATTGCTGCTTTTATCAGTCCTAATAATGATATCCGCGAGATGGCAGCCCGCATTATCGGGCAAGATGATTTTTTAGAAGTATTTGTCAGCACTCCGCTTGCCGAATGTGAGAAACGCGATGTGAAGGGGTTGTATGCCAAGGCCCGCAGAGGAGAAATAAAAAACTTTACCGGGATATCCGCTCCATTTGAGGCTCCGGAGCATCCGGCCTTGTCACTTGATACTTCAACACTTTCACTTGAAGAGTCAGTCAAGCGTCTGTTGGACATTGTATTGCCCCGTGTGAGCAGACATGAATAGAATATAGATGAAGAAATAATCATAACAATGAAAGAGGAATATAAATTAAGCCACTTAAAGGAACTCGAAGCCGAGTCCATTCACATTATCCGCGAAGTGGCGGCGGAGTTTGAGAATCCGGTTATGCTGTATAGCATCGGAAAGGATTCTTCGGTCATGGTACGCCTCGCCGAGAAAGCTTTCTATCCGGGCAAGGTGCCGTTTCCTTTAATGCACATCGATTCTAAATGGAAATTTAAGGAAATGATTCAGTTCCGTGATGAATATGCTAAAAAGTATGGTTGGAATCTGATTGTGGAAAGCAATATGGAAGCTTTTCATGCGGGAGTAGGACCGTTTACACATGGAAGTAAGGTACATACCGACCTGATGAAAACACAAGCTTTGCTGCGTGCACTCGATAAATATAAATTTGATGCCGCATTTGGCGGTGCCCGCCGTGATGAAGAAAAATCACGTGCCAAAGAGCGCATATTCTCTTTTCGTGATAAGTTTCATCAATGGGATCCTAAAAACCAGCGTCCGGAACTGTGGGATATTTACAATGCCCGCGTACATAAAGGTGAAAGCATACGTGTGTTTCCGTTGAGCAACTGGACCGAGCTGGATATCTGGCAATACATTCGCTTGGAGAATATTCCGATTGTACCATTGTATTATGCCAAGGAGCGTCCTGTGGTGCAGATGGACGGAAATCTGATTATGGCTGATGATGAGCGTCTGCCGGAGAAATATCGTGATCAGATTGAGATGAAAATGGTACGTTTCCGTACGTTGGGGTGCTGGCCGTTGACAGGTGCTGTCGAGAGCGAAGCCGACACCATTGAGAAGATTGTGGAAGAGATGATGACTACTACCAAGAGCGAACGTACAACCCGCGTTATTGATTTCGACCAGGAAGGTAGCATGGAACAGAAGAAGCGCGAAGGATATTTTTAAATATTACAACTATGGCAGATAAATTAGATATAAAAGCATTTCTGGATAAAGACGAACAGAAAGATTTGCTGCGTCTGTTGACGGCAGGTTCGGTAGACGATGGAAAGTCTACATTGATCGGGCGTCTGCTGTTCGATAGCAAGAAATTGTATGAAGACCAGCTCGATGCGCTGGAACGCGATAGTAAACGGTTGGGTAATGCAGGAGAACACATTGATTATGCTCTGTTGCTGGATGGGCTGAAGGCCGAACGCGAACAAGGCATTACGATTGATGTGGCCTATCGTTACTTCTCTACCAATAACCGCAAATTTATCATTGCTGACACTCCGGGGCACGAACAGTATACCCGTAATATGATAACCGGTGGTTCTACGGCCAATCTGGCTATTATTCTGGTAGATGCCCGCATGGGAGTGATCACTCAGACAAGACGTCATACCTTCCTGGTTTCTTTGTTGGGAATCAAGCATGTGGTGTTGGCAGTCAATAAGATGGACTTGGTCGATTTTTCGGAAGAGCGTTTCAACGAAATAGTAACAGAGTATAAAAAGTTTGTAGCTCCTCTGGGGATTCCTGACGTAACCTGCATTCCTCTTTCGGCACTCGATGGAGATAATGTGGTGGATAGGTCGGAAAGAACTCCGTGGTACGAAGGACTCTCCTTACTCGATTTTCTGGAAACGGTGCATATCGACAGTGATAATAATTTTGATGATTTCCGCTTTCCCGTACAATATGTACTTCGTCCGAATCTTGACTTCCGCGGATTTTGCGGTAAGGTGGCATCCGGTGTCATACGTAAAGGGGATAAAGTGATGGCTTTGCCTTCCGGTAAGGTATCTCATGTTAAGAGTATTGTTACTTTTGATGGTGAACAGGAGTATGCTTTTCCTCCACAGTCGGTTACACTGACACTTGAAGATGAAATAGATGTATCGAGAGGAGAAATGTTGGTTCATCCGGACAACCTGCCTATTGTAGACCGTAATTTTGAAGCGATGCTGGTGTGGATGGATGAAGAACCGATGGATGTCAACAAATCGTTCTTTATCAAACAGACAACGAACGTTAGCCGTACCCGTATTGATAGCATTAAGTATAAAGTGGATGTCAATACGATGGAACATTCATCTGTCCCTTTCCTTTCTTTGAACGAAATAGCACGTGTGGTGTTTACTACAGCCAAAGAGTTGTTCTTTGATCCGTATCAGAAGAATAAATCGTGTGGCTCGTTCATTCTGATTGATCCGATTACCAATAATACCAGTGCTGTGGGGATGATTATCGATCGGGTTGAAAGGAAAGACATGAATGCTTCTGATGATCTTCCGGTTCTGAACCTGCCAAAACTGGGCATAACGACTGAGCATTATGAAGCGATTGAAAAGGCTGTGAAATCGTTGAGTGAACAAGGTTTCGAAGTCAGAATAGAAAAGTAAATAATGATTCGATGTGCCGACGGGCTGGTTACGGCCTGTTGACACATTAACAACTAACACATTATTATGGGATTACTTGAATTTAATAAACTTCCTATAAATACTCTGGTGGGTGCAGACTGGCAAACATTTAAAGCTATTACGGGAGGAAGGGAGGTCGATGCGCCCTATAAAGGTAAATATCGTCTGACAAAGGCTGTTTGCCGTTTACTGTCTACTTTGGCTCCTCTTCAGGATAAGCGTTATGAGAAGATACTGGCAGATAAACCATTGGAGCATGATCCGGTTTTTATTCTTGGTCACTGGCGTAGTGGAACTACTTTTGTGCACAATGTTTTTTCATGCGATACACATTTCGGCTATAACACGACTTATCAAACCGTATTTCCACATTTAATGATGTGGGGCCAGCCGTTCTTCAAGAAAAATATGAGTTGGCTTATGCCGGATAAGCGTCCGACGGATAATATGGAACTGGCCGTCGATTTACCGCAGGAAGAAGAGTTCGCACTTGCCAATATGATGCCTTATACCTACTATAATTTCTGGTTCCTACCCAAATACCAGCAAGAATATGCTGATAAATATTTGCTTTTTGATGATATCAGCGAAGCTGAACTGAAGGTTTTTGAGGAGACATTTACCAAGTTGATCAAGATTTCTTTATGGAATACGCAAGGTACCCAGTTTCTCAGTAAGAATCCCCCTCATACAGGACGGGTGAAGGAGCTGGTAAAAATGTTCCCCAATGCGAAGTTTGTTTATCTGATGCGCAATCCGTATACAGTATTTGAATCTACACGGAGTTTCTTTACCAATACGATTCAGCCATTGAAATTACAGGATATTACTCCCGCCGAGTTGGAGGACAATATTCTTTCCATTTATGCTAAATTGTACCATAAATATGAAGCTGATAAGCAGTTCATTCCCAAGGGAAACCTGATGGAAGTGAAATTTGAGGATTTTGAGGCAGACGCTATGGGAATGACTGAGAATATTTACCATGCTTTGGATATTCCCGGATTCTCCGAAGCACGTGGTGCAATAGAAAAGTATGTGGGAGGTAAAAAAGGATATAAGAAAAACAAATATAAGTATGATGACCGTACTGTTCAGCTGGTGCAGGATCATTGGGATTTTGCACTGAAGCAATGGGATTATAGTTTATAAAAGAAAGGAGGAAAGATGATTCAGAAGACATATCGCTTATGGGTGGCAGGTCTGGTAACTTTGTGTTCTGCTCCTGCTGTGGCACAGCAGAAGGTGGAGATGTTCTCTTTTGGGAATATGGATCAGTGGGTGACACGTGAGATAAAAGAATCGGGTATTATTGGCGGAAATACCAAAAAAGTATATGCCATTGGACCTACGGAAACCATTGTAGGTGCGAAACCTTATACGAATAAAGGAGGGTCTCCATGGGCTACTTCTAACGTTATGGCACGTGTGTCAGGGATTACGAAGACCAATACTTCGGTGTTTCCTGAAGCAAGAGGAGATGGTTTTTGTGCACGTCTGGATACCCGTATGGAGAGTGTGAAAGTGCTCGGAATTGTAGATATCACAGTTCTGGCGGCAGGATCTATGTTTCTCGGGACAGTACATGAACCGATTAAAAGCACTAAGAATCCTAATAAAATGTTACAGATGGGAGTGCCGTTTACCGAACGTCCGTCAGCTATCCAGTTTGACTATAAAGTGAAAATGTCCGATCGTGAAAACCGCATACGGGCGACGGGATTCAGTAAGATAACAGACGTGCCGGGCAAGGATTTCCCTGCTGTTATTTTGTTGTTGCAGAAACGTTGGGAAGATGCCAAAGGGAATGTATATGCCAAACGTATCGGGACAATGGTGAACTATTATTATCATTCGACTGATTGGAAAAATGGTGCCACTTACAATATTATGTATGGCGATATAACTAATGATCCGGCATATAAGGCTCATATGATGCGTCTTCAGGCTTCTGAGTATTTTACGGTGAACAGTAAGGGGGAGAGTGTTCCAATCCATGAAGTGGCATGGGGAGAAGCTGACGATGTACCGACACATATGGTACTCCAGTTTACGTCCAGTCATGGTGGTGCATATATCGGATCGCCTGGAAACTCGCTCTATATTGACAATGTGAAGTTAGTATATTAGGACTCTGTCAGACGAAAAGGATAAGCGAAGATGTGTTCATGAATAATGGACACATCTTTTTTGTTAGTTTACATTGGAAGAAAATATTCCGGAGCGGGGAGTCATGACTTGACAAGGCAAGAAAAAAGGTACGTCTCAGCGACGTACCTTTTCAAAGTATAGAGCAATTTGTTTCCCGCTCTATTAGGAAATCGAAACCCTATTATTCTAAAATTACAACACGGTTCAGGAAGTTCTTGCCAAACATGTTGGCAGTTCCACCGAAACCGATGAGTTCCAGTTGATCTTTGCTTACGCCTTCTTTGATAAGAGCGTCATATACAGCTTGGGCACGTGCTTCAGATAGTTTCTGGTTCCACTTTGCACTACCGGTAGCTTCATCTGCATAGCCTGCCACTTTGTATTTCTTATCCGGATTAGCCTTCAGGATCTTAGCTGCCAACTGGATGTTAACCATGCCGTAGTCATCGATTTTAGATTTGCCAATCTGGAAGAAAACAGCACGGGGACCGGCTACTTCAACTTCTTTTACAACTTCTTTTGTTACAGGTTTCACGTTAGCCAGTGCGTTCTTAGCATCAGCCAAGTCAGACTGAGCTTTTGACAATTCACTTCTGTAACGATTCAACTCTTCGTTAATAGCACTTTGGTCTACCTGGGCACCACAAGATACGAATCTCTTACCTCCGAATGTGTAAGTAACACCTGCTGTCAGAGAAACAGCGCCATCCGTATGAGCTGAGCTATAGCGTCCGAATACGGAAGGGGAAACTTCTCCTCTTGCCTCTACATTAATGTCCAGGTATTTGTTGATGTTGAATTGTCCCATCAGACCAACAGAACCATTAATCAGTGCATCCAGTTTATCCTGGTTGCCATAAGCCTTGGCAAACGTAAGTCCCGGACCGGCAAACACTGATACGGTGAACAAACGGTCGGGGTTGTAGCCTCCGATGGCATTTGACAAATTGAACAATCCGTCGGCACGCAAAGTGAAGTACTTTTTATTCTTCATTTTGTTATATTCTCCTTCCGGCATGCCGTATTCGGAGTATAATGTGCTCCAGCATCCGGCTACCTGACCGCGGATACCCCAGATAGGGTTGAACAGTTTACCGACTGATGCATGGATCAGCGGAGTTATGGCATGTCCGAAGCCATAATCAAAGTTGTCAGGGTTTACACATCCCTGTGCTCCCACACCCACACTGATAAAGATATTATCTTTAGCTTTCTCGCTATAATAATGCTCTTTGGTCTGGGCTGAGGCGGAGATGGCTGCGCCTGTCAACAGTAAAGACAATATTGCTATTCTACTTTTCATGTTATTTCATTTTTTATTTTAACTCTTTGTTTCGTTTTTGCTTTTTTATTCCATTTTTCCCGGACAAGCGGAACTGGAGTGTCAATCCTCCCGTAACGTACTTCATCTTTTGTAATTCCACTTGTGCGTGTAGATGGTTGAAAAGCAAATAGGTGGCACCTAACGCAAAATCTTTCGAATCATATTCGGCAATCAATCTCAATTGCGGATGGAAAGACGGATTGTAGCTGATACCTGCCGCGATCCCATTCAGTTTGTATTCTATCCGTTTGTTATAAAGGTAGGAGAGGTGTACTCCTATTGTCTCTGATCCCAATCGGATATGTTTGGTGGCTGCGACATAGAAACGGCTGAAATATCCGTTACCTTCGGTCGGGGCAACAACTCCGTCACCGGACGAGGTAAAAGGATCGGAGGTTCCTATTACCACAGCGGGCATGTATTTCCAGAACTGTCCCTCTTTCAATGCTCGTAATCTGAGAGAAAAATACCGGTCCTGATTGGTGAACCCTGAGTAACCATAAGGCTTTAATCCAAGAGCTTCTGCCTTGAACAAAGTACAAGTATATGCCACTTCCATCCAAGGTAGAATGGTTACATTCAGGTAGTAATTGTACGTATGATAATACCACGTCGGAGGAGTTATCTCCTTATTCATAAAGTTAGCACCCAGCATCACTGTTTTATCCTTTTGCATCTCTGCCGAAGGGGCATGCAGTAATCCCGTAGTACCGTAGGTCAATTGAGCCGAAAGCATAAAGGGTATAGCTATAAATAGCGATACGATGAAGATTCGTTTTAAATTTATTGTATACATTCTCTACGCTTTCGGTTCAATGATTTCAATTACTACATTTATTTTCTCGATTATTCAGAGATGATGATACCACCACCGGCATTCAGATCATCACCGTGTCCGTGACCATGTCCGTGACCGATTGCTTCTATAGTTTCCACTACTACTGAAGAAACCTTGCTGATTGTAACTGTAGCTGTTTTCTTTTCAATAGCTTTAGTCGCTTTGTTGTAAACGGCAAACGGTAATGTATAAGTCGTTTTGATAACGTTTCTTGTTACCTTGAAACCGGTCAACTGTGTGTAAGCAGGCACTTCCAGTTCGTATGTGAATTTTTTATCTGTAAAGGCTGCTCCCGGAGTAACATTAGCGTTGTCATCTTTAATAGCTTCTTCCAAAGCAGCAGCAACCATCTTGATGGTGGTTGAGGTCAAAGAAGAATGAGCTTTCTTAACGATTTCTTCTACAGAAGCACCGTTTTCGCACTTGATGCCACCTTTCCAGTTGATTTCCATTTTTACTTTAGCTGTTTCACCTTCAGTGTAGCATGCCTTATCAAAATTCATAGTGTCTAATGCAGCTTCTGCATCAGCTTGGCTGTCAGCTTCTTCGAAACCGAATTTAAACTTAGAGAAGTGGTGAACATTGCCTACAAATACACCATTCTGATAAGTTGCGTAGTTTTCTTCGGCTTCCCAAGTGCTGGTCTTTTCGTTGAAGTAGAGAGTAGCCAGTGCAACTTCAGGAGTTTCTCCCTGAGCAACAACAACTGCAGGTGTGAACTTCACTTCCATCGGAGTAACGAAGATAGTACCGGTAGGAGTACCGTCATATTCACGGATAGAAGCACCTTCCTTACCTTCGTCGGTGCGGCTGATGTTCAGAGTACTTGCTACGCCGCTTGTGAAGATAACCACTGTGTTGGCCGGAAGAACAATTTCGTCAGTAACTGTTTCTTCTTTGTCGTTATTGGTATCGATCACTTTAGATTCCAGTTTGAAAGTAGTTTCTTTTTCGATCGGAAGAACTGCTACTTTATCGATTTCTGTCAAAGTTCCGTTAGCGATGTATTTCTCCATGGTGTTAACCACTTGCTCTGCTTGTGCCGGAGTGATCTTGATATCCGATCCTGCAGCTTCCAATACCTTGTTGATTGATTCTTCTACTGCAGACTTGCTCGGTACTTTTTCACCTTCTGCTTTTTCCGGAGCAGCTTCTACAGCATTTTCTGTTGGAATTTCAATTTCTACATTACCGCCGATAAATACATTATCGTCATCAGCAGGTTTTTCTGTGTCAGGTTTCAGAATCAGTGTAACGTTGACTACGGTGTTAGATACCTGACCATTACCTTCCGGTGCAATAAATGCGGTATATACATAAATTTTATAGCTATTGTGACGGATTGTTACAGTTGCTTTAGTCAGCCCTTTTATCTTGTCGGCTGGAATTTCGAACTTATAAAAACCGTTGGAAGCAGTTGCGACAGTTTCATATCCTGAAAGGTTTAGTGTAACTTCAGCCTTGGTTACCATACCACCATCTTGATTATAGATGTTTCCTGACAGATAATATTTAGGAGCAATCTCTACTTCGTTTTTCTGCATAGAAACGGTTACCGGAGTTTTTGCAATGAAAATACCTTCGCCTTCCGGACCTGTTACTTCACTGATGGCAACATTGGCAGTAGTCGGTTTGTATCCGTCAGCAGTAATATAGATTGTATGCTGACCCAGACTTACGTTAGACATTGTGAATTTGTTACCGTTCTGGATGGTTGCTGTCAGTACCCCCGGAATGGTTGCAGCTTTAATAGCTACGGCTTCACCGCTTTCTGCATCAAATACGGAACCTTCAATCTGATATTCTACATCCATTGTCGGTTTTGTTTCTTTGCCTTTTTCCATTCTGGCATCAATCGTATAGGCAACGATAGAACCATTTTCCTGTTTGGTAACAAATACAGAGCTTGTCACTGTTTTGTAGCCGCTCTTTGCAAAAGTCACTACGTTGGTTTCTCCTACTTTGGCTTCCAAAGCATACTTACCGTCTGCGGCGGTGGTCATTGACTTTGAGTTTGTAACATTGGTTACCGTTACACCATCCATCACAGCATTGCTTTCAGCATCTGCAACAATACCTGCAACTTGATATGTTGTTGCTGTAGGCTCGGTCACTTTAGGTACATCAATCTCATCTTTTTCGTAGCAACTTGCGAACATACCGCACATTGCTAACAGGGTTAACGCTAATTTAGCGCTACTACCGAAAAATTTACTTTTCATTTTCATCTCAATAAAATTAAAAATTTAATAACTCAGATTTTACAAAATATGGATTAAAACTATTATTCTTCATTATGTTGTCATCGGGTGCCGGCCGATAAATTTTATAGTAATATTGTTCATTTCCTGCATTATAGGACATTCCCATATTGTTGGAGGGTGTGATCCGGGGGATATATCCTTTACGTTTATATCGGTAAGGAGGTAAGGCTATCTGGAAACGGAAACCTCCATTGGCTTTTACATTCTTGGCTTTCATGGCATAAAAGCCGATAGAGGCATAACGAAAATGCCGGATTGCTTCTACTCTGACCGCCTTTTCTTGCAGTAGATATTGTTCCACTCTTGCATTTAGTTCTACATTATAGCGGGGCCAATAGAAACTTCCTCCCAATGACCATGTTGTACGCATCTTTGTGCCGTAGTGCATGGTAAAACCTTCCCAATATCCGGTTCCGGTATATCCTATACGTCCTTCTACGCTGAAACGTTCATCGTTGAAATGATGAATCAGATTGAAATCAATGCCATATCGGCTATTATTAAAATTACCTACAGACAGTGTTGCCCATAAGTTATAAGGTAAACGAACCGTTTGTGATAGTTCAAGGAAACCCGGATGCACTTTATCGTATCTGCTGGCATATCCGTCATTGTATACCGGAATCACCATTTGAGCGGTGAATTTCATCCCTCTCCATAAAGAGACTTCTATGGCGGGTGATAAATTGAAAAGTACTTGATAGATTTGCGTTATTACCAGATTTTTTAGTGATAATTCCGGATATATTGTGATATCTACTTTATACAAAGAGCTATTCTTTTTTTTATTCCTTTTTACTTTGTTCCAGCTATTTCCAAGATTATAGCTGACTTCCCAGTCTTGTTTGCTAATATCTATGGTACTGTCTTTTGTAGATGGCTGATAATAAAGAGAAATCTGAGGAACGTTGTTATTCAAAACGATAATTCGACATGGCTTTCTTTCGGGAAATCGATATATGGGTTTGCATAATATGGTTTTGCTTGCTGTTTGATTGTCTGTCATTGATATATAGTGTTTTATGTAAATGTCGCTTTTGCCTGGTTTATTATGATTTTGATTGATCTTTACTTTCATGAAGTATATATGTTACCGAGCTGGCACTTTAATTAAGACTCATAAAGAATCTTTGTGAAATTGATAAGTAATTAGAAAACAGAGATTTATTTGAGTTTCGTAGGCAGATATCGTTTAATCATTTTTCTTTAGAAATCTTTTTTCTGAGACTTTTGTTACCTGTTTGTTACTTGTAACGAAATAATGTCTATATTTATAACTAATAACATGCAAACAAATAATATGAAAAAAGAAGTAAGGATTAAAGAACCGGTTAGAATTAGAACCAAGTGTCTGTCGAATGGTTGTGAGTCTATATATTTAGATATATATATAGATGGAAAGAGACAATATGAGTTTTTAAAGTTATATATAATACCTGAGCATACGCGGGAAGACAAAGATTTAAATCAGAGTACTATGAAGCTTGCTAATGCGGTGAAAGCTCAAAGAATTGTAGAATTGCAGAATGGAATATATGGCTTTAACCATCAAAAGGAGAAAAAGGATATAACACTGATAGACTATATAAAGTATTTGGCAGACAGGGATATAGAAAAAACTTCAAGAAAAGTGTCTATGTATACTTTGATATATCATCTCCAGCGTTATGATAAATTAGGTATTAAGCTTAGGCAGATAGATAAAAAGTATATACTCGGCTTTATTGAGTACTTGAAAACTGCAACTCAGAAGCATTGCAAAAGTATAAAGCATATAAATGCCAATACTCAGGTATATTATTATAAAGTTTTTCATTATTGCCTTAATAGTGCCATAATTGATGAAATTATAATCTCAAACCCGATGGATAAGATAAAAAAAGAAGAAAAGCCTAAACGTAAAAGAACCGAAAGGGCCTTTTTAACTATTGATGAAGTTAAAACATTATCGCAAACAGATTTTCATAATAAGACTTTGAAGAGGGCTTTTCTGTTTAGTTGTTTTTGTGGGTTGAGACATAGTGATATAGTGGCACTTACATGGGGAAATCTGAAAAAAAATAAGATAGGGAAAATAGAATTGCATATGACACAACAGAAAACTCAGGAAATCCTTTCGCTTCCTTTGAGTAATGAAGCTTTAAAACAACTCCCAGTCCGTGGGAAGGCTCAGGATACAGAGAAAGTATTCAAAGGACTGATCAGTTTAGGAAGGACTAATGAGATATTGCCAAGATGGGCTGCTAAAGCCGGCATTCAAAAACATATCACGTTTCATTCGGCACGCCATACTCATGCCACGATGATGATTACTCTTGGTGCTGATCTTTATACCGTGTCCAAACTCCTGGGGCACACTAACATTCAAACAACTCAAATATATGCCAAGATAGTAGATGAAAGTAAAGAGAAAGCTATTGATCTGATTCCGGATATAACTTGAGAGGGTGATAAATGGTTCGGGTATGTAGTTGCAAAATGTGAACCTCAATCTTATGCCTGAATGTTGCGGAGTAACGATAAAAAGCCAATGAAACGTAAGATGTTGACAAACAGTGACATTAAATACTAATATCTTGCGTTTACGAAGTTAACTTTAACACTGTGTTAAAGTTAACTTCGTAAACGCAAGATATTTACTTCGTAAATACATAAGGTTAACTTCGTAAATCTAAGAATATAATTGGCTGCTTTTGTAGCTAACATTGTTAATTCAACTGCTTTATATAGTAGGTTTATATTAATATATGAATACATTATTATATGTATACTGGTCTTGCCGATGCATTTTTGTTTTAGTTGTTAATAATTGTGCATTTGGTTAGATTAGCTACTACTTGATTTTACCCGGATTTAGTAAATTTGTAATATAGAGGTATCCTATTGGAAATTTAGTATTAATATATATTTCTATTTTATTTTATCATTTCTTTATTTATATAACTTGCTCTATTAGTGATTCTAAAATATATGATGGATATTATTTAAGATTATAAATGGTTTTTCTGGTCTATTTTTAAGTAAGCAGGATTTTGAATGAAAAAAAACTGATACAACTCTGCGAAAAAACATGTAAAACTCTTTGGTATTATTAAAATTGTGTCTATTTTTGCACCATATTTTGTATCTATAATTTTTAGGATACATAAGTTTTAAAGCAAACAAATGAATCACAAAAGCCCTTACATGAGGAAAAACATAACAATTGACGCTACTTTGCTCAGAATTTTACTCATATCATTCTGTTTACTCCCCTTAAAAGGTGTATGTCAAACAGGAGAGGCTACTGTTGACGCACTGGTGAAAATGGGATTTGAGAATGTAGGGTGGACAGAAGATAATGAGGAACGGGTTTTTGTGATACAGAATTCAGCCTATCGTCTTGAAGGAGTCGGAATAGGTAAAGCTGTTGATTTGATTCAAAAGATGGGTTTACCCGAAAATAAGCCATGTAGGTTAATAGTTTTGGACAATAATATACCTCAGATATCTCTCTATTATCAACCAATGAAGGGAGATAGTGTTGCTGAAGCCAGTCGGGCTGACTGGAATGTGAGTTATGACTTAGGAGAAGGATGGAAGCAGGCAAGGCGTATTAAGAAGCAAAACAGTTCTTTGTTTAAAGTAGATATAGTGGTATATCCGGAATTATTGTTCAGAAACTATATTTTGTCTAAGGTCTATGAAATTGTGGTTAATGTCTCTCCTGCTATAGAAGTTTCTTTGTGGAAGGGAATGAAACTGACCGGACAAGTGATTTTCCCTATCTATAATGATTATGGTCAAAGGTATAAGCAGATCCGTCCCGGATTTGTGACTTTGTCACAGACAGTGCGTTTGCCTCAACGCACATTTCTGACCGCCTCAGTCGGATTTTTTAATAAGTTTCGCTGGGGAGGTGATTTAAAAGCAAAACACTTCTTTAAAGATGAGCGCTTTTCAGTAGATGCGCGTATCGGGTATACCGGAAGAGGGTATTTTGAAGATTGGGTCTTTTATCATGGTACCAAATGGACTCTGACCGGTTCTATCGGAGCTAATTTCTATTGGCCGAAATACAATACACAGTTTAGTTTAAAAGGAGAGCGATATTTGGAGGAAGAATATGGAGTCCGTTTTGATATGGTTCGCCATTTTCGCTATGCCTCTATTGGCTTTTATGGAATGAAAGTGCAACATGCAGGTAATAAAGGACTGAATGGAGGCTTCTTGTTTCAGATAGCTTTGCCTCCATACAAATATAAGAGAAAGGGGTATATCCCAAGAGTAATGCCTAATAATTTCGGATTCCAATATAATGCGGGTAATGAACGTATATATGGTAAAGGGTATAACTCTCAGGCAAGTGATAATGTAATGAATGATAATAGTTTTAATCCATATTTTGTAAAATCAGAATTATTAAATTTTTAATTTTATTGAGATGAAAATGAAAAGTAAATTTTTCGGTAATGGCGCTAAGTTAGCGTTAGCCGTTTTGGCAGTTTGCGGTACACTGTTTACAAGCTGCTACGAGAAAGCAGAAGTTGATGAAGCAACAAAACCAGCCCCTGCAAAGTATTATATTGCCGGTACTATTACTGACGCAACTACAGGTCAGGTTTTGACTACTGCTAAAGTTACATTGGGTGGCGAATCAGTTGGAGCTACATTCAACAAAGAAGTTACTTATAAAGCAGAAGGATATAGCTTGGAAGTTTCTGCAACCGGTTATTATTCTGTAACAAGACAAGTATACCTGAACCAGGTTAGTGACGGTCAGACAAGTGTTGCTACTGTAGACGTTGCTTTGGTTTCTGTTGAAGCAGCAACTATTCCTCCGGTAGTTTCTCCGACTGACCCTAAGACTGATGTTACTGAATCTGAAGCCGGAGCATTGGTAACTAAAGCAGCTGAAGAAGCTAAACCTTCTGCTGAAACAGTTAAGAATATGTGGGATGGTGCAACAGCTACAGCTGAGGAAAAGGCTGGTCTGGAAACTACAAAAGAGTTGACCGGTGACGTAACTACTGGAACTACTGTTGCTGAGGCTCAGGCTGATGGATCGATCTTGGTTACTACTCCGTTTGAATTTGCAAACTCTGTTAAAGATGCCGCTATCTTGGTTCCTTACTTCTACAATGAAGGTTGTGAACTTACAGGTGATGTAAAAGAAGTGGCTGCTCCTGCAACAAGAGCAGAAGGCGCTGTTTCTACTGATATTCAGGCTGCTTTCCTTGCAAATGCTGCTAAAGCTTTGAATAAGAATGCCGGTTTCGTACAGAAGGTTGGTTATGCTAAGATCAGCGTATTGAGCGGTTATGGTATTATTGGCTATAGAGTTAAAGGACAATTGATTTCTAAGAAGCTGACATTCCTGATCTCTGGCAAATATTATGAGGGTATCGTTTCTTACCAGAACAGCGTAATGATCTATCCTAACTATTACAGCCACGATTCTCACGATTCTCATGACTCTCACGGCTTCAACCCGAACGCCGGTGGTGGATCTAACGACTAATCAGAGGTAAAAGTAATTGTTGAGAATTAAAAAGTACGAGTTGAACCGAAAGTATAGAAATTGCAGGTAATGATGAAAAAGATACTTCTTATGGGCTTGTTCCTTTGCTGTCATTTGGCACTTTCGGCTCAGTTGACGTACGGAACTACCGGTTTGCTCCATGCTCCGTCAGCAGAAATGCAACGGGATAAGACAGTGATGATCGGTGGAAATTTTCTAAATAAGGAGATAACTCCTCCTACATGGGACTACCATACGTATAATTACTTTTTGAACGTGACTATCTTTCCCTGGCTCGAAATAGCCTATACATGTACGCTGTTTCAGTCGCAGACTATAGGGATTGACTGGAAAGTTGGAAAGAAGAAGTTTACGAATCAGGACAGATACTTTTCTGCCCGTTTGCGAGTTTTGAAAGAAGGACAATTGTGGAAGCACATGCCGGCTGTTGTAGTGGGAACTTCTGATCCTTATACTGAGTCAGGCGATGGGCAAGTAGGTTCTGCCGATGGTAATGGCTATTTTTGCCGTTTTTATGTCGCAGCCACCAAGCATATCCCGGTTGGAAAGGAGAAGATAGGTGTACATCTGTCATATCTGTACAACCGAAGAGTGGATTACCACTTGAATGGATTAGCCGGAGGGCTCACTTATGCTCCATCTTTTGCTCCTGATCTGACAGTAATCGCAGAATATGATGCAAAGGACTTCGCGTTTGGTGCTACCTATTTGCTTTTCAACCATTTGCATGCGCAGGTAGAATTGCAAAGAATGAAATATTTTACCGGCGGGCTTACATATAAGATTTATTTGAAGTAAGCAGAATGGTCGGAGCAAATAAGAAACTAAAAGAGTTGAAATATTTAAAAACAAAAAACAATGAAAAGTAAATTAGTAATATTATCTTTATTGTTGGCCGGTGCTACTGCAGCTACTGCTCAGACTAAAGAGACGTTCTATAGCGAAAGCTTTAAGGACAATATCTTTGTGAGTGTAGGTGTTGGCGCTCAGGGTTGTGTAAACCCGGACAACTTTGATTATGGCTTTGGTAAAGCCATAACTCCGCTGATCAATGTGTCAGTTGGTAAACTGTTCAATCCGGTTTGGGGTATCCGTGGTCAGGTGGCTGGCGCATGGACTACCTTGTATTCTAACTACGGACAACCTGCCGATACTTATATTAAGAGCAAGAATAAACATTACTTCACTCTGCGTGCGGACGGTATGTTTAACTTGTCGAATGCTATTGGCGGTTACAATCCGGACCGTTTGTTCACAGTTTCTGTATTTGCTGGTCCCGGTTTGACTTTTGCTAAAGCTTATGGTAATCAGGATAAAGTAAATGCACTGATCAACGGTTCTGTTGGTTTGGCTGGACAGTTCAATATCAATAAGTATTTAGATATCAACATTGAAGCAAGAGGCGAGGTTTCTCCTTCTCCGTTCGGTAATATTAGCTCTGCCCATACCGACGGCGCTGTTTCTCTGACTGCAGGTGTAACTTATACATTTGGTGGCAAGAGATTCGTATCTTGTGGTTCTCAGGTAGACCAGAATGCTATCAATGAAGAACTGAATCGTTACAGAAGCGAACTGGCTAAGGCTCAGTCTGACTTGGCTGATGCCAAGAACGCGTTGGCTAACGTGAAACCTGTAACAAAAGAAGTTGTGAAGGAGGTTGAAGTAGCCGGACCTCGCGCTATCTTCTTCCAGATTGGCAAATCTAAGATTGACGACTATGGTATGGTTAATATTCAGTTGGCAGCTAAGATCCTGAAGGCTAATCCGGATAAGAAATATAAGGTGGCAGGTTATGCAGATAAAGCTACCGGTAGCGCCAAGTGGAACCAGAAGTTGTCTGAAGCTCGTGCACAGGCTGTTTATGATGCACTTATTAAAGAAGGTGTAAGTAAGGATCAGCTTGAACTGGTAGGCTTCGGTGGAACTGCCAACATGTTTGGCAAGAACTTCTTGAACCGCGTTGTGATTCTGGAATAATACAACTTTATTGAGGCAATAGCCCGATAAATAATGGAAGGGGTATCCGCACAACGGATACCCTTTTTGTTTGTTAAATAGGGAATAATCCAAATTTAAATCGTATTTTTGCGGTGAGAAGTTACGAAAAGAGTGTAATTTATTGGAAATGAGCATTGGGTAATCGCTCATAATAGTAATAGGTTA